>JAISLY010000046.1 GCA_031277035.1 Coriobacteriales bacterium | reverse complement strand
AAGGGGTAGGCGTCGCGGCTGCCGACGTTTTGCAGGTAGACCTGGCCGGAGAACTTGTTCTCAAGCGAGCAGTAGTGCACACCGAGCCGCAGGCCGCGGTCGAGCGCGAAGCCGAGCAGTCGGAGACAGACGTCCTCACTGCCGGCAACGGGCAGGCCGCCGGCGTACGAGTAGTTGTAAAACACGCGAAACAGGCGGGGCTTGAGCGCGTAGCCGCGCCGCGCAAACTCGGCGGCGTTGTGATAGGGAAAGCAGAGCTCAAGCAGGTTGATTCCGTCGATGCCCAGCTCATCGAGGGCGCACAGCAACTCCTCCATACGCGCCTGCTCGTCGGGCATGACGGGCATCTCCACCACCACGTGCGGCAGGTGCTCGCGGGCCAGGCTCATGCGCTCAAAGGTCGTGGCAAGCGCACCTGGCGTGTCGTCGGTCTTGATGCTGAAGCGTATCTCCCTGAGTCCGGCGCTGGCGAGCGTACGCGCGCAGTCCGCATCGAAGAAGGCACCGCTCGTATACAGGCGCGTGTAGGCATCGGGGTACAGACGCTGCGCCGTACGGAAGAAGGCCTCCGTCTGCGCCTTGTGAAGCAGAGGCTCACCGCCGGTAAGCGCCAGGTCGTGGAAGGGCACGCCCTTCCCGTGCAGCTCGGTGAGGCGAGCCGCGGGGTCGTCAAGCTCCTGCCTGAGACGCTCGTAGTTGGCCTGGTTGGGGTTAAAGCAGAAGAAGCACTCGCGTGGACACTGCGTGGAGATGAGGTAGGTCGCGGTGCCCGTGCCCGTGCGGCAGGAGACGCAGGAGGGGGAGATCCACCCCGTATGGAGGCTTCGGCGGTCGTTGGCGATGGTAAGGCCGCGGGAGGCAAGCGAGGTCACCCACGGGTCGGCAGGCTCCATGATGTGGGCGGGGGCGGGCGGGTCTGCAGTGGTGGTGGCGGCTGCTGCGCTGGCAGCTGGGGCGGCGGCGGGCTTGGCAGCCGGGCTGGCAACCGGGCCGACAACCGGGTCGGCGAAAGGCAGCCCAAAGTCCTCGACCTGCGCGCGGAAGTCGGCCTCTATGTCGAGGTAAAGCTGGGCCTCGCGTCTGAACACGGGGTTTGCGATGCGTCCTGATGCCAATAGTTCGGCTGTTATCGGTGTGAGCATATGCCTCCCTCAGGCACCGAGAAGCGCGGCGGGGACAACGGCTATCCCGTCATCGCGACGATACGCCACCGGGCCGGTGTTGACGACGATGGCATCGGCCAAGTCATCTTGCAAGCGCTCCCTCAACCACACAAATCAATCTGGAATACCCTTTTCATGACCTCATCGTATCGCTCGCAGCCTCGTAAATCAACAATTCGCATCACGCTTATTGGACGAATCGCCGATGATTTATTGGCTAATTCACCGACAACTCATCTTGAGCGTCTCCCCTCTGTGTCAGCATTCAGCTCCCTCTTGTCATGTCAGGGGCCGAGGTGGTCGATGGGGATAACGTAGATTCCATCATCGCGCAGACGGGCCAGGGCACCAACACCAACTACTACTGCGAGAAAAGCGGGGGGCTTTTGGCCCGTACCATCAAGTTTTCGCTTCAGTCTGAGCAGCGTTTCGGCAGCCTCATCCTCGCTGTGGTAGCCGAGTTTTATCTCGATGCCTGCCCAACTTCCATCGCGGCGTTCGATGATTGCGTCTGTCTCCAGCCCAGAATTGTCCCGATACTGCCTGACCTCGGCTCTGCTGATGCCAGCGTACACAATAAGGTCGTGTAGCACCTGGTTCTCAAAAAGCGACCCGAGCAGTTTTGGGTCCGCCTGAAGCGAAGCGGCGTTGGCACCGAGAGCACTTGCCGCCAGCGACGCATCGGCGAATATGCGTTTGGGGGTGGAGCGCAGGCGAATCGTGGACTTGAGCGCTGGCTCCCAGGCAGGAACGTCCCGAACGATAAACAAGCGTTTGAGCAGAGACAAGTACTCGCTTATGATACTGTCAGACACCGCAATCGCACCAAACTCCGCAATATCTTTTGACAGAGTAGCAAACCTTACGGTGGAGGCGGTGTTGCGAGCCAGGGATCTGAGTAGTGCCTTGACCTTGCCTGGGTCACGTCTGGTGCCGTCAATCTTTGAGATGTCAAGCTCTGCGATAGTGTCAAGATAGCTGTCGATAATCTCTGCGGCATCCTCTGCGGGCATGCCCACCAAGGCAGGCCAGCCCCCTCTCACGATGCTTTCTGCCAGAGATGTCAGCGTAAGGCTGCCGATGTGCTCTCCGCTGGTAAAGGATGCGGGTTGATCGAAAAGGGCTCTCAGTGAGATACTCGATTGAGAGATGCCGGTCTCGCTCAAGCTCATGGTCTCCAGCCGAATGCGCCCCACCCGACCGGCCCCACTGTGCAGCGTCCGGTCATCGTCGGGGGTTGATGAGCCAGTAAGGATGAACTGGCCCCTGGCATCGCTGCGGTCAACCTCGGCGCGCACGGCATCCCAAAGCAGGGGAACCTCCTGCCATTCGTCGACCAGGTGAGGGCGCGAACCCTCCAATGCGGCCTGCGGATTAAGCAGTGCAATCTCCCGGTTTCGGAAGTTGCCCTCAGGGTCTGCAACAGAGAACTCGCTGGCCGAGGCGTTCCTTGCTGCCCATGTTTTGCCGCACCATTTTGGCCCCTCTATGAGCACGGCACCAAAGAGGTTGAGGCATCGCGCTATCTGACTGTCTGCTATCCTCGGTCTATATTTCATACGGATAGTTTACCAGTGCATTTGTCAGTTTGCAAATTTTATAACAGTGAGTTTGCAAATTTTTCAGGCATCAAAATGCAACACAAAAGAGAGCGACCGATGGCCACAACACCCCTGCCGCTGAGGGGAATGGCAAAATGGCTGAGAATGCGCTGTGCCCTCAGCGTATGTCCTCTGTCGCTTCAGGCACCGAGAAGCGCGGCGGGGACAACGGCTATCCCGTCATCGCGACGATACGCCACCGGGCCGGTGTTGACGACGATGGCATCGGCCAAATCGTCTTGCAAGCGCTCCCTCAACC
>JAISLY010000045.1 GCA_031277035.1 Coriobacteriales bacterium | reverse complement strand
GTGACGCGGACGAACTTTGTCCGTTTCAAAAAATCGCCGCCCCACATGATCAGCCGTGTGAGCCTTGAAAACCTCCTGTCTTTGGCTCTTGCGCCGAAATAGGGCAGGCAGACTGCCTCCTTGATGTTTGGCGACCACGCCTTGACCTCTTCGGCGCGGTTCACCCAAAACCTCATCTCCGCCCCGCTGTTGCCTGTCTTTTTCACCATCCTGTTGGCGATTCTCGTTCCGCTCTCAGAACAGGTCTCAAAGAACAGCACGCCGTGTGTGAAGCGAGCACAGACCTCCCGGAAAAGCCCTTCGATCTGCGCATGGTCGAAGTAGAAGAACAGCCCGGCGGCCAAAAGCAGGGCAGGGGCGTCGGCAGACGCTTGCACCTCATCAAGCCACGAGTAGTCAAACATCGATTTGGCGATGTTTCGGCAGCGTTCGGTTGGCTTGATGAAGCGCTCGCGGTAGGCGATTGCATCGGGCAGGTCGAGGTTGTACCAGCGAATACACCCGTTATCGACCCGCAAAAACGTGTCATCCAGTCCCGCGCCGAGGTTTATGACGGTGCCTTTTGGGAGTGTTTGTCAAGGACAGATTATGAATCTTGTCCGGAAATGAAAAACGCCGCCTTACTTCGATGCGCACGGCAGAAGAATCCATTGCCGCCGGGGGTACGCTCCTCATCTGCGGGAGAGGTACCTCAACCTGGCGGCATACCACCACCCCTGTTTCCGCGTCCGCCACCAAAGCCACCGCTGTAGGCACCGCCGTCGTCGGCAACGTTTGTGATCACGCCGCTCAGTTGAATGTCCGTCCGCTTCTCGCCGTCGATAAACAAGGCGACCGTTTCACCGACCCGCAAGGACGGAGAGGAAAACCCCGATGCCGTATAAGCATTCTTAGCGGTATACTCCAGCAGCGTATTGCCATTTGCGTCCTTAACGGCAATCACACTGCCGACGGCTTGCTGCGCGGAATAGGAAACGAGGAGAACGGCCTGTGTTGAATCGGCAGAGGGGTTTATTACGCTACCGGCCGTAATCATTTCGCCACCGGTGACAAGCAGGTTCCCGTCCAAATCAATCGCACCTTCCATCCCCTGTGATGGGCCGCTTATTTTGACCACGCCTCCCGCAAGGAAAATATCGCCATTGGAGTCGATACCGTCGCGAGCGGCAGACAAGTCCAGCATCCCGCCGGAGACACGCACAAAGCGTTCTCCGCTCGTAGCGAAGCTATCCGCACCCATTGGTCCACCGAACTGCGAAGCGTTGTCCGCTCCCCCTGCCGCGTTGATAGCATCGTCGCTCGCGATGACGGCAATTTCACCGCCAGTAATTGTAACGGAAAGCCCCTCCAGTCCCTCATAGCATACAGGGATATGGATCGAGCCATCCTCAATGTTCAGTGCAGCGTCCGCATGAAGGGCATCGTCGCCGGATTGGATGCTCAAAACACCGGAGGTAATGTCTATATCGCCGTTTGCGTGTACGGCGTCGTCCTCGGCATCAATATAAAACTCACCTCCCGCGATACGAAGCAGCTTTCCAGCTTTCAGTGCTTTCATGCTCACGGTTTCCTCTTCGGTTTCCGCCTGTATGGGAGCATTGCCGCCCCGTTCTCCGCGTCCCCCAAAACCGCCGCCGCGAAAATCCTCCTCTCGAACGGGAGCGTTGGCACTGCCGCCACCCGTCTTGATATGGAACTCACCGCCTGTGACGGTCAAGGCGCTCTGCGCCTGAATTCCGTCATTCCTGGCTTCTATCGTAAACGTGCCGCCGCTTATCGTCACAAAGCCCTTGGCATCGTCCTCCGTGTTGTTTGACTGGATGCCGTCGCCTTCGGCCTTGAGCGTGAGACTCCCACTTTGAATCGCGACCCCATCGCGCCCGCGGAGCGCGTCGCCAACCGCCTCGACTGATAAGGTTCCTCCCGTAATCACAAGATCATCCTGGGCGCGCACCCCGTGGTTATGGCCTCCTATCACCGTAAGAGCCCCATTGCCGGTAATGCTCAGATTATCCTGAGCGAATACCGCCGCGTCCGGCGTGTCGGTGTCGTCCGCTTCCGCGTAACCACCGCCGTCAGAAATCCTGTTATCGGTTCCCGCTTCCAGGATCAGGATTACCTTTTCCGATTGCGCGGCGTAAACGGCGGGGCCCGTTTCGTTGTGAAGCGAAACACCGTTTAATACCAACCGGACAATATCATCCTTGCCCGCGTCGATGAAAACCTGCCCGTTTGAGAGCGTTCCCGACAGCGCATAGGTTCCCGGTTGTTTTATTGTGAGCGTATAGTCCACAAATTCCGCGCCGGAACCGGAAATGGTAGCGGTTTTTCCGTCAAACACGACCGACGTAGCGCTGTTTTTATCCCACGAACTGTCCGTATCCTCCGCAGCATACGCATAGACCGTCGTAAACGCACCCGTATTGATTGCATCGGCAGCATCGGATGTCTGCGCAACCGTTTCATTTGTAGAGGGCGCTTCGCCTGCGTAGGGCGATGCGTCTCGCCCAACGTCGCAGCCGGACATCAGGAGCAAAAGCCCGAAGAGAGGCGCTAGGATCCGCGCTGTCGCTGTTATTGTTTTCTTCCGGCTCATGGTTTACAACTCCTCTCTGGTCCGCTGTTCGCAGCTGACCAGTATGCCTAGGTTCCCGTTCCGGCAGCGCAGTTCGTCCATAAATTCCTTTGGGATGGATGCGCCTTTAAGCCGCACAAGATAAGTCAGCTCATAAAGACTGCCCATATTGGTAGTCTTGACCTTATTTAATTCCGTGCCTCTTGTATATTTCTCGAACAGATCGTCGAACATACCGTCGTAATCAAGGTTTTCGGGTATGGTGATTCGTAGTACGCGGGCATCAGTTCCTCCCTGCCCGAAGCGACTGACGCTGAGCAGCATATGAGCGCCACCAACGATCAGCAAAAAAAGGAAAGCGTAGAATAGATAGCCCATTCCTGTAGCCAAACCCAGCGCCATCGCAAAAAACAGGCTACCGATATCTCGCGCGCTGCCCGGGATGGAACGGAACCTGACCAGACTGAAAGCGCCCGCAACTGCCACGCCCGCACCGATATTCCCGTTGACGAGCATAATGACAATCTGAACGGTTGCGGGAAGAAGCGCAAGCGTCACGGCGAGGCTTTTGCTGTGCTTATTGCGAAACATATAGACAAAGGCGACGGCAAGCCCAAAAACGAGTGAGCAGACTGTACAGAGCAGCATACCGCCCAAGGTCGGTGCCCCGCCTGTCACGCTTTGGGTAAGGAAGTCAGGCACTGGCACCCACCACCCTTCCTACTCTTTGTTCAGAATTTGCAATGCGTTGACTCTGCCACATCCCACCGCTCATGATATGTTCCGTGTAACAAGTTCCATATTTTGAAAACGACGTTGGGAATACTCCGTAATCGCTGAGGGCGCGCGCCATCCAGAGCGGCATTCCGTCCAAGGCTTTTATTTCCATCAGTGTCGTCTCCTGCGGGAGGATGAAAGTACCGCCGTCCGGGCCTAGAAAACCCCACTTGTCCGTCCGGAAGCGTATGTCAGTGTCAAAGGTAATTCGCAACCCCGCCTCATCCCCGATTCCAGCGAACGCACTGCGCCGATAAGCCAACCAGACCTTTTCGGATACCGGGTTTCGTTTCAGGTAAAAGCCGAGTTCTCGGGCGATCTGCGAATCCATCCTCTTCGCAATGATTTCCCGTACGGACGCATTGCGCACTTCCGCTGCCGGGAAGTCAACACGTCGCTTATAGACTACACCCTTGTATTTTTTTTTGAGTTCCAGGAAAAGACGGTCACCGTCATTCGGCACACCATAACAGCGCAGTCGTAGTTTCTCTTTATAAATGGGTTTCTCGATGGAAGCGCGGATAACGTCCCATGCGTCGGTGTCATAGTAGACATTCTGCACAAGATATTCGCCGTAGCTGTCCGGCGGCATATGCCGCGCTATAATATCGGCAAGCGCAACGCGCTGTCGTGTGGCAACGAGATATTTTTTCTCGCAACGCTTGAAAATGCTTTGCATACAGGGCACCTCCTTCTCAATATTCAAAGCCTATCACCCAACCCTTGAAAAAAGATTGAGCTTTAAACGGAATATTTATGCGAAATGAGGTCGTTTGTTCAAGGAAAGTTCAAGGGATCTATATATAATAGAAGCATAGTTGTCGAAAGGCGGGTGCCCATGAAAGTTCTGGTTATCGAAGACGAGCGGCAGCTTTCCGAGGTACTCACAGCGCTCTTGAAGCAGAATTTGCATGAGGCAGATGCCGTGTATGACGGTCAGTCCGGCGAGGACTACGCCATGAGCAATATATACGACGCGATCATTCTTGATATTATGCTTCCGGGGAAGAACGGGTTGGAGGTGCTGCGCTCTCTGCGCGCACGGGGGAATGCAACGCCGGTGTTGTTGCTGACCGCAAAATCGGAAGTTGACGACAAGATTAGTGGGTTGGATATAGGCGCAGACGATTATCTGACAAAGCCTTTCGCAACTGGCGAGCTTCTCGCACGGCTACGCGCCATCACACGCCGGGGAAGCGAGTTTATTGGCGATTTGCTGCGTGTGGGGAACACCGAACTTGACAACAGTACACATGAGCTCCGTGGAGAAAACGGCGCAGTGAGATTGGCGTCTAAAGAGTACCAGATTATGGATATGCTCATGCGTAACAGCCGACAGATTATTCCCAAGGAGCGGTTCTTTGAGAAAATATGGGGATTCGACACCGATGCGGAATATAATGCGATCGAAGTGTATATTTCCTTTGTGCGGAAAAGCTTACGGCTATCGGTTCGGATTTGCGAATCCAAGCTGTGCGTGGTACTGGTTACACTTTGGAGATGCCGGAATGTTAAGACGTCTCAAAATAAAAATCATCTCTGTCGTCATTGGAACGCTTCTAATCGTATTCACAGCCGTTCTTCTGATTTTAAACCTCTCCATGTACCAGGCTTCTGTCAAAAGGACGGATGATTTCATGCAGCGTGTGGTGGAGAGCGACGGCCTTTCTTTTCCGCCCAAAGACGGGCGGGGCGTTCGTCCTCCGGCTGGTATGCACGATCCGTTCGGTGATGACAAGATGATGAGGGCGCAGCGGTTCTTTTATGTGAAGGTGGACAGCAGCGGCGCAATCACAGAACTGAATCTTGATATGATGTTTGACTTTTCTGAGGATGAGGCACGAGAGTATATCGCCTCCGCGCTTGATTCGGGCAAAACCAAAGATTCGATTAGCACTTTCAGTTTCTTACTTGTTCCCAAGTCCTACGGATTCATACTCGTATTCGCCGAGAGAACCATTGAGATGGGGATTTTAAACGAAATGACCGCTATATCCGTTTGGGTTGTCGGTATCGCGGGTCTTATCCTGTCGGCCTTTTCCTTTGTCCTCGCGCAATGGATGACAGCCCCGATTCAAGAAGCGTTTGATAAGCAGAGGCGTTTTGTTTCCGACGCAAGTCACGAGTTAAAAACACCACTCACAATTATCGACGCGAACGCAGATGTGCTACGAAACGAGATCGGTGAAAATATACGTCTTGATCACATAAAGTCACAGTCGGCGCGCATGAACGCGCTAGCTTGCGATCTGCTTGAGATAGCAAAGGCAGAGGAGTCCAAGAGCGCGGCGGTCAAAAGCGAATTCTCTTTGAGTGGTGCTGTTCTGAACACCGCCTTGGAATTTGAAAGCAGGGCGTTTGAGGAAGGGAGGGACTATTCTTACGACATTGCCGAGGGGTTGCGCTTGGTCGGAGACGAAGGGCAGATCAAAAAACTGGTGGGCATCCTGATCGACAATGCCATCAAGCACTCCGACATGGACGGGAAAATAGAGGTATCGCTGAGCGAGGTGGCAAAGCATCCGTGCATTTCGGTGTTCAACACCGGCACGGGCATACCCGACATCGAGAAAAACAAAGTATTTGACCGATTTTACCGAAGCGATGAATCCCGCGCACGTGAAACAGGTGGCTACGGTTTGGGCCTCGCTATTGCTAAATCCATCGCAAACACACATGGCGGCGGAATCGTCGTAACGGGCGAGTATGGCAAGTGGGCGCGGTTCACTGCGTCTCTATAATGGTATCACTAGCTCCCAGTTTTAGTCATTATGCTTTGCTGGTAAGCCTTACCCATGATATAGGAACCTTTGTTGTTTCAAATATGGACACAACAGCTGTGATAGCAATTAAGGTGGCACACCACACCGCACTTCTATCATTCAAAGACAGTGAAGAAAGCGATGTGCCGTGAAAAGGTGTAACCGCTTGGCGCCGAGCTTCTAAACGAGGCACGTTTCGCCCACAAGACCGAGATGGGCTTCGCCCAGCTCGCCGCAAGCATCATCAAGCGCAAAGGCTGCTACAAGGCCGTCTTCATTGAAAGGTCACACCTCTTGGGAAGGACCTACGGTCGCATCATGCGCGACAAGGTACCCAACCCCACGCTCGATACCGTCATGGCGCTTTGATATCCACACCGTGCCAGTTTCCCCTCTGCATCTCTTGATTGGAGGTGACACCGCAATGAGAGACATCCGCAATCTTGCCAGGAAGCTCGTCTGTCGCCTCGATGAGGATATCGGCTACATTGAGATAAAGCGAAAAGGCTGCCTGGCGCTTCTGAGGCTCTCGCCAAAGACACCGGTTGCCATACAGAACGCACGGGCGCCCGACAGCACGGACGCAAAGGCGCGCCAGGCATGCTTAGGCCATATACCCAACAATCCGCAGAGCCGCAAGACGGACAGAAGGACATGAGAAGTCCTCCTGCCCGTTTTGCCATATCTGGGGATAGATAGGCGGCGGCTCCTGCGGATTCCCATCCGAAGGAGCCACCATGAAAGTCGAATACACCTACCGCTTCGCCAATGGCGACACTGCCGTCATCAACATTGAGGCAGACGAGTTCGCACTGCTAAGCGAACTCGACCGCATTGAACGCAACGGGCAACGCAGAGAGACGCGCCGCCACACGTCACTTGATGCGCTGGACGAGGGCAGGACGCCCTGCGCACCCGGCAACGACCCGGCTGCTATCTATGAGGCGCGTGAGGCGCTTGAGGCGCTAATCAAGGCGCTGGGCGCCCTTTCCCCCGAGCAGCGCAGGCTTGTCCGCAGTCTGTTCGTTGACGGCACGGCACCCTCGCATATTGCCCGAAATGAGGGCGTTAGCACGTCCGCCATCTCACATCGCACCGACCTTTTACTGAAAAGACTGAGAAAACTTCTGGAATAGACCCTCAACTTCCGCCGTTTCCGTGGCTTATTTATAGAGGGTTTTTCCTCTCGGACGCTGGCTGCCCCTCTCGGGCAGGCGCGCAGGATCTTTGACAACTACATACGTACAGGCATCAGGCACATTCCCGCCCAGGGGGAGCGATCCCCCAAGCCACGCAAGGACGAGGCCGCGACGACAGCGGCGCTGCCCCCAACCAGGACAGCACTGGCAAAAGCGATGACCCTTCCTCGTAAACCGGGTTGCACCCGGCAGGTGTTGACCACAGGCGGGCACAATGATACTCACGCCGACCGGTAGCAGGAGCGTTGAAGCTGGTGAGAACCAGTGAGCCGTCGCTAGCAGCCGGGGCGTCCGGACAAGAGCCTGGGGGTGTAATTCCCGTGGAGCCTGCGGCGACATATTGTTGCCGTAAAGCAGCAGGCCGTCTGATGTTTCCCCGCGCCGGGGTGTCGTGGACGAATCCGGCGTACAGCAAGTCTTTCCAAATCACAAACCCAGGGTGGCAGTGTGCCCGGATGCCCCTTAAAGGCAGGCTGGATACACACCGCCGCCCTGGCGTACATAACCGCACAACAAGAGGCTGGACGGACAGAGCCTTATACAGAGAGGAAGCCTTATGCACCCAAGGATCAAGACGGTATGCCGCGGCGACATCTACAGCGCCTCGCTTGACCCGGTAATAGGTAGCGAGCAGGGAGGGCGACGTCCGGTGCTTGTCATCCAAAATAATTCCGGAAACACCCATGCGCCCACCGTCATAGTGGCACCCATCACCAGCCGCGCAAAGCCCGTACTGCCAACGCATTTGCCCGTGTCATCGCTGCCCACTTTGCGCAAAGGCTCAATAGTGCTCTTAGAGCAGCTGCGCACCATCGACAAAAGACGCCTTGGCGTCTATATGGGCTCGCTTGGCTATGTGGGCATGTGTTTGGTGGATGCCGCGCTTGCCACAAGCCTTGATCTTCACAGGAAGGCAGAAGACGACATCGTGATGACGCTGTGCCGTACCTGCAAGGCGCAGTTTGAGGATGCGGGGTTTGACGTGCGGCTTTTAAGCAACCTGGGTGACGCTAAGGACACCTGCGACTTTTGCAACCACCGGCGCGGCTTTGACTACGAGGTGGCAGGGCGGTGAGGGGCACTGTGGCAATGTGCAAATTCACACCTTTGGCAAGCCGCCTTAAAACCCGCACGATATATGTGGCTTCCCAATCTGCCACCCATTCGATTCAGGAGGTGATGAAATGAGCCCGAGTACATTTATCAAGGCAGACGAGGTTGCTGCGGATCTGGGTATCTCAATTCCCTATGCCTACAAGATCATCAGAAAGATGAACTGTGAGCTTGAAGAGAGCGGGTTCATGGTTATCCCCGGCCGCGTAAGCAGGCGGTACTACGAAGAGAAGTTCTACGGCCTTTCCAAAGCCGTGAGAGAAAGGTAGTTTATGGGAGTGTTACGAGACAAGAATACGGGTACATGGAGCGTGCAGGTTTGCTTCGCGGACTGGCAGGGCAACCGCCAGCGCAAGCACAAACGAGGATTTGGTACCAAGCGTGAGGCACAGGCGTGGGAGCGGGAGTTCCTGCTCCAGAAGTCAGACGACTTAGACATGGCGTTCGATCGATTCTGCGAGGTTTATAAGGAAGACCGAAAACCGAGGCTGAGAGCCAGTACATGGGAAACAAAAGAGCACATGCTCAGGACGAAGGTCATCCCATATTTTGGCAACACACCAATCTGCGATATTGACGCAAAGGCGGTTATCCGCTGGCAGAACAAGATGATCGACAGTTGCGGCAAGAACGGTGAGAAATATTCACCGACCTATCTCAAGGCCATACATAACCAGCTCACGGCGGTCTTTACCCATGCGACCAAATTCTATGGCCTTAAAGTGAACCCGGCAAGCAGGGCTGGCAGCATGGGCAAGAAGAATGCCGACGAGATGAAGTTCTGGACGCGCGACGAGTATGCCTGTTTTGCCCGCTCGGTTATCGAAGATCCGCGTCTATACTATCCCTTCGAGGTTCTTTACTGGTGCGGCCTGCGCCTCGGCGAGATGCTCGCTTTGACACATGGAGACATTGACTTTGCCAAAAAGACGATCAGGGTCAACAAATCCTTGCAGCGCATCGGCGGCAAGGACATCATAGGCGACCCAAAGACCACAAAGAGCAAGCGCATCGTGACCATGCCGGACAACCTCTGCGTCGAGCTGAAGCAGTACATGGCCCTTATTTACAACGCTAAACCAGAAGACAGGCTGTTTCATGTATCCAAGAGCAATCTGAACACGCAGATTAAAAAACATGCTGACCTGGCCGGCATAAAGCAGATTCGCGTCCATGACCTGCGCCACTCGCATATCTCCCTGCTTATCGAGCTTGGTTTCTCACCAGTGGCCATCGCTCCGAGAGTGGGGCACGAAAGCATCGAAATCACGCTGCGCTACGCCCATCTTTTCCCAACCCGGCAGCAGGAAATGGCTGCCAAGCTCAGCAGCCAGATGAGTGAGGACTGCTATGAGTAGGACAGAGCGCAGGAAACGTGATGAGCGAAACAGACTGCGCACCCATAGCATCGCGTTCCGAATGGACGACCTTGAATGGGAGGCGTTCTTGGAGCGGGTCGCTTTGAGCGGTCACCAGCGACAGGACTTCCTCATCAAAAGCGTCTTGTACCAAGAAATCATCGTAATCGGCAACGGGGCGCTGTTCAAAAAACTGGACAGCTCCCTGGATGGACTGGTTAGCGAGTTGAAGCGGATTGGTGGGCTAACCCCAGAGGATGCGCTACCGCTACTGCGCCTCAAGACAATCATCGAGATACTCGACAGACTCAGACACGGCAAACACAGTGACGCCCTTGACGGCTTCTTGCGGGATAACGTATTGAAGTTATGACGATGGTAGAAAACGTGTGGGGCAACAACAGGGCATCCGCGACAGGGTGCCCTGTTGTTGCCCGGAGCAATGGAAGACTGATCGCAGCGGCCAAACGGTTGACACAGGCGGCTCGCGATAAGGAATGCCACTCTGGACAGAGAGGCTATTGCGGATAATACGTAGACAGAGTTAAGGTGACTTTTACACCATTTTTACACCACTAACTTCAAAACAAAGCT
The DNA here is from genome assembly GCA_031277035.1 of Coriobacteriales bacterium. GTDB lineage: Bacteria > Actinomycetota > Coriobacteriia > Coriobacteriales > UBA8131 > JAIRXA01. The sequence continues at coordinate 43,607 of JAISLY010000045.1, read as the reverse complement.
CTGACCTGCAGTTTAAAGCCCCCTGCTACTATTCCCACTCCACCGTGGCGGGGGGTTTGCTGGTGATGTCGTAGGCCACGCGGTTGACGCCGGAGACCTCGGCCACCACACGCGAGGAGATGCGCGCAAGAAGCTCGTGGGGCAGTCTGGCCCAGTCGGCGGTCATGGCGTCACGCGACTCGACAGCACGCAGGATGATGGGATGCGCATAGGTGCGCTCATCGCCCATCACGCCTACGGAGCGGATGTCGGGCAGCACGGCAAAATACTGCCAGACACTGCGCTCGGAGTCGCGCACCCCCGTCTCCTCAAAGAGGCGCTCGTTGTAAGCGTCGATCTCCTCACGCACGATGGCGTCGGCATCCTTGAGGATCGCAAGTTTCTCGGCTGTCACGTCACCGATGATGCGGATTGCCAGGCCGGGGCCCGGGAAGGGTTGTCGGTAGACGATGTGGTCGGGCAGGCCAAGCGCACTGCCAAGCGCACGCACCTCGTCCTTGAAGAGGTTTCGCAGGGGTTCGATGAGATCGAAGTGCACCCCTTTGGGAAACGGTATGAGGTTGTGATGGCTTTTGATGGTAGCCGCCTGCCTTGAGCCTGTGGCCTTTGAGCCATCGGCGGCGGCCACGGCGCCTGAACGATACGCACCGCTCTCGATGACGTCGGGGTAGATGGTTCCCTGGGCAAGCCAGCGCACCGGCTTGCCGTCCTGCTCAAGACGTTGTGCCTCCCGGAAGAATATTTTCCAGAAGGTTGATCCGATAATCTGGCGTTTGCGTTCCGGCTCTTTGATACGCGAGAGCGCCGCGAGATACTGCTCTTCGGCGCGTATCTGCACAAAATCGACATCAAACTGCCTTGAAAAGACAGCCTCGACCTGCTCCGGTTCACCCTTACGCATCAGGCCGGTATCGACAAAAACGCAGGTCAGCTGTTTGCCGATAGCATGTGCCAACAGTGCGGCGACCACGCTCGAATCCACGCCGCCCGACAGTCCGAGGATGACCCGGTCGCTGCCGACCTGGGCGCGAACGGCAGCGCTAATCTCGTCGATAACCGACGACATCTTCCAGTTTGGCTCAAGCCGCGCGACTTTGAAAAGAAAGTTCCTGAGCATCTGGTCACCGTAGACAGTGTGGTGCACCTCGGGGTGAAACTGCGTCGCGTACAGGCCCCGGGCGGCGTCTTCCATCGAAGCGATGGGCGTCGTTGGCGTAGAAGCCGTGTGGATAAAGCCGTCCGGCAACTCATCTACGCTGTCGCGATGACTCATCCAGACAGTCTGAGTGGAAGGAGTTTGCGCCAGGAGGGCCGAAGGTTTTGGCGCACAGGTCAACTCCGCCGGGCCGTATTCCGCCACGTCGGTGTGGGCGACCCGACCGCCAAGTACCTGCGCCATCGCCTGCATGCCGTAACAGAAGCCGAGAACAGGCACGCCCAGCTCAAGCAACTCGGGGTTAAGCCGAGGAGCATCTTTGGCATAGACGCTGGCTGGGCCTCCGCTCAAAATGATTGCCGCAGGCAAATCCGCCCTGAGCGTGGCGATGTCCACATCGTAGGGCACAATCTCGCTGTAAACGTTGAGGTCGCGCACGCGCCGCGCGATGAGCTGGCCGTACTGCGCTCCAAAATCGACGACGATGACCCGCTGTCTATCTGACGTTTTAACCACCTGATTCCCTGCCAGAGCGCCTTGCCCTCAGGCAATCTTCCCGCACGAAGACGAGATGTGCCCGCCCGAGTGCGCCTCAGTTGCCGCCGAGGGCGAATCGGTCAAACCCGGCAACTTCAACGCTGTCGCCCAAGGACTTGGACGTTGCGGCAATCACCTGCTGTACGGTCGTGCTCGGTTCCTTGATGAAAATCTGCTCGACCAGCGCGTTTTCCTTATAGAATTTCTCCAGCCGACCAACCGCCATCTTCTCCTGTATCTCCTCAGGCTTGCCGGATTCGGCAGCCTGCGCCTTGTAAATTGCCAACTCATGCTCGATGGTCGCAGGCGAGAAGTCCGCGCGGGCAATTGCGCTCGGAGCGGAAGCAGCAACCTGCATGGCAATATCCTTGGCAAGAGCCTTAAACTCCTCGGCATTGGCCGTCTCAGGCTTGCTGAAGGAGAAGTTCACGAGAATGCCGAGACGACCACCGCCATGAATGTAGCTCACAATGGCACCGGCGTCCACTGAACGCCGCACGAACCGCGACACCTGGATATTCTCGCCGATGGTATGGATGGCCTCGATGATGAGCGCCTCGATGGTCTCGCCCCCAACAGTTGTCGCCTTGAGGGCCTCAAGGTCGGCGGGGTTGCTGTCAAGGACTGCCTGCGCAATCTTTGTGGCAAAAGCTCCAAAGACGTCGTTACGGGAGACGAAGTCGGTCTCGCAGTTGACCTCGACAAGGGCCGCGGCCTTTGCGTCATCTGAGACAAGCGCGACAATCAGGCCCTCATTGGTCGCGCGACCGGCCTTCTTGGCGGCCGCAGCGAGGCCGCGGGTGCGCAGGACATCAACGGCCTTCTGTATCTCGCCTTCAGCCTCGGTCAGCGCCTTTTTGCATTCCATCATGCCTGCGCCGGTCATATCGCGCAGCTCCTTTACCAGGGAGGCGGTTATCTGTGCCATGTTGGTTCCCTTCCTATTCCTCAACGGGGGCTGCGGCCTCATCGGCTGCGGCCTTGGTGGCCTTGGTGGCCCTGGTAGTTTTTGGCTTGGTGGCGGCGGGCGCGGGGGCCTCCGCCGCGGGTGCGGGAGCCTCCTCCGCGGGCGCGGGGGCCTCCGCCGCGGGTGCGGGGGCTGCGGGCACAGCCTTTTCGGCCAGCGCAGGCGCAGGCGCCTCGGGTGTCGTCGCCTCAGCAGGCGCAGCAGGCGCGGACTCCTCAACAGGCGCAGCAGGTGCAGCAGGCGCAGACTCCTCAGCAGGCGCGGACTCCTCAGCAGGTGCAAGCGCCTGGGCTGGGACGTCAATCATCTCGGCCTCGCTGATAACGCCTTTCGTCATGCCCGCGAGTACCGCGTCGGCAATGACCTCCGTGAGCAGGCTGACCGAGCGAATCGCGTCGTCGTTTGCCGGAATGCCGTAATCGACCTCATCCGGGTCGGCATTCGTATCGATGATGCCGATAACCGGGATGTCCAGGCGGTGGGCCTCATGGATGGCTATCTCCTCACGCTTCGTATCCACGACAAAGATTGCCTGCGGTACCGCCTTCATGTCACGCACGCCATCGAGGTTCGCCTTCAGTTTGCCAAGCTCCTTGCGCAGGCCAATCTGCTCCTTCTTGGGCAGGGTCGCCATGCGGCCATCTGCCTCCATGGCCTCAAGATCCTCCATGCGGGTGACGCGCGAGCGAATGGTGACAAAGTTTGTCAGCATGCCGCCAAGCCAGCGATTGTTGACGTAGGGCATGCCGCAGCGCACGGCGTTTGTGGCGATTGGCTCCTGAGCCTGCTTCTTGGTACCGACAAACAGAAGGGTGCCGCCCTTTGCCGCTAACTCGGCGACGAAGCTGTACGCGTGATCAAGCTCAATAAGGGTTCTTTTCAGGTCGATGATGTAGATGCCGTTGCGGTCCGTGAAGATATACGGCTTCATCTTGGGGTTCCATCTGCGGGTCTGATGTCCAAAATGGACGGCTGCATCAAGCAGCGACCTGATGTTCACAGTCGTGGCCATGCGTTCTCCTTTTGTTGTTTGGAAGGCGCGGATACCTCCGAGCCTTCGCCCTCTGCCTGGATCATCCTTCGGTATCGCAACCCGTCGATACGGGCCACCTGCGGCCAAAGTCCCCCGGCATGTGTAATGGGGAAACATCCGCTCGCCCAGGGCAAAGACACCTCTTGGCCTCGGGCAGGGCTATCTCCGTGCTCGCCATCAAAGAAGGCTAACCTGTCCATTCTAGCAGAGTGAGGCCGGATTACAACAGGTCGCAGGTCGCGCAAAACGGGCGGCGGGGTTGTCGAGAGGGTTGTCGCCCTTGCATTACAACAGGTCGCGCAAAGCGAGGAAGGGACTGTCGCCCTCCTCAACAAGGTCCTCAACAAGGTCGCAGGAACACGGCGCCTCGTTACGATTTGCCCCACAGATTGGACAGAGCCCGGCGCAGTCGTCGCGGCAAAGCACCAGTTGCGGCAGCTCAAAGACGATAGCAGCGACAATCGCGGGCGCCAGATCAACCAGCCCATCGGGCCCAACGACAACAAACTCGTCATCCTCGAGGCTGAGCTCCTCGTCTTTTGGGTTGAGGATAAAATAGCCCTCCACCTCGCCCTGCACGCTGATGAGCGCCTCTTCAAGACAGCGCGAGCACTCCGTCGCCAGGCAGGCGTGCGCCGTGCCGGAGAGCAGCACGCCGTTGCCGGTATTCGTCAGACAGAGGTCGTAAGCGATGCCCTCAGCAAGCGTAAAGGAAAGCGCGCCCTTATCCATCTGCGTCAAGGGCAAGATGCCCGAAAGCGCGACGGAAGCGCCCAGGTCCTTTAACTCCGGGATAAGGCGATATGCGAGGGTAAGGGTCAGCGGCCGGCCTTGTTGTTCAGGCGCTCGCGCACCCGCCGGACATTTTCTCCCAGACTGTCGAGGGTGCTCTCGATATGAGAAAAGACGCTGTCCGCGTAATCCTCGGCACCAGCGCGGGTCTCACGTTCCATTTCCCGGGCGTCGGCAAGGATGTTTTCGGCCTGTTGCTGGGCGATGCGAACAATCTCCTGCTCGCTTGCGATAATCAGCGCCTGGTTTCGAGCGTCTTCGAGAATGCGGTTGCACTCAGCCTCCGTGTCCTCCAAAAGACCCTGGCGCTCGCGAACAATCTGTCGCGCCTGCGCAAACTCAACCGGGAAGGCCTGACGGATGTCGTCGATGATGTCGAGCGCGGGGCCGACCTCTATCTGCTTGCGATCCTTGTTGCCTAAAGCCGGTTTTCCGTCCTCGATAAGGTCGGCCAACTCATCTAACAATGGCAGAACGCCGGTTTCGTCCATCGTTCGTCCTTTTCTCTTTGCTACGTTTCAACCGCACTGCCTCGCGGTGCGTCAGCATACGCACCGATTGTGCGCCTGGTGCACTGTGTGCGCATAGTGTACCAGTAATGACTGCCTCGTGCCAGAACAATCGCACTTTTTCACGGTCGCCACCACGCGAACCCTGCCCATTCGCCTCCAACCGGGCCCTCTCCCCTCGGTCACGGAGAAAGTCTGCCCCGTCAGACAGGCGCCGTCAGGCGGGCCATCAGGCCAACACGCCGGGCGAACGTCATCAGACAGGCGCCGTCAGACAGGCGCCGTCAGACAGGCCTCGTCAGACAGGTTCCCTGCGACAGAACAGGATACCAAGGGTGCCCGGGCCGCAATGATTGCTCACCGTGCAGCCGGCGGATGTCAGAATGAGCTCCTCAAAGGGATACAGCTTTTTGGCGATTTCAAAAGCCTCGGCCACCAGTTCCGGCTCATCGAAGAGGGTATGGGTGAGCAGCGCACGGCGCGGCTCGATGTCGTCGCGGTTTGACAGGCGATCACGCAGATAACGCTCTATCACCTTGCCAATCTTGCCGCGGTACTTGCGGGCAACCTCAATCTTGCCCTGTCGCAGTTCCAGACAGGGCTTGATGTTGAGCAGGCCGGCGCTCAACGCCGCCACGCCGGAACACCGCCCGCCTTTGTGCAGGTAGTCCAGGGTACTGATAACAAAACTCGCCTCGATAAGCTGCTTTTTTGCCTCGCAGCGCGCCACGACCTCCTCGGCACTCAGACCTGCGGCAATCAGATCGACCGCGTACAGCACCAGCCAGCCGGAACCGGTTGAGAGGCTGCGTGTATCGATAGGATAGACGCGCTCAAAGTCGCGGGCGGCGACAAGTGCGTTGTCATGGCAGGCGGAAAGCTCACCGCTGATGGTAAAATGAATGATGGCGTCGGCTCCGGCGGCTTTCTCCTCGCCGTAGATGGTAAGGTACTCCCCAACGCTGACAGCCGTCGTATGGCTGATGCCGCCGCCGGTCTCCACAAAGGCAAAGATGTCTTCAGGAGCGATGTCGTAGCTGTCCTTATACCCCTGGCCTCCCATGACAATGGTCAGCGGTGCCATACGAATATCGTGGAGTTTCATCAGGTCAAACGACAGGTCACAGGTACTGTCGGCGATTATTTTGATTCGCATGTCTTCTTTTTTCCACCTATCATTGGCTCTCTCGGTCCATCCTCGCACTGCCTGGCCCACCCTGACGTCGAAGCCGACGAAAGTCGATTCCGACGCTGCCTGCCTGACACCCTTCAGGCAGATACTGCTTATTATCGCATGAACAGCGTCTGGACTGCCCGCCACAAAATCACCTTGGCGTAATCCTTGCGGTCATGTCCAGGGGCTTTGCGGTAAACAGCGCGGTTGTGGCAAGGCCGTCTACTCCGGTGGCGGCGTAATCGGCGACGTTTTGGAGGTTTATGCCGCCAGCGGCAATCAGAGTAAGCTGCGGGTTTGCGACGCGCAGCCTGGGAATCAGCTGGCGCAACTCATCGGGTGCAACTTTGTCAAACTGGATGCCGTCAATGCCACTTTTGGCCAGCTGTTCGGCCTGCGCGGCATCTGCCTCCACAAAGACCTTCTTTTCGCAACTCTGCGCCAGCATCTCGGGTAGGCGCTCAAGAAGGCCCGCAAAACCACCGACAAAAGCGCTGTGGTTGTCAAAGACGAGCACAGTTTCGGAAAGGCCCAGGCGATGCGGCACAGCACCGCCGCAGACAATGGCCTTGGTCATCAATGCCCTGCTGCCGGGCAGAGACTTGCGAGTCGTAAGTATCGGCAGACCCGGCGCGACGGCCTGTGCCGCATCGACCATCGCGCGTGTCCTGGTAGCCACAGCCGAGTAGTGATCAAACAGGTTGAGGCAAACCTTCCAACCAGCATGAAGCGCCCCCGCCGTACCGCTTGCCTCAAAAAAGACCTCCCCCGCCTTCAGGCGAGTGCCGCTGGGCAAAGAGGCGTCCACCGTCACGCCCAACTTTGCAAAAATCCGCCTGACCTCCTCACTGCCGCACAAAAGGCAGTCCTCGCGCGAAAGATAGGTAATCTGGCCAAGCCTCTCATCGATGCCGAGAAGATGCGTGGTCAGGTCGAGGTAGGGCAGGTCCTCGGCAATCAAACGCTCCAGTTCGCTGTCCGGGATGTAGAACATGGCAGACCTCCTGTTTCATAGCTGGCCTTTTGGCAACTGAACCTTTGGCAACTGGCCTTTTGGCAACTGAACCTCTTTAATATACTACTGTTTAAGTAAAACAATAAGCTCGTCCTCCGTCAGCTCGCGGTCAAAACACCGGGAGAAAAACTCGCGCACCTCAGTCTCAAGGACGATACCCGCCGCCTGCGCGTACTCAGGGTACAGACGACAGAGCAGCCAGAGGCAGCCGAGCAGGCGCAGAGCCGATGGCGGCCGCCCAAACCAGGAAAAGGGGCTTTGCGGTATCTGGTATATCTCGCCAGCAGCAACACAGGGCACGCTGTTCCAGTTGCGATCAGAGCGTATCTCATGGTACAGGTCGCTTGTAGCGGTGTCGCTCATCGAATATTCACTGACCAGCACCGCAGAGGGATTCCAGGTGATAATCTGCTCGATGCTGACGCTGGGCATACCCATCCCCTGCCCCTCGCTTCCCGGCAGGTCAACGACATTGCGGGTGTGGAGAAGGTCGAGCGCGTCCTGAACGTGCAGCGACCCCACCGGGTCGGTCTGAAGGCCGCCCTTCCCTTCGGCAAGAAAGATTGTGCGGAGCTCCTCTTCGGGAATGCGGGCAACCGTCGAGCGAAGCAGCTCGAGCTTCTCCGCAAAGAAGGCAATAAGGACATTCAGGCGTTGCGTCACGCCCAACAGCTCCCCCAAAAAGGTGTAGGTCTCCACCACCTGCTCAAGCGAACAGTCGCACAGCAGCACCGGCAGCCGCATCTCCTCCTGGATGCTGTCAGCCATCGCCACACCCGCCTCATCCACACTCCAGAAGCACAAAAGCACGTCGGGGCGGGTGGCCAGCACCTCCTCGGCATTGGGTACGCTGCCCGCACCCATCCATACGCCCAGTGAGGGCAATTCGAGCGTGGCGGGATTGAGAAAGGCGGCATCGGCGGCCCTGGGCCTGAAGTTCCAGCCCACCAGCAGTGCCGGGTCGAGCAGATAGACGTCTACGGTGCCGATGGGGTTGGTGCACAGCACGCGGCGTACCGTCTCGGGCACCTCAACGGTCCGCGCACCCATGTCGAGCAGACTGCGCCTGCGCTTTGCGCTCACACAGCCAGAAAGCGCGGCAGGCGAGCAGGCAAGGCCCGGTGCCGCAAGCCCAAAAAGCAGCGTCCGGCGCAGGAAGGCACGACGCGACATGCCGCGCGACAGGGAAGTCATCTGGCAACAGGCCCGCGCCGTCGTGTCCCGCCCGACATCCTGGCCGACATCCCGCGCCGCCGCCTCTCGCCCGACATCCTGCCCAACATCCCGCCCGCCAGCGCACATCACGTCTCCTCCTCAAGAAGCGGCGTGCACAGCGAGACGCGGCAGCCATCCGGGGCGGTCAGCTCGGCAAAGCCCACCTCAACCCCATACAGGCTGCGGAGCAGTTCGGGTGTGAGCACCTCGCGGACATCGCCCTGCGTAAAGCTGCCGTCACGACCGATGCAGGCCACGCGCTTGCCGAGCAGGAATGCCTGGTTGGGGTCGTGCGTGGTCATGATGACACCGAGCGGTTCGCCTGCGCCGCCCCGTGCCAGGGTGCGAATGCGCGAGAGCACACGCGCCTGATTGCCAAAATCCAGGCTTGCCGTGGGCTCGTCCATCACCAGAAAGGCCGGTTGCTGGGCCAGGGCGCGGGCGATGAGCACCATCTGCCGCTCACCGCCGGAAAGCTGCGTGTAATCGCGCTCGGCCAAAGCCTCAATGCCAAGCGACGCGAGCACCTCGCGGGCAATCGTCTCATCGGTGCGTCCCACCGAGGCAAGCGTCCCAACATGTGGCGTGCGCCCCATCAGCACCAGCTCCAACACGGTGAAGGGAAACGCCGGACTGTGCTCCTGAGGGATATAGGCAAAGGTGCGGGCGCGTTGGCGGCGACCCCAGGCGGCGGTGTCCGCTCCGTCTACGCAAATCCGTCCTGCCTGCGGGGGCATCAGCCCAAGAATTGTTTTGAACAGGGTGGTTTTGCCCGACCCATTGGGGCCGAGCAGACACAGGGTCTCACCGGCCGAAAGACTGAGATACACTCCTCTAAGCACCGTGCGCGCCGCCCAGCCGCAGCTGAGGTTCTCGATAGACAGCTGAGCCATCACTGCCCTCCCTTACGGCTGCGGGCAATCAAATAGATAAAGAGCGGTGCGCCGATGATCGAGGTGAGTATCGACAAAGGTATCTCGGTGGTATAGACCGAGCGGCAAAGACCGTCTACCACCAGAAGGAAGGTGGAGCCCAAAAGCATCGAGGCAGGCAGGAGCACCCGCTGGTCGGCGCCTACCAAAAAACGCGCAAGGTGCGGCACGATAAGTCCTACCCAGCCGACCATCCCCGCCACCGCAACCGAAGCCGAGGTCAGAAGCGTAGCACAGGCCACAACCGCCAGGCGCACCCGTTTGACCTCCACGCCAAGGGCACGTGCCTCCTCCTCGCCGTTTGCCATGACGTTTATCCTCCAACGCAGGACAAACAGCCCCACTCCACCGAGAAGAAGGGCGGCGAGCAGCCAGGCAAGATCGCTGTCACGCACGGCGGAAAGGCCGCCCATCAGCCAGAAGGTAATCTCCGGCAGCTGAGAGTTGGGGTCGGCAACGAATTTTACTGCCGAGGTGAAGGCCTGAAACAGGTTGCCGATGACCATGCCGGAGAGCACCAGAACCAACACGCCGCGCATCGAGCGCCCGATGGAGACGGAGAGGAAATACGAGATGCCCACAGCCAAAAGTCCCATCACAAACGCGCACAGCTCCACGCCTGCACTGCCCAGCGAGAACAGGATGCCTGCCGCCGCGCCAAAACCGGCGCCGGCGCTGGCGCCAAGCAGGTCGGGTGAGACCATCGGATTGCGAAAGATGCCCTGGTAGGCACAGCCCGCCCCCGCTAGCGCCGCGCCGATGAGCGCGGCGGCAGCGATACGCGGCAGGCGCATGAAGAACAGCACGTTAGTGGTGGTCTCGTCGAGTGCAAGCAGCGACTCAAGGGAGATGGCATAGCGCCCCAGGGCAAGCGAGGCGGCACAGGCCGCCACCAGAAGCAGTGCCAGGACGGTGATGACCAGGGCAGGGCGGCGACGGACGGGGCTGGCGCCGTGCGCGGGGGTGGCGGCCTCAGCCGCGGGCGCGGGCGAGGGCGGGGCATCGGCGACGACGGGGGGCGCATCAGCGGCGGCGAGGGCGGGAGGTGCCGGTGGCGCTACGGCGCGTTGGTCTTCCCTAGTCATGTACGACCCCCTCAACGAGTCGGGGCTTGAGCAACTGCCCGTCTGTTGTCTCGCGGGCAGTGACCGTGATAGCGTCGTTGTGCCGTACGATGTCAAAATCGCTACCAAAGGCACGCCTCAGAGGGTCTACCAGCGTCTCTGCATAGGACTCGCACCCAATGGCGTCATGGGAAAAACGTGTGAACTCGTGGTTGTGCACCAGCGCCTGAGCGCCGCCCGGCTCAATCTCGATCCACGCCACCGCACGCAGTAGCGGAACCTGCGTAACACGAAACGTCGCCGAGGCAGGCGTGGAGGTGAAGGCACTACCAGAGATGCTCGAGACGGGCTCAAGGACAAGCCCTGAGGGAACGCGTATCTCCACCGGCGCGGCGAGCACGGCATTGACACTTTTGTCATCCGCTGCCACAAGGCCCGCGAGCCCGCCATTTGCACCGGTGGCGGCAATGCGCAGTCTGCCCTCGTAAAGCGCAAAATAATGGGTGGCGGACGTGTCGCCTGCGCTGGGCGCGGGAAGGAGGGTAATCAGCAGCGTGTCATCGCCCTCCAGCGTAACAGCAGGCAAGATGGCCTCCGTATCCAGCGGACTGTCGTTGAGCGTGACGTCCAGCCCGGCATGCTTTGCAGATACCGCCGCAGCCGCAGCCGCAGGCTCCGCAACCCTGTCATCGGCAAGGGCGACAGGCGCAGAGAAGGTCAGGCGCACCTCCACTCGCTGACCTGCCTCACTGCCATCACCACGCGAGAGAACCGAGGCGGACACGAAGCGCGGTGAGCGCTCCGTCACGGTGAGGGCCGGGGCACAGCTCAAAAGCGCCAGCGGGGGCGCAACAAGCAGACCGGCAGCAAGCAGTGCGGCGAGCGCTGCTGAGATACGGACCTGCCCTTTGCCGTCCTGCCTCTGCAAAAGGCGCCGCAGCACCAACACAATCCCTGCCAAAAGCATCAACAACAGGCCGACATAGAGAAGTCCTGGCGCAAAGGGTGCTGTGCTGTTGACCTCAAGGGTCGCGGTCTCATCTGCATGATGTGGCAGCTGGGCAGAAAGCTCCACGAGGGCACCCGTGTCACCCCAGGGCACAAGCCACCAGTCGCCTCCCAGGCGCACGACCTTCACCTGCTGTTCATCGGAGCTTTTCACCCTCAGGGCGGGGCTGACTGCACGTGTGCCATTGCAGGCGCAGGCCCCGTAGGCATCAGGATTGCCGCACAGGCAGGGGTCGATGCCGCACATATCCGCCATACCGCAGTCAACGCCAACGTGGATAGTGGCTGGCGTGATGGAAAGCTCAAGGCGCCTGGGCAAAAGGCCGAGTGTCACCTCCTCGGGCACATCAATCGTCAGAGAGGCATCCTCATCGACAGCAGCCGCCCGTGAGGACGTCGGCAGAGCAAACGCCACCAGCACAAGCAGCGCCGCAGAGACCACGGCCACTTTTGCGGCCACCCTATGCAAAGAGAGCCTCCAAATCTGCGTCGCTTATGGCAGCGGAGGCCATCTGCCCGCCCGCATCAAGACATATCTCCTCAAGCGAGGCGCCGGGATGGCTGCGCCGCAGTTCCTGTATCGAGCTGGAAAACACGAGACGGCAGCCGTCTATCATCCCCAGGTCATCGACGACATCCTCTACCTCGGCGAGGTTGTGTGAGGTGAGCATCACGGCAGCATCGCGTGTGTGGGCATAGCTGCACACAAGCCGCCTGATCAGACGACGCCGGGCAAAATCAAGCCCGTCAAAGCTCTCGTCCAAGAGCAACACCTCGGCTCCACTTGCAAGCCCCAGGGCGATGGCAACCTGGCGGGCCATGCCTTTTGAGAAGCCCTCGATGCGAGCACGCCCGTTCAGCCCAAAGAGCGACAGGAGGCGCGCGTAGACGGCATCTGACCAGCGAGGATAGTAGCCCCGGTAAAAGCGCCCCATTGTCTCAGGCGTTGCCTGGGGCAAAACGTAGGGCTCATCTGAGACGAGGGCACGCGTGCCGGGAGAGGGTCGGGCACGACCCCCACAGCGGACTGAACCCGAAGTCGGCAGACAGATGCCGGCAATGATTCTGAGTAGCGTCGTCTTGCCGGCACCGTTGGAGCCGACCAAACCGTAGACCCTGCCGCTTTGCACCGTAAGCGTGATGTCCTCGATGGCCGTCTGCCCCTGCTTTCCGCCGTAGCGTTTGGTGAGCGATACGAGCTCTATCACGACTGTGCGCCTCCCAGCTCACGCCTCGGCTGGCTTTGCCGCTTCTCACGTTCGTTGGTGTGCGCCTCACCCCGGGCAGCGCTTCGCTTCTCCTCCAACAACTCATCAAAGCGCCGTTCAGCAAATGCGCTACACTCCTGCGCCAGCTGCTCGTAGGTCTCCAGAAGCATGCGCCCTTCGGCGGTCAGCGTCGAGCCGCGCGCGCCGTCAGTAACAATCAGGTGCACTCCCAGGTCCTCCTCAGTGTGCTTGAGCAAAAGCCAGGCCTTGGAGTAGGCCATACCCGATGCCTTGGTCGCGGCCATCAGCGCACCGTGATCCTCAATACCGCGCAGCACCTGGGCCACGCCCTTACAAAACGACCCACTGTGCCCGGTGCCGTGTCCGGAGGCCTTATGGCCACGCTCGACAAAGGCAATCCATGTCCGCACCTGTGGCTTCTTGAAGCGTTTCATCAAATACCCCTCACATTCCTTTACTCTCGTTATCGGTTATGGTCATATCGTCCACAGCACCCCCTGCGCTTCCTGCCCCGCTGCCCACGCCGCCCACACCCACCACGCCTCCCGCGCCGCCCACGCCCACCGCGCCGCCCGCTGCGCCCACACCCACCGCGCCTCCCGCGTCGCCCACCGCGCCTCCCGCGCCGCCCGTCATGAAGGCTGGGGCATCCTGCGTCGGCAGATAGTAGTAGACCCAGGCATCTATACCCCTGAGCTTTGCTTCCACCAGATAGCCACCGCCCATGAAACATGAGGTACGCAGTTTGGGGGCCACGTGGGCTATTTGGACGGCATCAGCAAGCACGGGTATCGAACCAAAGTCGGCAGATGTCCAGAAGCGTCCGTCTTCAGCGGAGCGATAGGCCATAAAACAGCGGCTTTGCGGCATCGCGGCAGAGGCGACGGAGGCATAGGGATTGTCCGGAAGCCACCGCAGCTGCTCAATCAGCGCAGGGTCGACACCCGTGCCCAACTGACGGGAAAGCTCGTTGTTCTCAAACCAGGCCAGGGTCTGCGTGAAGTCCGGCGTCACAGGAACTACCGCATTGGAAAAGGAGAACCCAAGGGCCGCCTTGTCGGTGGCAGGCGAGTTGGTAAACATCAGCACGGCGAGCGGCTGAGCGGGCTGGGTGTAGCGCGTCTGGACATCCTGAGCTGCCACGTCGGCCGCCACAGCGCCAAGCAGGGATGCCCGCGCCGCATCCCCCAGACTTAACTCGCTGACCGCGTTATAGTTGGCATCGGTGACAAAAACCGCGCCGGTGCGATAGGCAAGCGCCACGTTCGAGGAGGCCAGCGCCTCGCGGTCGGCATCTGTGAGAGAGGTGGTATCGCCGGTGATGGCGGCAGTAGCAAGAGCCTCGCCCCGCACAGAATCGTCCAGGGCGAGCAGGCCCTCCAGATCGCTTATGCGGGCCTGTGGATAGTAGCGCACAGCCTCAGTGCCGTCTGCAAGCGTATAGCGCAGCACCACGTCGTAAGGCAGAGCCGTTTGAGAAAAATCGTCCGCGCGCAGAGCGAGCGGCAGGGTCGCGGAAGCAATCAGTGCCGTATGCGCCCTGGTGATGAGTTCGATGTCGGAAGGCTCGGTAAACCGGTACGCAGCGTGATAATAGTAAGCGGATCCCGCAGTCGTACCCGTCAGCGGCACGGCAAGGTAAGCCGGCGTACCCACGGAACTGACCTCGACGCTTTGCACCTCTGAGACCGCAGGGACGCGGGCAGAAAAGCCAAGGCCTCCCGTCGCGATAACCGCCACCACACAGGACAGGAGCAGTGCGTCACCGGCCAATACCACAAAGGAACGCAGGGGCCGCAAGCCACCTTTGAACAGGCCGCGTACCAGCAATGCCGCAGTAAGGATGAAGCCGGCCCCCGCCGCTCCCAACGCAGGCACGGCGCCTCTGTGCGCAAGAACGGCAAACAGCGCGGAGAATATCAGAAACGCCACCACTGTCACCGTAAAGAAACACAGCGGCGTGTTGCCGCCCGCCATCTGAGCCTGCTCACCGGGGCGAACGCGCAGCATCAGAGCCGCGCCCGTGCAGACGACGCCGGAAACCAGCGTCCAGCCGACAAGGGGAACCCAGCTGCCAAAGAGCGGCTCGTAGACCGGATGCAGAATGGCAAAAATCTGATGCTCCGCTCCCAGATCATGGAAGAACAGTGCCGGGTTGAACGCGGAGGAACGTGTAAGCAGGGAAGGGAGTACCGGCTCGGTGAGCCCTGAGGGCAAGACGCCAAAGGGGCTGCCGACCAAAAGCCCCGCAGTCAGCGCGTCCAGGCCAAATGCTGCCACGCTCACCGAGCCGATAAGCGCAGCGGCAAACAGGAGCGCCTCAATCAGCGTGCCAGCGCCAACGGCCGCCACACAGGCCAGCGCAAACGCAAGCAGGCCCAGTGTCAGGTAGCCGCAGAGCACATAGCCAAACTCGTGCAGCTCTCCCACATACCAGCCAAGCGCCGCCACGTTAAGTGCAAGCGACGCCACAAAAGGGATGCCGATGCCAAGGACCAGACAGACCAGAGCAACGACAGCCCGGTTGACGAAGAGGCGTGTGCGCGCCATGCCAAAGGAAAGGAAGGCCGCAGAAGCCCGCTTATCGCGCAAAAAGGCAAAGAGCACAAGGGCAAGCGATACCCCATAGGCGATGACCGCCAGGGTAAGCAACAGGGACAGGTCGCTGTCAAAGAAACGAAAACGCAACTGGTTATGGGTCTGGGCACTATTGAAGATGGAACGACCTGGCAGCGCCGCAGTAGAGACCGGCACCAACACCATAAAGGCGGCAAGGCCACCGACAAACGGCGGGAGCGCCCTGCGTGCCGCATGCAAAAGGTCGTGTGTGCCGGGAGATCTAGGCATCCGTACCTCCTGAGCGCTTCTGTCGGGCGCGGACGCGGACGAGGACGAGCAGCGCCAACACAAGAGCCGCACCAACAGCAATGAGCAAAAGAGCAGGTGTGCCGAGCAAAGCCCCCCGAGTCGCGCCCTCGCCCGCGCCCTGGCCACCCTCGTCCTGGCCACTCGCGCCCTGGCCACCCGCGCTCGCGGGATTGACGATGTCGGGCAGCGCGGCAAGTCCCAGGGTCGTCAGGTCGTCGGCGGAGAGTGCAAGGGTGGAACAGTGGTCAATCTCAAAGGCGATATATGCGTCCGTTACCCTCAGACCGTCAAGGCGCCGCACAAAAGCGCCTGCCTGCTCATCGTAGGCATATAGGCTCAGAGCCTGCCCTTCGTTGAGATATGCGGGCGCCGCCACGTAGAGAGTCGCCGGGGCGGGCAGTGGGCCCGAGTGGGCACAGTCAAGCAGCAGCGTCCTGTCGGAGTCCTCCAGCAGACGTGCCACCAATCCCGTGCCGTTTGCAGAGAGGTCGATTCTTAAATCCAGACCCTCTGCTGGCACCAGCGCGTTGCCATCAAGCGCAGAGCCCCCAAAGGTCCAGGAGTAATCAGGGCGATCACGTGTGCCACCATACCAAAAGGTCATCTCCTCATCCGTACCCGCAATGCTCAGGAGCTTCTCAGCAACATCCGTCCCGGTGCGCAGGGGCACCAAATGGACAATCCGACCGTTCCGGTCCACCACGGCCTCCTCGTCCGCGCCAGATGAGCCATCGGAGCCTGCCTGTGCGATGCCGGCATCCGTGATACCAACGGCCCAAGGGTCGTCTGTGGCGCCCGCCGCTTCCCCGGCGCTGCCCGTGATGCCACTCTCGCTCACCGTGACGCTGATGCTTAGCGAAGTGGGAGTGAACTGACGAAGCGAGGCCGTAAGCGTGATGAGGCAAACCCCCTCGCCCACAGCCCTGATGTTCACCGCAGCACCAGAAGAACTCGCCGTGGCCACACCGCCATTTGAGGAGGATACGGTGAGCGTCGGATAATAGGTGGAGTACTTTGAGCCCGCGCAAAGACACTGTCCATTGGCATCCAGACAGCCCTCTTCGCCGCAGCTCTGTGGGCATTCGGCCATGCCGCAGCCCTGCGTCTGTTGGTCGGAGGCGGGGTCCAGCGTTACCGAGACACTGGTGGATTGCCCAGGCGTCAGATGTACCGAGCTCGCACCCACCGAGATGCCAATCGAGCCACGATTGAGATAGGCATAGGCGAGGGAGGTCTGCGCCAAAATGAGCACCACCACCACACCGAGCGCGACCAGCGTCATGGCCGGCCTGCTACGAGGCGCAGATGTTATGGTGCCTGCTCGCATCAGCATCAGGCCTCCCTCGGGTCAGGTTCTCGAAGGCGCGGGGCAGTCGCGAAACATACAGTATCCACGGCTTCAAACATTCTCACCTTCGAATGGGACGAACTAAAAAAGGGGGCGGAGAAAAGGACCGCGCACACGCTCTGGTTGCCAGCGCGCAGAGGCGTCCTGAACACCGAAGCCTTCCTGCGCGCTCTGGTTGCCAGGCCGCAAAGCGTTTTTGAAGCGTTCACAGGTCGCTCCCCTCCTCCTGAGAGGCACCATAGCTCTCGATGCGGAGGTCTATCACATCGCCCGGCTGCGCCTGGGGACAGGTCAGCGTAATCTGATCGCCATCAAGCGCAAGCTCAAGGGATGACAGCTGGGGGTCTTCTGAGTTCTCGATGGCGGAGGCGATACGTGAGGCAAATGTGGCAGCGTCCGTATTCAGATAATCGTGAAAGTGCGCGACCACAGAACCGGGAAGCTCCCCCTTCAGTCCTATCGGCTCGCCGTTGATGAAGACTGACAGGTGCACCATGCCACGCGTAGCCGAACTCGGCACCACCACCCTCTTGGTCACAGAGGCCAACGCGGAGGAGGATGCCGGCTCAGAGGCAAGGGTCTGGAGGCTGATACCGTTGCCCACATACAGATCGATTTGGGGAAACTCCACCGACGCTACCCCAGCGTCGCCCGCCTCGTCGTCGCCCGCTGCCGCTGCCGCCGCGTCGTCGCCCGCTGCCGCCGCAGCACCCTCGCCCGCCGCGTCGGCTCTCACAAGCGCCTTTGCAATGCCATCTTCTGTTGCTGGCTCCACGCGCAGCCGCCCCGAAAACGCAGCGAAGGACATATGGAAAACCAGGGTCAGCGTGTGCTGGTCCGCAGAAAGCGTCACTTCCTCCGGATACGCGCTCAAGGTCGCCGCGCCGTCGCTCCGATCGCCAATTGTGTAGCTGAGAGAAGAGAGCAGAATAGCCGGGTCGTTGAGCTGCAGGGGTTTGTCAAAGGGTATCTCCAGGACAATAAACTGATCGTCAGTCTGGCTCCCCTCAATATCCAGAACTTCACCCTGATGGTCGGTATAAACCCGATACTCACCTGTGGTGCGTGCTGGAGATGTTGTGTCGGCGGCAAGCGCGCCCTCAACATCGTTGGCATCTATGACCCTGATCTGAGCGTGCATCATGCCCATCCAGCAGCTGTAGGGAAGCACACCGACCGCCTGCGGAGGCAGGTCGATGATGTTTTTACCCTCATGGAAGGCGTATTCCAACTCCAGCTGCGGAGAGGTGATGCTGTGGTTGCAACCGTTGATGCTGCCGGGTGGAGCGTCGATGGTCCACCGGATGGGCAAACCGGATAGCACCGTGAAACTGGGGAGCAGGGTGGGTTTAAGCTCGCTTTGCACCACCTGAACGCCGTCGATAATCTCCAGGCCGAGCGCGTCGGCCGTGACCGCCGTGCCTGCGCCCGCAGCACCCGCAGCCGCGTCGTTGGCGGAGAAGGGCGCGGGCAGGACGCGCCAAAGGCCAAGGCCGCTCAGGGTCAGGCCATCCGTCACGGTAAACATCCCCATGAACAGCACCAGGGCCGCGCCCACCGTCATCATCACTCGAGCAAAGCCTCGGCTCAACAGAGAGCTGAACACGCTGGTGGCAAGCATCAGGGGCAGCGTACCGAGGCCAAAGGCCAGCATCGCAAAAGCCCCCTCAAAGGGGCTTGCCGTCGCGAGCGCATACAGCTGCATGGCCTGCAGGGGACCGCAGGGCATCAGGCCGTTTAAAAGGCCGATGACCACCGCTCCAAGCCCGCTTGAGCGCCAGGCGGCAAGGCGGCGTGTGAGCGCCGAGGGCACAGGCGGCAGCAATCGTCGCAAAAAGGCAAAGGAGCCAACCATGTTAAGGCCGATTATCAGCATGAACAGGCCCGCCACAATCTGCACCGTGCCGCGCAGGATACCGCTCAGGGAAAGCAGAGAGCCAAGTGCACCTACCAGGGCGCCGATGAGGGTGTAGGAGAGGACCCGAGCGAAGTTGTACGCAAAGCCAGAGCGCAGGGCTGGCCGCTTTGTATCGGCACCGGCAGGAATCGAGAGTGACAGATTGATGCCGCCGCACATTCCCAGACAGTGCAGGGAGGTCAAAAGACCGACCACAAACACCATGCCATAGCCCATATCGCTTCCTGCAAGGGGAAAGTTCGCAATGGCTATTCGGATACCCAGGCCCTCGCAGATGATGAACAGTGCCAGAGCCGCAGCAAGGACGCCGACAACGCGCAGGGCTGCCTTTTTGCCCGCGTCGCGCAATGGAGGCGACGTCTGGGCCGACTGCTCCGTCTGGGAGTTGAGGCGACTGGCCGTATAGCCAAGCGCCTCGATACTCGCGATAATCCGCACGCAATCAAGACTGTCCTCGTCAAAGTCGAGAACCGCCTGATTTTTCCTATAGCTGACACTTGCCTCTTTGACGCCCGGCAGCCGCGCTAATTCGTCTTCTATCCGTTGGGCACAGGCGACACACGACATGCCGCCCAGCCCAAGTTCCAATCTCATCGTTCTCTTGCCAATCTACGTCACCTTGCGGGTGCGTGCCAGAAGCAGCCAGTATGCCAAAGCCAGAAGCGGCAGGGCGGCACCGGCACCTCCGAGAAGCCAGAACCAGATACCATCATCCTTTTGCTCTGAGATGGCAGGTGCTGCCGTCGGCGTTTCGCTTTCCTCGATTCGCGTGTTCCCCGCCCCTCCGGCCGTTCCAGAAGAAGCCGCTGTGTCGCCCTCGGCAATGCTTATATCACCGTCCTGTGTACCCTCTGCTGTCGATGACTGTTGAGAGGCAGTGGTAGTGTTGGCTGGCGGGGCTGTGCCTGGCCGACCCGAAGGCCCACTCCACGGACGCCCGTTTGAGCCGCCGTTTGAATTGTTGCCCTCGCCGCCCGAAGTACCGGTCTTCGTATCGGTATCATCGCCGCCCGTGTCTTCTCCGTCGTTGGTATCATCGCCGCCCGTGTCTTCTCCGTCGTTGGTATCCTCGTCGTCCTGCGTACCCTCCTCTTCCTCTCCGTCTTCCTCATCCTTATCTTCCCCGTCATCAATCGGCTTGTCGGATACATTCAGGATAAAGAGGACACCGGAGGCCGCGCCTCCAAGGTCGGTCGTGAAGCTCAGGTAGCCGGTTGCCAAGGTCTCGATATTCGTGGAGAAGGTCGCAAGGCCACCTTCCGTAACGCTCGTATATGACGTGATCTCGGTCAGCCCACCGTCCTGTGGGTCATACAGGTAGAGTTTGGCTTCGGCCGGCACCTCTGCCTTTAACCAGGCGGTAAGCGGAATTTCGGGAACCACCGGACTCCCAGAGTCTGAGAGGCTCAGCTTGCCCACCACCGCCGAAACCGCATAAAGTTGCGTCTCGGACTCAAGTGCGGCCAAAGCCGCATTCAGGCCAGCCTGTTCAGCTGCCGAGATGGTCTTTGCAAAGGACACCGACGTACGATCCGGCAGCGCGTCTTTGGCAAACAGAATCCTTGCACTGCCATCTGTACTGGTGCTGTAGGTGTTGAACAAGATGTCGGGACCAAGGTTTCTGAGCGTGTTTTGCGCATAGCTGCCGGCATCCACATAGTAGGTCAGGCTGGGAAGGGTGCCGCTGAAGGCATCCGGGGCGATAGCGTTGACCGATTTGGGGATATATATCTCCTGCAGTAAGGTCGCGTTATAAAATGCCTGTGAGCCAATGCTTGTCACGGTGGAAGGCAGCCAGACCCTGCTCAGACGATTGGCACCCCAGAAGGCCTGGTCGCCGATTGAGGTGATCCCTTCACCAAGGCTTACCTCGCTCAGGCCGCTGCCAAGGAAGACGGCGTTGGGCACCGTGCCGATGCCGCCGGGCAATGAGACCGCAGTCAGCGCCTTGCAGCCCCTGAAAGCGCCGTCACCCAGGGAAGTAAGCGTCTCAGGCAGCAGAGCACTTTGCAAAGACGTGTTGGCAAAGGCGTTGGCACCGATGGATTGCAGTCCCTCGTTAAAGTCAACCGTCTGGATGCGGCTGTTGGCAAAAGCACTGGCGCCGATGGACTCAAGGGCCTCCGGAAGGGTAATGGTGCTGATAAATGAGTTGGAGAAGGCCCCATCGCCGATGCTTTGAAGAGCCGCGGGCAGTTCGATGACCTTCAGAGCCCTGCTGTTGGCAAAGGTAGTATCGCCGATGCTGGTAAGTGTCTGGGGCAGTACGACGCTGTTCAGGTAGGGCAGGTCGGCAAACAGGGAGTAGGGCAGAGCCGTCACACCCTCGGGTACCACGACCTTGATAATCTGAGTATCGCCATGGAAGGCCAGAGGGTTAATGGCCGTAACGCCCGCCGGGATGGTGACATAGGGGTCAGAGGCCTTGTAGCCAAGCAGGATGTTGTTTGCGTCGATGTCAAAGTCGGTGGTGACGACCGTGATGTTATGATCCAGGGCATATTGATAGGCGGCCGAGCCCCAGTTGGTGCGTATCAGCGTGACGCTTGTGGGAATGGCTCCCTCGGCGATGGAGCTTACCGAGGCCGGTATGGTCAGGGTCTCAACGGTGTCGTCAAAGGCACCAGCAGCGATGCCGGCGACTCCCTCGGGTATTGCCACCACGTTGCCCATGCCGCTGTATGCTGTAACAACACCGTCGTTGTTGATGGTGAATTCCGCGTCAACATCCAGCTTAAAGCCGTGTGTGCGGGCAAAGGTGACGATTGCGGCGCTGTAGTTGCCCTTGAGTGTGATGTTGCCGTAGGTCAGGTCAGCAAAAGCGGTGATGTCCAGAGAGCCAAGTGTGGAGGGAAGCGTAATACTCTCAAGCGCGCTGCAACCGGCAAAGGCGCCGGAGCCGATGCTCGTCACGCCCTCAGGCAACACGATGGAGGCAAGCGTGGCGTTGTTTTTGAACGCCGCGGAGCCTACGGTATCGATGCCCAAGAATGCCGGCAGATCGATACTGGGCTGGGTGCCCGTGTAGGTCGTCAGCACGCCGTCAACCACCGGCATGTCGCGCAGCTTGATGGGCCAACCATGCTGCAGGGCGTAGTCATAGGCGTAGGAGCCGTAGGAGCAGATGGCGGTAATCGTGTTGGCGGAATCCTTGAATGCGTCATCAGCGATAAAGTTCAGGGTATCCGGCAGGTCAATTTCATCCAGACGGGTATTAGCAAAGGCCTCCTTCTCGATGCGCTCCAGAGCCGATGGCAGGGTAATCTGGCTCAGGGATGAGCCAGAAAAGATGCTCTGCCCCATGACCTTTACCCCACTGCCCTGAAAGACCGCTGTCTGCACGGCCGAATTGTGGAAGGTATAGGACCCTACGCTTTGCAGGCTTGCTGGAAGGATATAGTTGTTGACGCCCGAGTAGGAGAAGGCAAAGTCATCGATGCTTATCAGGCCCTCCGGGAACACGGCCGTGCTGGCCTGAGCGTCCGCAGGATTGACATACAGGGTATTCAAACGTCCGGTACGCGAAAACGCGTCTTTATAGATATGTTGCAGACTCGCCGGCAGACGTATCTCCGTAATCGCTGTTGCCTGCTGGAAGGCTTTCGTGCCGATGGAGGTCACGCCGTCCGGCATCCACAGATAGCTCAACGTTCCGTTGCCATAAAAGCCGTAGTTGGCGATGGCGGCATATCCGCTGTGATCCGTGATGCTTCCGCCGTTGCCGATAGAGGTAACATTGCCGGGCAACACCAGTGAGGTGGCCTTACCGGCAGGGGTTCCGGGGCCGGTTCCAATGTTATATCTGACAACCCCACCGTGCTCGTTTATCTCAAGGAACTGCGGGTCGGGATTTGGCTCGGCCTGCGCGATGAGATAGTAGCCGTCGGGGTTAACGGCGGACAGGCGATAGGAGCCGTCGACGATATTGCAGTAGGGTATCGAGAGCTTTTTGCCCGCCGGGTCGTAGTGGATGACATAGACCGCCCCCTTATCCGGATTGCCGGCCACCGTCTGGATCATCAGGCTCACATTGCGGCTGGTGGCGTTGCGCACGGGCTGGCCCTGATTGTCGGTAATCTTTACCACGTAGCTGGCAAGCAATTCTGAGCGATAGCCGCTCTTGAGCGTTTGCGCGATGGCCGCAAGCTCACCACTGGGAACCGGTGCGTAGCTCAGTTGGTCGCTGGGAGAGAACATCTGGCCGCGGAAGGCAAGGCTCACCTTGCCGTCATCGGAGTTGAGGATCACCACTTCAGAGGGGGTCTGGGTGGTCTCGACTATCGTGGCGCCGCTTTCCGCGAAGTTTGGCAGGCTTTGGATCAGCGCCTTGAGATTGGCGTTGCTCCAGTCACCGTCGCTCGGTGGGATATAGAAGGTCATGCCTGCGTTCACCGAGCTCATAAAGCCCGCGGATGCCTCGGTGTTGATGGAGCGGGGCAGGTAGAGGTCGAGCAGTCCCGTACAATTGTTGATGGAGTTGGCATTGAGCGTTGTCACGCCATACTCAAAAGCCAGTTGGGTAAGCGAGTGGACATTCTTAAAGGCATTGCTTTCGACCGTATTAATATTGTCAGGAACCAGGACGGAGTCCAGAAGGGCGTCCGCCGGATAGTCGACCATAAACCGCCTTGGCAGGGAGCTCAGGCCGGAGCCGATCTCCAGGGTTTCCAATCGCTGGTTGTTAGCAAGAAAGCCTTCACCCTCGAAGTTGCTTCCTCCAAGTACAGAGGTCAGGCTGTCCGGCATGATAAGCGAGCGCAGGGACGTCGCGCCTAAGAAGGCGTCGCCCCCTATCTTTTGTAAGCTATCGGGCAGGACGATGTTTTCCAGGGCGGTGCAATTCTGAAAGGCCTTGCCCGGCAGCGCGGTTATCGCACCCTCAAAGGTAACGGATGTCAGCGAGACATCGTTGAGGAACAGGCCACCATTAAAGGCAAAGTTGTCATCGACGTAGATGCTGGTCACACCGGTACCGAAAACCACCGTTTCCAGGGCCGGGCAGTTGCTGAAGAGGCCCTCGCCATTCGATATCATGTCTACTGCTATGCTTGTAACCGCATCGGGGATGTCAATTGCCTTGAGCCTGGGGTTGTTGGCAAAGGCAGCGTGACCGATGGAGGTAACACTGCTGGGGATCTCGATACCCACAAAGGAGCAACCCTTGAAGGCGGCATTACCGATTGACACCACCGCGCTGGGCTGAGCAAAGGTCACCTCAGTCAAGCCCGTGCAGCCTGAGAAGGCATAGTCGCCAATCGACGTCACTGCGCTGGACTCAGGAAAGACCACCTTGGTCAAGGCTGTACAGCCACTAAAGAAGCTTTTGGGAACAGATGTCCACTCAGCAGGAATGGTTACCGATGCCGGATTGGCTGGGTTTTGGAAGGCGCCGCCAAAAGGAGCCCCTATCAATTCGACGCCTTCGGGAAAGACGATTTCGCCTCCCAGTGCCCGACAATTCTGAAAGGCGCCGTTCGCAATACTCTTCAGTGTAGTGGGGTACTGAAAGCTCTGGAGCTTGCCACAGCCCTGAAATGCGTTCGTGCCGATACTCACCAAGCCGCTCGCGGGAAGCGTCACTTGCTCCAGAGCGCCACAATTATAAAAGACGGCCTCGGGCAAAACTGTGAGATCCGAACTGAGAATGACGACTTCTTTCAAGTTACTGTTACTATGGAAGGCTCTTGCTCCTATCGAGGATACACCGGCCTCCAGTGTCAGCTTTTGCAATGATGAGCCGTAGTAGAATAGTTGATAGCCAACAGCGACACCACCGGGTACCGACAGGTTGACAATCCCTGAGTTCCGTAGAATCGAAGCACCCGTACCAAGCGTTGCCACCGACACTCCGTCGATGGATGCGGGAACATACACCGGCAGGTCGAGCGTCCCCTTAAAGGTCGGCTGGGAATTAACGGTGGTATTGAATCCGGTGATGGTGAGGGCGTCCGTGCCCGTCCAGACCCAACCGGCCGCCGTAGCCTCAGCGCCGGAGACCTCGTAGGGCGAGCGGGCCTGGCCGTTGCTGATGCCTTCCGGCGTCAGGCTGGTGCAGCCTTCAAAGACCGTCGAGAGGTAGGTGTAGCCCTCAGGTAAAGCAACGCTTGCCAACTTTGTGCAATCGTGAAAGGCGAAGGCTGCCAGTTGGGTGTCAAGGCTGTTCACCGTCAGGCTTGCCAGCTCCGTGCAGTTGGCAAAGGCGTTGGCCTCCACCTGCTTTATCGTCGCGGGAAGGGAGAGCGCGGTGATGCCCGTGCAGCCTGAGAAGGCAGAGCTGCCGATGCTTTCTACCTGAGCGGGCAGGCTGCTGATCAGCGTGCCGGTGATGCCGGTGCAGTCCGCAAAGGCGTAAGCGCCGATGCTGCTGACCCCCGTGCCGGCAACAAAGCCTGTGAGAGCCGTGCAGCCCTTAAAGCAGCTCTCCGGCACTGCGGTCATACCGTTGAAGAACGTTACCTGCGCAAGCGCGGTGCAATCCTGAAAGACCGCCGCGCCCATGCTGTTCACCGAATGGGGAATGACAACCTGGGTAAGCGCGGTAGCGGCAAAGGCCTGCTGACCGATGCTTTGCAGCTGACTCGGCAGGCTGATGGCGCTTATCCCCGTGCCGCTGAAGGCATTGGCGCCGATGCTTTGCAGCGTCGCCGGCAGCTTGATGGCGGTCAGGGCGCTGACGTTGGCATAGGCCTCAGCGGGGATTTGGCTGATTGCGGTACCGCTGAGATCGATGCTGCTAACGCCACTTACATTGAAGGCGCCCTTCTCCAGTACTGTTAGTGCGGCGGGCAGGGCTACCTGGTCTGCCCGCACCGCGGAAAAGGCGGCGCTGCGGATGGTGGTGAGGCTGGCGGGCAGTTGCAGGGCGGTGAGCGACGCATTGGCAAAGGCTGATGCCTTGATCTCAGCAAGCGTGGCGGGCAGCTGTACCGTAGCCAATACGAAGCAACCGCTGAAGCTGTCCTGCTCAAGAGCGGTGAGGGTCGCGTCGGAAAGATCGGCGCTGAGCAGCTTGGTGCAGTTTGCAAAGGCGCCGGCGCCCAAAGCGTTTACCGCGCCCGGAGCCACAGAGAGTAGCCCGGTGTTCTTAAAGGCGGCCGCCTCGATAGCGTAACTACCGGTTGGCCAGGTTACCGTTGAAAGCTTGGTGCAGTTCTCAAAGGCGCTGGCACCGATGGCGGGCGTCGTGGCCAGATTGATGGCCTCCAGGGACGTGCAGCCCTTGAATGCACTGCCGGGTAAAGCGAGGGCAGGGGGCAGAGCAACATTGCCCAGCTTGGTGCAGCCTTCAAAAGCGCCGTCGCCGATGGCCGTTGCCTTGGAGATGTTGGCGGCCTGCAGGGCGCTGCCCTTAAAAGCTGCCGCGCCGATGGTGTAGCCGGTACTCGGCAGGGTGACCGAGGTCAGCTTGGTGCAGTTCTCAAAGACGTTGGCAGGAATCTCGCTGAGATTGGCAACGTTTGCGGTGGTAAGGCCGCTGCCTTTGAAGGCCGCCACGCCGAGGGAGTAGTTGCCGCTTGGCCAGGTTACCGTTGAGAGCTTGGTGCAGTTCTCAAAAGCATTGGCGCCAATGCTGGCAACTGTTGCTAAATTGATGGCCTCCAAGACAGTACAACCTTTGAATACGCTACCGGGCAGAACCGCTGCATCGGGCAGGGTGACAGTGCCCAACTTGGTGCAGTTCTCAAAGGCGTTGGTACCGATTGCCGTGGCCTGGGAGAGGTCGAGCGAGGCCAGAGCCGTGCCCTTGAAGGCCGCTGCCCCGATGGTGTAGCCGGAGCTCGGCAGGGTGACCGAGGTCAGCTTGGTGCAGTTCTCAAAGACGTTGGCGGGAATCTCGCTAAGGGTGGCAAGGTTTGCCGCAGTAATACCGCTGCCCTTAAAGGCCGCTGCGCCGAGGGAATAGCTGCCGGCAGGCAAGCTGACGCTGCCTAAGGCGGCGCAGTTCTCAAAGGCGTTGGCGCCGATGGCGGTCGCATGGGAGAGGTCAGGCGAGCTCAGGCCCGTGCCCTTAAAGGCCGCGCTACCTACGGTAAAAGCCGTGCCTGGCAGAGTGACCGACGTCACCTTGGATCTACCGCTCAGGAAGTTATTGGGGATGCTGGCGAGGGAGCTGATGTCTACCGTCGTAAGGTTGGCGGGCAAAGCGTTGCTGCCAATCTTGGTAAGTGCTGTGACCCGGCTGGCGTCGATGGTGGTCAGCGCGGAGCATTGATAAAACAGATACGGTGTGATCTCGCTGATGCCGCTACCCAAAGAAACAGTGGTCAAGGCGGTACATCCCTCGAAAACGCCATATGGAAAAGGGCCGGAAGAACCCAGCGTTGTGACGCTATTTGGTAAAGTGATTGTTGTCATGCTTTTGTTGTTGTAAAAGGCCGCTTCGCCCAGGGTCTTGACGCCTTCCTCCAACACCACACTTTTTAAAGTTGAATTCCCGTCAAAGGCATATTCCTTAATGGTGGTAATTGAACTCGGCACACGCAGGGCGACAATGCCAGAACCGGAACCCAAACTGGAGGACGCCACAGCCACCACCGGCTTGCCATCAATAGATTCCGGGATGGTCAGCGGAGCCTCAAGGGTGCCTTTGTAGCTGCCGCTGTATTTGGTGATGGTCAGGTTACCCGCGCTTTCCGTCCACGCCCAACCGGCGGCTGTGGCCTCCTCTGCGGTCATGCCATTCGAGAAGGGCGTAAGGCTCATGGGCGAAAGCGACCCTTCCTCTGCGGCATCCTGCAGCTCTGTCGTTTCTACGCCATTGGCTGGGGCGTCTGGCTGCTCTGGCGTGGACGCTTCGGTGCCACTGTCCGCCTCAGCGGCCGCTCCGGTAGCGCCGGTATCGCCAGTGTCCGCATCTGTCGAATCTGGTGCCGGTGCCACAGGCTCGCCCTCTGGTGCCGGCGTCTCGCCTCCTGCCTCAGCGCCTTGGTTCGCGCCATCCGGCGCGGAAGCAGACGTCCCGCCCGTATCAGAAGGCGGCGCGGCCTCCGCAGCGGCGGCATCGGAGGCAGCGGCGGGCTGTGCCTCGTCGGCAAAAGCCTGCACGGAAAACCCGCTGGTGGCGGTCGTACAGACCAGAACCCAGACCAGCAGCAATCGAAGGGATTTTTTCAAAAAAGAAGGGGTGGCATTCTTGCCGTTGCTACGTCTCAGAGCAGTTGCAGTTCTCATGATTACCTTCCTTTGTCCTCAAAGCCGGTCTGTCCTTCTACCTGTCCTTCTGTTCCACTATCGTCTGGCAAATCTTCATGACTGGGAGTATTCGTTCCATCAGCCTGAGGCAGCATCGCAAGCCTGCCGCGCCGGGCGCGCACAAACATAAGGCCTGCGAAGCCAAGCAGCAGCGTGCCTCCAAAGGTTGCGCCGAATACGATTGGCAGGTTCGGCGTCTGCCCACCGCGTGTTGGCGCGGCCTGCGGAACGTCCCCGTCAACCAGGGTCGCAGCAGCTACGCCCCCTGCGCCAGCCCAGGATGATTCGCCGTCGCCGACTGCGCCTCCTGCTCCCTTCGCGGCACCTTCGCCAGAAGCGGCTGATCCGCCGGGAACTCCATCGCTTGCCGCATAGCTGGTATTCGGGTCCAGGGTCGTTGGCGGAGCGAGCGTGGTGGTCGTACCGGAGTTGGTGCCTCCCGGGCTGTCTGAGCCGTCGGCGTTGTTGCCCGAGCCATTGTTGTTGCCCGAACCGCCATTGTTGTTGCCTGAGCCATTGTTGTTGCCCGAGCCGCCGGAGTTGTTGCCTGAGCCGCCGGAGTTGTTGCCCGAGCCGCCGGTGGTACCGGCGTCATTGCCGCCGGTACCACCGGAGTTTCCACCGCCGCCGGGGTTGCCGTTATCGTTGTTCTTAGGTGCGGCAAGGACTGTCACGGTGAAGTTCTGTTCAGCCCAGATTATCCTGTTCGCCCCAGCATCCCCCACATATATGGAGAAATCGGTACGCATTCTGAAGCTGGTGCTTCCCTCGGCAAGAGCCGTGATTTTTACGATCCGTTGCGAGGGGTACCATTCGACTTTGGCTATCGCCGCGTTGCCTGCTGAGACCAGCGACAGGTTGGGGGTGATCTGACGGCTGCCCGAACAGTCGCAGTTGCCCCACCAGTCCGGGCAGTAATCACCGCAAAGTCCCGGGCAGCCGCAACCTACGCCCGCCGTGACCGTATGCTGCTCCCAGCTTTCCGTGTAGCCGTTCCACGCCAGCGTATCGGCCTGGAGGGTACTGGAGCTTCCGGCCTGCAGCGAATAGGCATCGTTAGCATCAAAACCCTGCACCTGGATGAAGAGACATTCCGTCCCGCCCATACCGGCATTGACATCCAGATTGAGATTGGACGCGAAAGCTGGCGTTGGGAGCAGCATCGCCCCCGCCAGACAGAACACCAGACAGAGTATCGCCACGCTTCTCAGGCTCGATGTTCGCAATCGACTCCGGCCGGTCTCGAAATACCGTCCCCATTGGCGATTCGGACACCAGCCCGACTGCCCCTCCAATTGGCCCTCCGACTGTCCCTCCGACTGTCTGGGGCCGTTTTCAGGGTATTGCCTCCTACCTTTCATACCGTATCCCCTTCTCCCTGGCTGCACAATAGATACAGCCACTAGACCTGCTCCATTTCTCCTTTTGCACTCCTTAACGACACGTTTCCCCTGCTGAGAAGCCTATCCATAGGCGTTATATTTGAGCTTTCAAATATATTATCTTTACTACGATTAATCTCAATAAAGATAACTTGACCTATCTTAGACCCTTTTCCAGATTCTGGCAACAGGAAAATCACTCGTTTTGCGCATAAAGCAGAAATTGTGCGCGCTCGCAACGAGCTGGTAACAGGCCGGGAATACAGAGGGAAGTGGGTGCGGGAGGGGGCGCCAGCTGGGCAGATGCGCTGCGCACGCTCAAACTTCGCCCGCCGACCTCTCTGAGCCCGCCGGCACTTCTCCCTGTTGCGCTCTGGTCGCAGATGCCTGACTGCGCTACACTGGGGCCATATCCCCTGCCCAATACGGGGCGCGGTATCTCTGTTCAATAGATAAAGGAGTTCATATGACTGACACGGTTAAGTTTGAGAACACGGTGACCGAGGTAAATGAGGGCTTTGTCGAGGAGGTTCATTCCATTGAGGACATCGACAGCGCAACGGACTTCGAGCTCAAGCACACCCCGAACATCGAGCTTGTCGAGTTGGCCTCTGGCCAGCTGATCAAGGTGACCATCGGCCTGAAGGGCATCTCGCATCCGCAGACCGAGGAGCATTTTATCGAGTGGATTCGTGCCTTTGACGGCGATGAGCCGCTCGGAACCGTCGCCTTTGACCCGAGCATCACCCCCTACGCCGAGTTTGAAGTCGAGCGTTCCAGCTCTCAAATCATCGTTCAGGCCCTGTGCAACCTGCACGGCCTGTGGGAAGCACGGGTCTAGGCACTCGCGACAAGGCGGCGGATGCTTCCGGGGGACGCCGGGTTGCGCGGCCACCCGGTTGAGGGACAGTTACCCGGCAGCACCGTCGCGTTCTGCACGGGCCTGGGCTTCCGCTTCCAAAAAATACGTCCGCATCGCCTCGGGGCTCCGCTCATCAGGCGCGATGTCATAGCCATAGGCTTTTGCAACCGCGTCGGCCTGTGCCCTGCGCAGGTCGGCGCGTTGTATATGTCCGGCCTCCTCCAACAACTCAGCCTCATAATAGATGGAGCGGAGCACGTAGCCGCCGAGCCGCTCATCAAAGTTGCCGAGTTGCAGCATCGAGACCATCGATTCTGGTTCCAGCGAAAAGAACAGCCCCGCGTCGATGTCGACCGCGTCGCCAATGGCGGCCTCGATTTCCTGTGCCGTTTTGCCCGGATTGCGTTGAGTCTCCTGCAAGGCCCGCTGCATGACCATCACCATCTGCAGGATCATGCGCATCAGATAATCATTCTGAAACATGGCTTCCCTTCGCCTCGCCGCGGGCCGCTCTGGCGCGTTTCTCCCTGGTCGCACCGCGAGTCGCTCTGGCGCGTTTCTCCTTCGCCTCGGCGTTCGCAAGGGGCAGATGAGGAGCAACTCCCCGATGCAAAAAGGCGCGTTCGGTCGCGATGCGCCCCTTGGAGGTTCGTTGAATGAGCCCCTGCTGCAAAAGATAGGGCTCGTAGACATCCTCAAGCGTCTCCGCATCCTCGCCCAGGGCGTTTGAGAGGGTGTTCAGGCCGACCGGACGACCCTGAAAGGTCTCGACGAGAAGCTCAAGTATCTTATTGTCCATCGAATCCAGGCCAAGCTCATCGACCTCAAAGAAGGCCAGGGCCTCTGAGGCAACCTCCTGGCTGATGTCGCGATCGGCGCGCACTGCAGCAAAGTCGCGCACCCGCCTGAGCAGGCGATTTGCCAGACGCGGCGTGCCTCGGCTACGACGCGCTATCTCCGAAGCGCCCGCTTCGTCCACCGCAACCCCAAGAATGGTTGCGGAGCGTATGACAATGTCGCGCAGCTCGGCGGGCGTGTAGTAGCCGAGGCGAAAGGCAATACCGAAGCGGTCGCGAAGGGGACCGGTAAGCAGCCCGGTGCGCGTCGTCGCGCCAATCAGGGTAAACGGCGGCAGCTCCAGGCGGATGGACTGGGCGGCTGGCCCCTTGCCGATGACGATGTCAAGGGCGTAATCTTCCATCGCCGGGTAGAGAATCTCCTCGATGACCCGATTGAGACGATGTATCTCGTCAATAAAAAGCACGCTGCCGGCCTCAAGGTTGGTCAGTATCGCCGCGAGGTCACCCGCACGTTCGATGGCCGGGCCGCTCGTCGCCTTGAGCGGGACACCCAGTTCGTTGGCGACGACCGTTGAGAGTGTGGTCTTTCCGAGCCCGGGAGGGCCAGAGAAGAGCAGATGATCGAGGGTATCGTGTCGCTGCCGAGCTGCCTCGATGAGGACGGCAAGATTTTCCTTGAGGCGGGCCTGGCCAATGTAATCCTCAAGCTTACGAGGCCGAAGCGAGCGCTCCAGACCAAGATCGTCTTCCGTGAGCTCCGGTGTCAGGCTGTGCGCAACGGGCGCATCGCGAACGTCCCGCGCACCGGCCGTCTTGCCCCGAACACTCTCAGCTTCCCACACAGACACACTCAGGCTCCCAGTCTCTTGAGGCCAAATCGGATGAGGGCAGACACGTCCCCATCCCCTTCATCATACCCCTTCAGGGCAAGCTCGATCTCCGAGAGGGTAAAGCCCATGCCCAACAGGGCCTCCGTTGCCTGCGCCGCGCTTGCCGCGACGGCCTGAGGAGCTGCGGCAACGTCCTCAAGCGCACCCAGAGTCCCCTGCAGTTCGAGAATGATACGCTGCGCGGTCTTCTTGCCAATGCCGGGAACGGTCGCTATCCGACGGACATCCTCCTCACGAATCAACTGCTGCAGGGCATCGGCGGTAAAGGTTGAGAGGGCAGACAGGGCGACCTTTGGGCCGACGCCGGAGACCGTGATGAGCCGCTCAAAGAGGTGTTGCTCCCGAAACGAGGTAAAGCCGTAGAGCGCGATGCCGTCATCACGTGCGATAAGCGTTGTATGGACCGTCACCTCAGAGCCCTTCTCCCCAAGCGAGGCAAGGCTCAGCGTGGGCATGCTGACACGGTAGCCCACACCACCGACATCGATGACGACGCCCGCAGGGTCCAGGGCCGCCAACTCACCTCTCAGA
Source organism: Coriobacteriales bacterium (assembly GCA_031277035.1). Classification (GTDB taxonomy): domain Bacteria; phylum Actinomycetota; class Coriobacteriia; order Coriobacteriales; family UBA8131; genus JAIRXA01. Next base: position 11,185 of record JAISLY010000045.1, on the reverse strand, counting down.
AAGGCAATCACAGAAACTCCCTCGTAACTGGGCGCGACAGATGGCGGCAGCCAGCGCGTCCGCCGCGTGGTCCGGCGTTGGCACATGATCCAGGCCCAACATCGCCTTTACCATATACTGAATCTGCTCCTTGGTGGCCGTACCCGTGCCGACGATGGTCTGTTTTATCTGTGTGGGAGAATACTCCCCCACCTCGATCTGCTGGTACGCGGCCGCGACGAGAGCCGCGCCGCGTGCCTCGCCGGTTGCCAGGGCGCTTTTTGCGTTGCTGCCAAAATAGACCGCCTCGATTCCAAGCTCGGTGGGATGATAGCGTTTAATCACCTCGCTGATCTCGTCATGAATGCGCTTCAGGCGACAGGCGGTCTCCTCACGCGAGGAAGTCGCGACGCAGCCATACGCCAGGGCGTGGCGCCGTGCGCCAACCTGCTCGATGACGCCCCAACCGGTGTGGGCGAGACCGGGGTCGATACCCAGTATGATGAGAGAACTCATCCGCATGGCTCCAGTATACCGAACAAATGTTCGTTTGTGAAGGGGTTTCTGTGAAAAATTGCCCCTCACTCCTTCTCGATGGGAAAGCGGACGGTAATCGCGTCACCTTTGACCCGCACATTTGGCACATCGCTCAGGCTGAGGTAGTAGCGATCGGCAAGCAGCTCAAAGGCTTTTTCCATCTCCCGCGCAAAGGCCTCAATATCCTCGGGAGCAAGCTTGAGGCCCCGGGCATCGCGGGCCAGATCGGTCTTCGTGTTCGCAATCCTCAAGCTGCCAAAACGCGCGAGGTCATACAGCGGGCGCAGCGGCGTGATCTGTCGAGAGAGGATGCGATGGGCCGTGCGCTCTGAGATGGGCAGGCCGACCAGGGCACAGTTGAGCATCAGCTCGTTTGCATCGGCACTGGTCGCAAGACGCTGCGTGACCGGCAAGGAGCTCGCGTCGTCGCAAAACAGCAGGGTCTCGTTGCTCACCTGGCGATGCCCCTGTTCCAGCAGGGTCGCAGCGATTTCGGACGGGGAGCCAAAGTAGACCTCCGGCGCGTGGCGGTGCGCCAGCGCAAACTCGATTGAGAAGCGCAAGAGGTTACGCGGGCCCTTTGCGACGCGAAAGCGCCCCTCATCGTCCTTCTCAAGGAGCGGCAGGCTCGACTGGTCGGCCTTCTCAGGCAAAACCGTCGTATCTACCTCAAGGGAAATCGCCGTGCCGAGCCCAACCGCAGAACAGACCACCTGGGCCTTTCTCACATTGCTTTTGATGGAGAAAAGCGCCATGCCGCGCCCATGCACGCCCCAGTCGTCCAAAACCATGGTCTCCAGCTTTGAGGTCACGCGAGGCTCAAAGATGAGGGCATGCAGGTTTGCCGGGATGCCCATGCCATCGTCGATGAAGGTCAGCAGGCGTGTCTCGGCTTCGCGCGTGGTGGCGACATACACCGTTTGAGCCTGGGCGTCCCGGGCGTTACGGAGCATTTCGACAACGATGTCTTCCACGCAACGGATGTCGTGCTTGGCCTGGCGGCGCTCGGCTTCCTCGCTCCGCAGCCGCACAAAGCCGCTCCCCAGGTCCTCTTCAACCCGAAGATGGGTGCCGCCGGAAACCTGCTCGATAAAGTCTATGAGCTTTGTTTCGTCCATCGGACTCCCGTATCGGCTCAAAAACGGAAACGCTCCACAAAACCCCGCACCCGCACACGACCGCTGCCCAGCGACGGCAGCATCGTCCATCTGCTCACCATCCACAAAACCCCGCACCCGCACACGACCGCTGGCCCTGCGTCCGCACGCCCGGCCTGGGGGTGTGCGGGCGTGGGGATGGCGGCGACCCTACTTCGCGTAATCCACAGACCGGCTCTCGCGGATGACAAGAACCTTGATCTGGCCGGGATACTCCATCTCGTCTTCGATCTGCTTGGCGATGTCGTGGGCCAGTACGACTGCCTCGGAATCCGAAATCGTGTCGGGTTCGACCATGACGCGAACCTCGCGCCCAGCCTGCATGGCATAGGTACGCTCGACGCCTTTGTGTGCGTTTGCGATGGCCTCCAGTTTTTCGAGACGTTTGATATAACTTTCAAGCGTCTCGCGCCGCGCACCGGGGCGGGCGGCGGAGATGGCGTCGGCGGCCTGTATGAGGACGGCGAGCACCGTCGCGGGATCGACATCGTTATGGTGTGCCTCGATGGCATGCACAATCTCGGGGCTCTCGCCAAAACGACGGGCGAGGTCGGCTCCGATGACCGCGTGTGAGCCCTCAACCTCGTGGTCGATGGCCTTGCCGAGGTCGTGGAGCAGGCCGGCACGTTTGGCGGGCAGCGGATCGATATTGAGCTCAGAGGCCATGACGCCGGCCAGATAGGCGACCTCAAGCGAGTGGTTGAGGACGTTTTGCCCGTAGGAGGTGCGGTATTTCAGGCGTCCGAGCGTCTTGATCAGTTCGGGGTGAAGATCGTGAATCCCCACGTCGAAGGCGGCCTGATCGCCTGCTTCCTGAACCTGCTTCATGACCAGGTCGGTTGCCTTGTTAAAAGTCTCCTCAATGCGGGCGGGGTGGATACGGCCGTCCGCTATCAGGTTTTCCAGGGTGATGCGCCCAATCTCGCGTCGCACCGGGTCGAAACTTGAGATGACCACGACCTCCGGGGTGTCGTCAATGATCAGGTTGATGCCGGTAATCTGCTCAAAGGTGCGGATATTGCGCCCTTCGCGGCCGATGATGCGCCCCTTGATGTCATCGGAGGGGATGGCAACCGAGGAGACGGTGTGCTCGGCAGCATGGTCGGCGGCCACTCGCTGAATGGCAAGACTCAGTATCTCGCGAGATTTCTTATCCGCCTCGCTTTTCGTCTGCTGTTCGCTTTCGCGGATAATGGTTGCCGCCTCACGGGTTACATCTCCGCGCACGCGGTCGAGAAGCTCCCTGCGCGCGTCGTCAGAACTCATACGGGCGATACGTTCAAGGTCGGTCTGAACGCTTGCAATCGCCGCGTCAAGATCGCGCTGCTTGCGCTCGACCTGCCCGCTTATCGAAGAGAGCTGATGCTCGCGGGCATCAAGAGATTCAACCCGCTTATCCAGATTCTCCTCGCGCTGCATCAGGCGGTTTTCAAGCGCCTTGATCTCCCTGCGGCGCTCGTTTGCCTCCTTGTCAGCCTCGGCCTTGATCTGATATGCCTCGTCCTTTGCCTCAACGAGGGCTTCGCGCTTCAGGGTCTCTGCTTGTTTTTCAGCGTCTTTCAGGGTACGTTCCGCACTCGCGATGGCATTCTTCGCGTTCGCGTTCAACACGAATCTGGTTACCACGAACCCCAATGCGCCGCCCACAAGCAGAGCGATGATGACGTACAGGATGTCCATCACGCTCTCCTTCCTTACAGTTGATCCACGCGGTATTCATCTTGGTAAGGATGCCCTATCAAAGGAAAAGCCGGATATGAGCATCCGGCATTATGATCGAACCCAGAAGGGAGCCCGCTTTGCCACTCTCTGAAAGAAAACAGCGCGTCTGAGGACACGAGGCGCGCATGGGGGATCAAAATGCCTGTTTACATGGTATTCCACTCAGGGAGAACCGTCAACCAGAGACAATGCCTGGCGGGCGACGCTCAGAGGAAAACCCCTGTTGACAAGGCGTCTGAGACAGGCTGCGGTCGGATTTTTTGAGTGGGTATGAAACGAGCGCACACAGGCGCAGGCCCGTGCGAGCTCCTCGTCCGCGTCAAAGAACTCCTCGGGGTAGCCTTCCATCTGTTCAAGCTCGATACCGTAGCGGCGTATCTCACGGACGATGCGGTTGCGGCCCCAACCCAGATGCGCCTTTCCCGATACGTACAGGCGACAGAACCGTTCGTCGTCGACCAGACCGGCCTTCCTGGCCCGGGCAAGCTCCGCCTGAGCGATTCGCTCGGAGAAGCCTGCCTGGCGCAGCCGATCCGCAAGCTCTTTTGTGGAGCGGTCTCGCACATTGATCAGACGCTCGGTCTTCACACGTGCGGCAGCAGCATCAAGCGGACGGCCTGCCCCGGCACCCCGGCGCCGGGGTGCCGCTGTGTCCCTGAACCACGTGTCAGGCACTGGCGGCTTCGGCGGGTTTGTCGTCCTCAGCGCCCGCGCCGGGCACCGTGGCATTCGTGGCAAGCCCGATGTTCACGCGGATGCGCGCCTCAATCTCGTCACGCAAATCCGGCGTCGTACGCAACAGTTCCTTGGCCGCCTCACGCCCCTGGCCAAGCCGCTCCTCACCATAGGTGAACCAGGCGCCGGACTTCTTGACGATACCCTCCTCGACGCCAAGGTCGATGATGCAGCCTTCCTTTGATATTCCCTCACCATACATCAGATCAAACTCCGCCTGACGGAAGGGTGGCGCGACCTTGTTCTTGACAACCTTTACCCGTACCCGGTTGCCAATGATGTCGGTGCCCTTCTTGATAACATCGATCTTGCGGATGTCGATGCGAATCGTCGAGAAGAACTTGAGCGCACGGCCACCGGTCGTCGTCTCAGGGCTTCCGAACATGACGCCGATCTTCTCGCGCAGCTGATTGATGAAGATACAGGTAGTATTGGACTTTGACAGGGAACCAGCGAGTTTACGCAGCGCCTGGCTCATCAGACGGGCCTGCAGGCCGACGTTCGTATCACCGATCTCTCCCTCGATCTCGGCCCGGGGGACGAGTGCGGCCACCGAGTCGATGACGATGGCGTCAATCGCCTGGGAGCGCACCAGCATATCGCAGATTTCAAGAGCCTGTTCCCCGGTGTCTGGCTGGGAGATGAGGACTTCGTCAATGTCGACGCCGAGCCGTGCGGCATAGCTTGGGTCAAGCGCGTGCTCCGCGTCGATGAAGGCAACGATGCCTCCCAGAGCCTGGGCCTCCGCCAGCACCTGAAGCGCCAGGGTCGTTTTGCCGCTTGACTCCGGCCCATATATCTCAACGATGCGCCCGCGCGGGACACCGCCGATGCCAAGCGCCGCGTCCAAAGCAAGCGCCCCGGTGGGAATCACCCCAATCCCCAGGCGTGGCCCACCCTCGCCGTAACGCATGATTGCTCCCTTACCGAACTTCTTCTCGATCTGCTCGGTCGTAAATTCCAGAGCCCTGGTCTTATCCTGTTCCATCGAAGTCTCCGTTCGGGGTCGAAGCGTGCGGGGGTCTGTAAAAGACGCGCCTGTTACGATAAAAGCTTATACGAACACCTGTTCGGTGTCAATCCTCCTGCACGAAAAAGCGCAGGAACGGCAGGAGATTTCTCAAAACGACGCCGCCGCGCGGCCCGATTCGCCGCTACCTGTCCGCAGTCTGTCCGCTGCCTGTCCGCTACCTGTCCGCAGTCTGCCCGCAGCCTGTCCGCAGCCTGGCCGCTACCTGTCCGCAGTCTGTCCGAAAAGGCGTCCCGGTCTGGCACAGCTTTCAGGCGCTTCAGGAGCGCCTGAGTTCCTCTGACAACAGACGCAGAGCCGTCTCGCTGGCAGCTCGTCGCACCGCGTCTCGATCCCCCGCGAAGGTATGCAGGACGGCACGACAGCCCGCGGGCGAGGCGAGGCCGAACCAGACGGTGCCAACGGGTTTACCCGGACTTGCGCCTTTGGGACCGGCAATTCCGGTGACACTGAGAGCGACATCGCTTCCAAGGGCTGCGCGCGCACCCTGCGCCATCTCCAGGGCGCACTGCTCACTCACGGCGCCAAAACGCGTCAGGGTGGCCTCCGTAACCGCCAGCTGGCCACGCTTGACCGCATTGTCATAGCTGACAATGCCGCCCCGGAAGAACTCCGACGCACCGGGAATGGAGGTCAGCGCAGCCGCGATACGGCCTCCGGTGCAGGATTCCGCAAGCCCTACCGTGCGGCCCGTCTGCCAGGCGAGCTGACAGACCTCACGAGCAAGGAACGCTTCCGTATCAGAACCCAAGACCCCTCTGCCTTTGTCTCCGGGCATCGGCAGCCCGAGAAAGACGCTTGACTTGATGAAATAATCCACCAACGAGATGAGCGTCAGCAGCAGGGCGACGGACATCACAAGCCAGGAGAACAGATCAACGGCCAGAGCTATCCGCAGCCCAAGGCCGGTTATCGCGGAGGCGTCCTTGATGATGAAGAGGATGACGGCGATGATCTGAAAGATGGTCTTGGCCTTGCCCAGATGGCTTGCGGCTATCACCTGCCCTTCGGCGGAGGCGACCATGCGCAGGCCGGAGACGAGGAACTCCCGCGCGAGGATGACCAGGGCGACCCAGGCCGGGAGGACGTCGAGTTCGATCAGGGCCAGAAGGGCGGCGGTGACCAGTATCTTGTCAGCGAGCGGATCGAGGAACTTCCCCAGGTTCGAGACCTCGTTGCGCGAGCGTGCCAGATAGCCGTCCAGAGCGTCGGTTGCGGCCAGGACGGCAAAGATTGCAGCGGCGACCCAGGGCTTGATCCAGCGGGCGAACACGGGGTCGGGCGACCAATCCGACCAGGGAGCAAGCAGGGCGATGACGAAGGCCGGGATGAGTACGATGCGGGTGACCGTCACGATATTCGCGGGCGTGAACAGGGCCTTCCAGTCCTCCTGGCCATCGGTTTCGGGCAGCGGTTTTGCCGCGCTCGCGGGCGCGGCGGGTGCGGGCATCTCGGCAGGGGTCGCGTCTACAGGCGCGGCGCTCACAGGGGTCGCATCTGCGGGCGCGGCGGGTGCGGGCATCTCGGCAGGCGCCGCGCTCGCGGGTGGCGCACCCTTCTTCTGGCCGTCCTTTTCAGGCATCGCAGACCCTCCCGTCGAGCTCATAACAGCAGGCTTCGACTATCCTGGCAAAACGCCTCTGCCCCACACGCCCCTCATCAAGATGGACCATGCCATCGACCTCGGGAGCCTGCCCTCTGGTACGCCCCAGCAGAGGATAGGGCTCTTCTGAGACGTCCTCATCGACCTGGGTTATCAAAACCTCGACGGTCGAGCCAAGGAGGGCGCGGGCGCGGGCAAAGCCGGTGGCGTCGGCACGGTCGCGCAGCCGCTGGGCGCGACGGCGACGGGTGCGCATCGGCACCTGGTCAGGGCGAGCGCCGGCAACGGTTCCCTCCTCCTGAGAATAGAGAAAGACGCCCACATAATCAAAGTCGGCCTCCTCGATGAAGCGCTCGAGTTCGCGGGCCTCAGCGCGGGTCTCTCCGGGAAATCCGGCAATCACCGTCGTGCGCAGGACGGCATCGGGCAGCGCGGCGCGTATCCGTGCCAGAAGCTGGAGGTAGACCGTGGCGTTGCCCGCGCGGTTCATGTCCCTCAGCACGCGCTCGCTGGCGTGCTGAAGGGGAATGTCGAGATAGTCGCAGATGTTGTGATGCGCAGCCATCACCGCAAGCAACTCATCGGTGATTCCGGAGGGCTGGAGGTATAAAAGCCGTATCCAGGTCTCGGGAAAGCGTATGGCAAGGAGGTGGAGAAGGCCGGCGAGATTGGCCGGCTCGGGGGGCGCGGAGCGGGCTGGCTCGGGGGGCGCGGCGCGGGCTGGCTCGGGGGCCTCAACGCGGGCCTCACCCTCGGCGCAGGCTGGCTCCCTGCCCAGGTCGCGACCCCAGATGCTGGTGTCCTGGGCGATGAGAATCAACTCGCGAACCCCTCCTGCAACCAGCTCTGCCGCCTCGGCGAGAATCTCGCCGGCAGGACGGCTTTGATAGCGTCCGCGGATGAGGGGGATGGTGCAAAATGAACAGCGCCGGTCACAGCCCTCGGCGATTTTCACGTAGGCCCAGGGAGCCGAGACGGTGCGCGTCAACACCCCATGCGCCCTGCCCGGAGCTTTGGCGCCGGTGCCCCCGGGCTCGGCGGGCGCGCTGTGGGCATCCGGGCGCACGGCAGGCCGTCTTGCGTCCTGGGTGGCGCCGCCCTCGCCCTCGACGAGGGCAAGAATACGCTCCTCCTCGTCAACGCCCAGAAAGGCAGTGACTTCGGGCAGGCCCTCGGCGAGTTTGGCGCCATACCGTGAGGGCAGACAGCCGCAGACCAGCAGTCGAGCCGTCCCGGCAACCATGCGCGGCAGCGCGGCAGCCTCAAGGATGACGGAGATGGCCTCCTCGGTGGCCTCGGTGATAAAGGCGCAGGTATTGACCACAACAACATCCGCCTCGGCGGCATCCTCCACAAGGCTGTGCCCACCCGCCAGAAGCCGGGCGCGCATCCGGTCCGTATCGACCTCGTTTTTCGCGCAGCCAAGCGTGATGAAGGAAACCGTTGCCATCCCAAAACGCGCCTGTCTAGCGGTAGTTCACATATTGGAGTGGCTGGCCGTAGTCCTGTTCTCTGAGGAAGGTGATGACCTCCTGCAAGGTGTCGCGCGAAGGTGAGAAGACGCGCAGTTTGTCACCCTCCACCTGCACCTTTGCGTTTTTAAGCCCGAGTGCGCGAATGTCCTTGCTGATCTTTTGGGCAAGCTCCCTGTCGATACCAGCGACGATGTCACCGTGATAGCGTACCGTCATGCCGCTGGCGGCCTCGGGCGCACTCCAGCGCACGGCCTTGAGGTCTACCGTGCGGCGCACGAGTTTGGTGTTCAGGACATCCATGACCTGCTGGGCGACAAACTCGCTCGGTGCGTTGAGGGTAAAACGATGCGCTCCCCGGTCAAACTCCAGGGTGGCCTTGCTGTCCTTGAGGTCGTAGCGCTGCGTGAGCTCCTTGCGGGCCTGTTGGAAGGCGTTGTCGACCTCCTGAAGATCCACCTCGGATACGATGTCAAAACTGCTGTCCCTGGCCATCGACATTCCTTTCTCAAACTGTTTCCCGGCGCAGCCCGCCTGCCCCTCTCACCGGTGCTTATTCTGCCTCGCGCTGCGAGTCTCCTGGAGGTTCGCCTGTCTGATTCGTGCCGTCCTCATCGGTGGGCGCGTTGGTCGTCCGATCGTTGGCCGGGCGCTCCTCGACCGCAAGGTGCAGGTTTCCCACCCCGTTCTCATTAATATCCCACGTGACCGGCACCTCGCCACGCGTGACCGTCAGATTGCCGGGCTGACCGGTACTGATTGCACAGGAATCGGTGACCTCCCAGGTCATGCGACTCTCGAGCATGCCCGCAAAGACATTCTGACCATCGACGGTCACCTCCGTCCAGGGCGCCGTGCCCGAAACGGGTTCGAGTGTCAGCTGGAAGGGGCCATAGCGCGGGTCGGGCAGCAGGTCATCGCTCAGCTCGGGTATCTCCAGGCCCGTGCTGGGGTCGATTGCCTCCTTCTCGGCGATAACCGCACCGCTCGCGGGCACCAGCTCGTCGCTTTTCTTCATGCAGCTGTTCGCCGCCAGCGCCCAGAGCACAAGGAGGAGTATCAAGACGATGACCAGCGCAATGATGGCCGTCACGGGGCTTTTGAAGATGGCACCGAGCACTCGGGAGGGAAGCGGGGGCCTGACGGGGGTGTAGTTGCCCGTCACACCGTAGTTCCTGCTCGCGGAGACAGAAGCGTTCCCGGAGACGCCGTGGCCGGTAGCGGTGCGACCGGCGCTGGGGCGGCCTGCGGCGTTGCGGTAGGGGGCGGTGCGATAGGAGGCGGTGCGATAGGGGGCGTTGCGGTAGGCGGTGTTGCGAGAGGGGACGTCGCGAGAGGGGACGTCGCGGCCTTCGGCGTCGTACGAGCTGCGCTGTTGGAGGTCCCCTTCGCTGGAGGCGACCGAGGCCCGACGCCGTGATGAGCCTGTGTGCAGCTGCTGGTCTGTGCCCAGCTGCTGGTCTGCGGACGAACGCCTCTCAAGCGCCTGATGCTGAGGGGAGGCGGGTATGGGCTTGTTCCACATGGAGCGCATGCCCTGGCTGCGGTTGCGCTGTGACGAACGGCGGCGCGAGGAGGACAGACGCGAGGAGGAGGGCGTCTCAGAAGCGGCGCTGTGATAGTCAGGCAGAGGGCTTGACCTGCGTGAAGAGGTCGCTCCCCGAGATTCGCGTTCCTCAAATTCGTGGTATTCCCCCAGGAACTGTTCGGTCAGGCTCACCGGATCGAGACCAAGATAGCGCGCGTAGGAACTCACCATGTTGCGCGCGTGTCCTTTAAGCGGCATGTGGTAAAAATCGCCCGTCTCCAGCGATTCGAGGATTGCCGGGCGAATGCGCAGGGTGGAGGAGACCTGCTCAAGGGTCAATCCGCGCCGAATGCGCTCGGATGCCAGCCTGGTGCCAAAGGTGGAGTCCGTCATCATCGCTCCAATGGCCGTTGCCCGCTACGTGGTGCACGCGGGATACCTTCGCGGCGAGCCCAGTCGGAGACGAGCCGTGGCCCACTGCGTAATTCCTGCACCATCTTACCAGCTATCGTCTCCGTCGGCACCTTCAATCGCTTTCAGGGATTCGAGTTCGAGCACATCGGCAACGAGCACCTCGCGGGGCTTGCTGCCGTTGGCGGGCCCGACGATGCCCTTCTGCTCAAGGATGTCCATGATGCGACCGGCACGCGCGTAACCCACCGAAAGCCTGCGCTGGAGCGCCGAGGTTGAGCCAAACTGGCTGGAGACCACAATCTCGGCGGCCTCCCAGGTCATGGGGTCGTCGCTGCCGCCGGTGCCGTTGCCCATCTGAATGGTCGAGATTCCGCCGACCGCGGTGGCAAAGATGTCCTCGTGATACTCGGGGGCGCCCTGCGAGCGCAGGAAGTCCACGACCGCGGCAATCTCGGGCTCGGAGACATAGCAGCCCTGGATACGCTGGGGCTTGCCGTACTCGGGCCGGGAAAAGAGCAGATCGCCCAGACCGATGAGGTCCTCGGCACCCGGCGTGTCGAGGATGACGCGCGAGTCGATGCCCGAGGCGACGTTGAAGGCGATGCGGTTGACGATATTGGCCTTGATGAGGCCGGTTATGACGTTGGTCGAAGGCCGCTGGGTGGCGATAATCAGGTGCAGGCCGGCGGCACGCGCGAGCTGGGCGATACGGCTGATGGAGGTCTCGACCTCCTTGCCCGCAATCATCATCAGGTCGGCCAGCTCGTCGATGACGATGACAATGAGCGGCAAATGCTCGGGGAGGTCATCAAGGGCGCGCTCGGTGGCCGCAAGGATGTCGGCGGCGGGGTTGGGGGGGGTTGTGGGGGCGGGGGGTGTGGTGGGGGCGGGTGCGGCGGGGGGGGCGGGGCTGGGGGCGGGGGCGGGTGCGGGGGTGGGGGCGGGGGTGGTAGCGGGATCGGAATGTGGGGAGCGGGGGCGGTTGTGGGGGTGCGCGTGGTCGGGGTC
>JAISLY010000044.1 GCA_031277035.1 Coriobacteriales bacterium | reverse complement strand
GCCCAGGTGGTCTCAGCGGCATTCCAATCGATCTGACCAGATGAAGTGACGCCGAGATCGTCGTATTGGCGAACCGTGAGGACATTCTCGGATATGAGCAGCGCACGTCTGTCCTCGATGGCAAGCACCCGCCAGGTGAGAGGTTCATCGCGCCAGGTGCCAAAGATCACCTGCTCGCCGACACTTCCGACAGAAGGAGGCACGGTCACAACAGGCTCGCCAGAGGGTGCTGCCGTGCCGAAAAGGCGCGTTATGCCAAATGCCGCCGCTGCGATGACGACAAGGGCGAGAGCGGCCGCGATGGCGATGGGCAGCGCCTTTGATTTCTTCCGGGCAACAGGCGCTGCGCCCTGGCGGGCTGGCTGCGCAGTCATGAGGCACAGGCCTTCCCGCATTTACCGCAAAACGCCATGACTGCTTCCTTTCGTTCTCAGAGTTGACAAAGGGGGCTATTCCGCAACTGTCATTACGCCGAAGGATGCGTGCCCCCCGCACCAACACCAAATGCACCGGGTACGTCAGGTGCGCTAGTTGTGCCGTCCGCGCCAACGCCAGGCACATCGGGCACACCAGTTGCGTCACTCGCGCCAATACTCGCACCAGCCGCGCCGCCCGTGCTGCTCACGCCGCCGCCGGCAGCCGACAATCCAGGGTTGCCCGCAATGGGTGTACCGCAGGAGGTGCAGAAGCGAACGTCGGGAGCGAGGGGGGCGCCGCAGACCGCACAAAGCGCGAGGGATTCGCGAATAGAGGACAGGGCGGTTCCGCAGCCCGTACAAAAGGCGCTGTTCGCCGCCAGCGATTTGCCGCAGTTTGGGCAGATGATTGTTGTTTTTGCAGCGGCAACCGCCTGCCCCTGTTGCTCCAGTTGGAGCAGTTCGTTTTGCACATTGGCACGTTTGACATCAAGCGCCTCGATATCGGCATAGACCTGCTCACGCGGAGTCCTGAACTGGGGGTTTTCCCGCGTTTCCAGAAAAAGGCTCGCGCCCAACTGGGCAAGCAGCTGGTCGCGCTGCCTGTTGATCTCATTAATCTGCGCGTTAAGCTGGAGCTTCTTTGTCGCACGCCCCGCGCCGTCCACACCCTTATTGATGCCGTCCTGGATGCTGTCCAGTATACCCATACCGCTTCTCCTTTTCTCACATTCCTGTGCTGCACATCATTGGGAGAATGTCTCGTGATGCAGCCTCGCCACTTTCCCGCTGTCGCTTTTCGTTCAAGCTCAGCTGGCTTGGCTGGCTTGGCTGGCTTGCATATCCTGACATTGTAGCCGAACTGGCGTGAGGGTGGTCGCATTGTCCGGCGACCACAAAGTCGGCGTGTCATGTCGCACAATTTTGCGGCGCAGACTGCTTCTGACACTTCGCCTGAACCAGCCCCCAGGGACTCGATGTCGCAAAGCGCAGGGAGGGTGGCGCAAACGGACTGTCAGATATATGGAAGCGCTGTGCCTCTGGCGTCGCCAGAGGCACAGCGCTCTCAGTGACAAACTCCCAGAAGCAGCACCAGCAGTGCGAAAAGTCGCCAGAGGCGCGGCGTCCTCAAAGGCTCTCAGATATGCGCGGCGACCTCAAAGGCGGTCGTCGTGGCATGCCCGATGGTTCCACCGCCGGGGATAAGGTCACCGACGAGATAGACATCGTTTTCCGCAATCGAGTGGCGCAGGGCTTCGACCACGTCTTTGCGGGGGCGGATGCCCGCGGCAAGCAAGACGGTATCGGCCGCCAGTTCGCGCTCGATGCCATCCACGCCTCTGATGAGAACACTCCTGTCTCTGATTTCAACGACCTGGGTCTGATACAGCGTCACAACGCCTGCCGCCTCAGCGCGCGAAACGGCCGGAGCGGCCAGCATGCCCTTGCCCATCATCGCCGCACCCTCATCAAGCAGCTCGACAATCGTCACCGAATGTTGGCCGGCCTCGGCAATCTGGATGGCGGACTCGGTGCCCACCAGGCCGGCGCCGATGACAACGACGTCCCTGCCAGGCTTCACCGAGCCGTTGTCGGCCTCCCAGGCAAAGCGCACGTGCGCCTTATCCACGCCCGGTATCGGCGGGACGACGTCAGCGGCTCCGGCGGCGATAATCAGCGCGTCGGGCTTGATTTTGTCCACCAATGCGGCATCAACCTCGGTGTTCAGCAGGATCTCGGAGGCGCCCTTCTCCACACGCGGGATAATCCAGTTCACAAACTTCTTGAACTCACTCTTAAAGGCAACGTCGGCGGCCTTTATCAGGTTGCCGCCCAGGTGGTCGTCCTTCTCGGCAAGAATGACCTCATGCCCACGCGAAGAGGCACTCAACGCGGCCTGCAGACCCGCAGGACCCGAGCCGACGACGAGGATGCGCTTGACGGGATCGGCCTTTGGCAGTCTGCCATCAGGAAACTCCAGCTCATGGCCGCAAATCGGGTTCACCGCGCAGGGCACCGGCTTGAACTCCGGCGCAAAGCTCCAGTGATACTCGCAACGGATGCACTGGTTGACCTCTTCTACCTGGTCGCGAGCATACTTGGTAATGATGTCCTTGTCGGCCAGGAAGGGGCGGAACATGCCCACAAAGTCTGCGACGCCCTCCTCGAGCACCTCCTCGGCGTTATCGAGGTTCACAACACTTGTGGTCAGCACGACCTTGGAGTTCTTCAGGGCCGCCTTGAAGGGTTTGGTGAACTCTTTTAGGGTAATCTCCGGCGAGTAGTAGGAAAGCGTGGTCTCGGCACCAATGCTCATCGGCGCGTTGTGAAAGGCGCGCGAGATGGTAAAGATGTCTACCCAGGGCTCAATGATCTGGGCAATCTCGATGGCGTCTTCCTGCGACAGAGCGCCCGGCAGGACATCTTCTGAGGAGTAGCGCAGATCGATGACGAAGTCCTCTCCGACCCGCTTGCGTATGGCGGTGAGCACCTCACGGGCAAAGCGGGTGCGGGTCTCCATATTCTTGAAGCCGTACTCGTCGGTGCGGAAGTTGGAGATTGGGGAGAAGAACTGGCCGACCAGATTGTTGTGCGCGAAGTGTATCTGCAGCATCTTAAAGCCGGCCGTCTTCAGACGCGCGGCGCCCTCGGCGTACCAGTCGATAATCTGGTAGATATGCTCCTTGGTCAGCTCATAGACCGGCTCGGGATGGATGCCCATCAGGTCGCAGCGCTCAAGCGTCCCCGGCGCGGTGATGGGCGAGGGGGCGTAGCGGGTCGAGCCCGGCCACCAGGCATTGCGGCCGCAGTAGTTGATCTGGGCGGAGATGTTCGTGCCGTAGCGGCGCATGCGTTTTTGCAGGTTCGAGAGGCCAAAGATCACCTTGTCGTCGCTCAGGTCGAGCTGATGAATCTCATCTGAGCACTCCTTCATCTGCACCGAGCAGTTGCCCAGTGTCACGATAGCCGCACCACTTGAGGCGATGCCCTCATAAAAGGCACTCTGCTCCGCGGTCAACACACCCTCACGCGAGCCCCAACCGGGCACATGGGGCGTGCAGACGATGCGGTTTTTAAACTCGAGCCCCTTGATCGTAATGGGAGTGAAGCAACGCTTGTAGGAAGAACCCATGGTGTCTATCCCCTCTCAGTCATGCCTCTGTTGGCAAGGATGTGGCTGCACCCCAAAGCAGGCGCGGCCCTTCGGTACAAGGATAGTACTACGCCTCGCGTAAGGGGGCATTGTCCGAAAAGTAGTATCTCAGGTCTATCTCCTACTCTTCGCGTGGTAAATGACCATGCGTTTCGTACCATACCCAGAGAGGGGTGTCATGCGCTATGATTTGTGCATTGTAGGGTTGCGTCTGAATGCCATACCCGCGGCTGAATGCCATATCGAAGGGATAAGGGGACACATATGAAGATCAAGGATAAGACCGTCGTACAGAATCTCGGCTTCTGCGCCTTTGGCGGGGCGTCCAACTTTGCGCATGTCGATGTCCTGGACGGACGCATCGCGCGTATCCGGCCGCTTCACTACGATGACCACTACACACCGGAGGATTTGAACGCCTGGGAGTTCAACGTCAGAGGCTCAACCTTCAAGCCGGGGTTCAAGTCCCTCATCCCGCCGCTGTCTCTGGCCTACAAACGCCGCGCCTATTCACCAAACCGGGTACCCTATCCCCTCAAGCGCGTAGACTGGGACCCCAATGGCGAGCGCAATACCCAAAATCGCGGCATTTCGGGTTATGAGCGCATCAGTTGGGACGAGGCCGCAGCCATTATCGCCGCCGAGCTCGTTCGCATCCACGACACCTACGGCAACCGCGCCATCCTCGTTCAGGGCGAGGGCCACGGTGAGACGAAGATCATCTCCGGCCCCCATGGCTGCCAGAGCCGTCTTCTGGACCTGATAGGGCCCGAGACCGACGAGTACACCGTGCAGGCGCGCCAGCCCGACTCCTGGGAGGGCTGGTACTGGGGCGCCAAGCACGTCTGGGGCTCCGAGAGCCACGGCCAGCAAAACCCGCAGACCAACGTGGTGTGGGACATCGCCAAAAACTCCGACGCACTTCTGTTCTGGGGTGCCGACCCCGAGACGACCCCCATGGGCTGGGGCGGTTTTCAGCCCTCGCGCATCTGTTTTTGGCTCACCGAGATTGGGGTCAGGCAGATTCATATCGCACCGGACGTGAACTACACCAACGCGGTGCACGCCGATCGCTGGATACCCGTGCTCCCCAATACCGACGCGGCCTTCCAACTGGCCATCGCCTATGTGTGGATGACCGAAGACCTCTATGACAAGGACTACGTCGCCACCCACGTCGAGGGCTTTGACTGGTTTGAGTACTACGTGCTCGGCCACGAGGACGGCGTGCCCAAGACCCCTGAATGGGCGGCGGAGAAATGCGGCATCCCGTCCTATCGCATCAAGGCCTTTGCCCGCTACTGGGGTACGCATCTCGTCTCCATCTCGCACTGCAACGGCGGCGGCTACATCCGCTCCTGCTACTCGCACGAACCAGCCCGCCTGGAGGCCTATCTTTTGGGCATGCAGGGCCTGGGCAAGCCGGGCGTCAGCCAGCTGAAGTGGATCGAGTGGGGCATCCAGGGCATCTATCCCGTGCCGACCTCTGAGATAAACCCAATCTTTTACGCAAGCTACAAGGGCTGGATGATGCACCCCGGTAAATACTTCATCCCCAAGACCATGACACCACAGGCGATACTGGGCATCGACAATGATGAGAGTATCAGCTGGTATGGCCATGTAATCTGCTCGATGAACAAGGAGGATCAGTTCCTCGGCTTTGAGTACCCTGGGGACGGCCCGCGCCTGCACATGATCTGGTCTGACACGCCCTGCTGGGAGACCTGCTGGAACGGCGGCACCATCTATCAGGACGCCGTGCGTCATCCGAGCATCGAGTTTTACGTCGTGCAACACCAGTGGATGGAAAACGACACCCTGATGGCCGACATCATTCTGCCCATCTGCACAATCTTTGAATTGCAGGATATTGCGGCCGACCCCTATAACGGCCAGTGGATCATGGTCGCCTACGAGGAGCAGGCCATCGAGCCGGTCGGCGAGGCAAAGGGAGACTTTGCGGCGGTTTGTGAGGTTGCCAGGGCGCTGGAGAAGTATGGCGGCATCTACGAGGGCCTTTATGAGAAGTACACCCGGGGTCTGACCTTTGACGATGATGTGCGAATCGCCTATGAGCACGCCGAGATACCTCTTGACGAATATCCGCTGGAGAAGTTCATCGACCAGAAATACCTCCTCTTCCCAACACCCGAGAACTGGGAGGATCTCACCGTCGGCTTTAACGACTTCTACCGCGACCCCGAGGCCAACCCGCTTAAAACCCCGACCGGGAAACTGGAGTTCTACTCCACTAATCTGGCACACTACTTTCCCGATGACAAGATTCGCGGGCCGGTGGCTCACTGGATTGAAGAAGGCGACGGCCACCAGGAACGCATCAGTTCCGATCGCGCTCAGGACTACCCCTATCTGCTCGTGAGCAATCACCCGCGGTGGCGCGTGCATGCCCAGCATGACGACATCCAGTGGCTGAGGGAGATCAAGACCTGCAAGGTGCGCGGAGCCGACGGCTACCAGTACGAGCCAATCTGGATACATCCAGACGATGCCGCGCTACACGGTCTTGAAGACGGCGATGTGGCCGAGCTGTTCAACGAGCGCGGACGGGTACTGGGCGGCATCATCGTCACCGAGCGCATCATGCCCGGTGTACTGTATCAGGATCATGGCGCACGAACCGACATCCTGGAGTTCGGCGTGGGCGGCCTTGACCGGGGCGGCGCCAACAACCTTATCTGCCCGACCAAGACCTCCTCGAAAAATGCTGCGGGCGAGGTGACGAATGGCTTTCTCGTGGGCATCCGCAAGGCCGACCTCAAAGAGTTGGCGGCCCGCTATCCCGAAGCCTGGAATCGCGACTATGATCCCCATGCAGGTCTGGTGGCCAGAGCCCGGATAGTTGACAACACGCGAAAGGAGGCCTGAGATGACCAAAGCATTCCTGATCGACCTTTCCCACTGCAACGGTTGCTACAACTGCCAGATTGTCTGCAAGGACGAGCACTGCGAGGCCGACTGGCGTCCCTACGCCGCGCCGCAGCCGCTGACCGGGCAATTCTGGATGCGTGTGGACGAGAAGACCCGGGGGCAGGTGCCCTGGGTGCGCGTCGCCTATCGGCCAACACTGTGCGCACATTGCGCAGACGCCCCCTGCATCGCCGCCGCTGCCGCCGCCGGTAAGCCCGAGGCTGTGTATCGGCGCGAGGACGGCCTTGTCATCTTCGATCCCGCGTCTGACGGTGACGAGGAACTGGCAAAAGCGCTTGTTGAGAGCTGCCCTCTGGGAGCTGTCTTCTTTAACGACGAGCTCAAGCTCGCCCAGAAATGCACCGGGTGCGCACATCTGCTCGACAACGGTTGGAGTGTCCCGCGCTGTGTTGACGCCTGCGCACACGATGCCATCCAGTTCAGGGAGGAAGAGGAGTTTGGGGCACTTCTCTCCAAGGCCGAGGTTTTGTCAGAGGTAGCCGGCTTCGGCCCAAAGGTCTATTACCTGCATCTGCCCAAACGCTTTGTCGCCGGCACTGCGGTTGATTTCGCAGCCGACGAAGTTGTGATTGGCGCAACGGTGGAACTGGTGAGCACAGGGGCCGGCGGGGCTGGCGGGGCCGCGGGGGCCGGCGGGGCCGCGGGCGCCCTGATTGCAACGCAGGAGACCGATGAGCTGGGCGACTTCAAGTTTGACCAGGTGCCTGCCGATGAGTACACGCTCATCATCAAGGCTGAAGGTTATTCACCCCTGAAAGTCGCCGCTGACCTGCGCGAGATTGATTTATCTGTTGGGGATGTGGGATTGACGAAGGATTAGGAACCGGATTCGGCTCGCGCGTTTGAGGGAGGCCTTCGGGGGCGAGCCCGCAGGTCACACGTTGGACGTCACACGTCGGATGGGCGGCCTTCGGGGGCGAGCCCGCAGGCGCAGATAGCTGCCCAATACCCCTGTTCTTTCAGACAGGCCGCTGCCTCGGTAGCGGCCTGTCGGCTTTCGCAGATGCCAAAGATGACCGAGCCGCTGCCGGTAAGCACGGCGTTCAGGACGCCGGGGCATGCCTGAATCCTTTCGCGCAACAGGACGAGCTCGGGCAGGAGGGTCTGCGCGGCCACAGTGAGATTGTTCGCGCAGGCGCGCGCGATGGTGGCACTGCGGCCTTCGGAGGCAGAAGGTGCGAGGCTGGTGGGAGCAAAAGCGACCTCGGAGAGGGGGGCGGGGGCGCCTTGGCCTGTGAGGGCCTTGATGAGCTGTGCGGGTGAGAGTTCTGGCTGCGGGTCAGCATCAAAGGCCGCATAGGCATCGCGCGTCGAGATGCCCGCGGCGGGCTTGGCAAGCACGAAGTCGAGCTGCGGCTCCGGCAGACGGCGCTCCAGTTTCTCCCCGACCCCACCCATCAAGGCACACCCGCCCGTCAGAAGGAAGGGGACGTCGGCACCAAGGCGCTGTGCGGCCGCGTGAGTAGCCTTGGAAGCAGGATCGACGCCGGTCAGACGGCAGAGCGCACGCAGGGTGGCGGCCGCATCGGACGAGCCGCCGCCAAGCCCGCCGCGGGCAGGGATGCGCTTGATGACCTCAACGGAAAGCGCGCCCTCAAGCCTCCTGCCGATTATCTCCTCAAACATGCAGATTGACTGATAGATGATGTTGTCCTCCAGAGGGATTGCTTCGTGGCTGGGCGCTGAGGAAGTGCTCTCGCAGGACTCATCGCCAGTTCGCATCTCAATATGCACGCCGTGCGCAGCGCATGCCTCATACGCAAAGCGCAGCGTATCCGCAAGATTGACGGTCAGAAAGACCGAACGCAGCAGATGCTTGCCGGCCTGCAGCTCCCTGCTCACCGACAGAAGGAGATTTAATTTTGCGGGGGCAGTCTCAATGAGAATGCTCATCGTCTCCCTCCTTTCGTCTGCGTAGGTTTGCGAAGAAGGCGCGGAGCAACTCGGCGCTCTCCTGCTCACAGATGCCACTCTCCACCGCGAATCGGTGATTCAGACGTTTGTCGGCATGCACCTGGTACAGCGAGCCCAAAGCGCCACCCTTGGGGTCGTGCGTTGCAAAGACGCAGCGATCGATGCGCGCCTGCTGCATCAGGCCGGCGCACATCAGGCATGGTTCAAGCGTAACGTAGATGGTACAGCCGGACAGCCGCCAGCGGCCAAGCGTGCGCGCCGCCGCCAGAAGCGCGATGTGCTCGGCGTGGGCCGAAGGGTCCGCGTCCGTCTCACGTCGATTGCAGCCGTGTGCGATAACGCGCTCCTCAAAGACAACGACGGCGCCAATCGGCACCTCGCCAAGCGCTGCCGCCTGACGCGCCTGCTCAAGCGCACAACGCATATATGCGATGTCGGCCGCGCGCTGAGCGTTCTCAAGGTGTGCGTTTGCGACGGAGGTGTCCATGGAGCAAGTCTACCGCAATTCTGTCGGTCGGATGGGGGCAAATGGGAGGGCAGATGGGATACGGGGATGAGGGCAGACGAAAGGACAGGTGGGGGTTCGGTGAGATGACTCGTGGAATGACTCATGAGATGGTTCGTGAGATGGTTCGTGAGATGGCTCAACCGAAGCGTACGTAGATGGTATAATCCTTGCCTGTTACGGAGGCGTAGCGAAGTGGTCATAACGCGGCGGTCTTGAAAACCGTTTGGGGGCAACCCCACGGGGGTTCGAATCCCTCCGCCTCCGCCATATGATTGTACCAAAAGACCCCCTTGCAGGGCCTTTTGGTACGATGCCACATCCTTATCGGAGGGATTCGAACCCGTGAGGGCTGCGGGCGCTGAGGCGAGGCGCCAGTGGCGCGTCGCCCGCCCGCAGGTCCGAGCGAGCGAAGCGAGCGAGGTCTCATGGTTTGCGGAGCAAAACATGCGAATCCCTCCGCCTCCGTCACAACTGTCAAAAACCCCTGATGACCAGGGGTTTTTGAGAATTTTTTGGTACCCCCAACGGGATTCGAACCCGTGACCTCCACCTTGAAAGGGTGGCGTCCTGACCGCTAGACTATGGGGGCTTCAACGAGCGACGGATATTCTACCATAAGGCGCAAAGGCGCATCCCGCAGGCGACATCCCGCAGGCGCGCGTTCTCAGGAGAAATCTCCGAATCACGCCTGCGGGATGCAGATACCGTACAACTTTTACACGAAGTCGCTTAGAGCTCAACTGTCTCGCCCGCGGCGTACTTGCCGCAATAATAGCCATAGGTCAGGCCAGGTCCGTGGTTCATGCCGCCCATCATCGTGGAGTAGCTCGGGCTGAATTTCGCGCCGCCCACGTTGCCGACCGCCCAAAGGCCCTCGATGGGATGACCCTCGGTGTGCATGACCTGGAATTTGCCATTGGTTACCAGCCCAGCATAAGCGCCCATGGCAGGCATGGATGCCGCGGAGCAGGCAAAGAAGGGGCCCTCCTTGAGCGGCATCAGCTTCAGCGGGTCGCAGCCAAAGTCGCTGTCCTCGCCAGCGTCGCAGAAGCTGTTGTAGCGTGCGACTGTTGCAAGGAAGGTCTCCTTGGGAACCTTGATGATGTCGGCCAGCTCCTCCAGCGTCTCAGCGCCGTAGACGGTTCCGGCATGTGGGTCAAGCGACGGGATGACGCCCTCGGGGTTGCCGACTGCCGTGCGGAATTCCGTATCGAACTGCTGCGCGTAATCAAAGCCATTCCAACCAACGGCAACCTCAGCGTCCACATAGGCAAAGTTGCGGTGACCCCAGGTCTGGTACTTGAGGCGCTCAAGCCAGTTGGTGTCGATGATGTCGTAGCAAATTTTGCCCGGCTGGTTAAAGACGGCATCGTGCTTCTGCCAGATGCCCATGTCCTCGTTCCAGTAGCGCTCGCCAAGCTGATTGACGGACAGTGCGCACGTGCCACCGATGCCGGTCTCACAGGAACCCATGGCGCTGTCTGCCCAGGCGTCCATCTGGCCGCCGACCCATGCTGCGAGCAGCTGTCCGTCGCCGGTGGTGCCGCCGATAGCCTGCATCGGATCGGGGAGAATCTCAAACATCGTCTCCCACTGGGGCTCGGTGCCGCCTGTGGCGAGCATCCAGTTCTTATAGAGCTGTGGCACGAAGACCTTGTGGATGACCTCACTGCCAGCGCCAAACTGAGCGGCTCCTCCGGTTGCCAGAATGACTCCCCTGGTGGTGTTGTACTTGTATATCTTGCCCTCCTGATCGGTGGCGTAGCAGCCGATAATCTTGCCGCTGCCGTCAGTCTCAAGCTTGATAACCGCGCGGAGGAACTGGAACTCGGCGCCGGCGGCCTCGGCGGCAGCCTTGTTCGCCTGACCAAGATCCATCCAGTACGGCGAGCCGATTGGGTTGGCCGGATCCTCCTTGAATGACACGGTACCCAGGAAGTACTGGGTTAGGTCGTTCTCGGGCTTGTGCTCCGGCCAGGCCGGTGCGCAATAGATGGTCAGGTGGCTCATGAACTCGGCATCGTCCTTCTTTGGGCCGGCATACCATTCGAAGGCCGCGCTTGAACCCTTTGCCCAGTGCATGACGATTGGATAGTTGGCACGCCCGACGGTGCGGCGCTGGTACTCGTTCATGACGGCCTTGGGGTCGTTGTGGATGCCCTGCTCCTCGGCGATGAAGGAGTTATTGATGGCGACATCAAAGCCGTGAATCGAGATGTCGGCCTTCTTCTCGATGGCGATGACCTTTGCACCGCTTTCGGCTGCGGAGCGAGCGGTTGCCAGCCCGGAGATACCCGTGCCGACAACGACGAGGTCGCAGTCGATGGTCTCGGCGATGTCGCCCTCTGCAATCTCGGGTGCGGCCCCCAGCGCCGACAGATCGCCAGGCGCGATGACCTTCGATCCGCCTTCGGCAGGTGCTGCCCCGCCACCCGCTTCGGCAGGTGCACCGGCTGCCGGCTCACCTCCAGGCGCACATGCCGCAAGTCCCGCACCTGCCGCTGCCATCGCGCCGGCGCTGGCAAGTGCCGCCTTGATGAACGCGCGACGATTGAACTGGTAACGTCCCAGGTCAACCGATGTGTCCATCCCCTGCAAATCCCTTTCCTCTGTCATGAGTATTCCCCTTTCCTCCCCCCTCGGGGGATGTTGAGCAGCGTCTCCTTATACGCTGTGCTCAGGATAGCATGTTACCGGGCAACCGAGGGGCCACACGGAAAGATTGTCCGGAATTATCGAGAGATTTCTTAACGCTTCGGGCTTCCCGCTGGCGTCACACTGCGGGCTTGGACGCTTTTGTCGGGCTGCCCGCTTCCTGTCTGGTGTAATACACCGGCCTGCACACGGGCTCGCCCAGACATGCCCTGCAAATCGGCTTCCCTTCGCGCACGACCTCGCGACCGTCGTGAACTCGTTCACCACAGATTGCGCAGACCACGGTGCTCTTTGGCTTGCCCGGCAGATCTTCTGGCCTTAGATGAACCTCGACCTGCTCCACAATGATCAGCTCGCTATCGGGAATAGCCTCGTAGAAAGCCACCTTGTCAACAACATCATCGGAAGGGCGAATATCCGCGGTATGCAGGCGGATAGCCTCGCCGGTCCCAATGTGGTAAAAGGTCGCGGCCATCTTGCCGTAATCCATCCACTTCAGCCGTCGCTTGCCAAGGGTCAGACCCGCGACGACCGAGATGGCGTCGGCCAGGCAGCGGTCGGCCTCCACGAAGGCGAGAAGGTCGGGCTTCTTCTCGGTATCATAGGCCCCAAAGTAGTCAAGCGCAAAACGGGCGATACGCGTACCGATGATCTGACCTCCACAGAGATGACCATGAAAGGCAATGGCGGCATCCAGGTCGTCGCGAAAACTTCGTCTTTCCATTCGTCTTTTCCTCTCGCTTCCAGTCCCTCTGAACCCCCATTATCCTTCAGTAAGGTATTATACGCTATCGAAACACCCTGGGAGTTGAAGAGCGAATGCGGTATAGTTGCCCTTGCAGGTACAGGAGATGAGCGGCGCGAAAAGAGGTACCCATGAACAATCCCGCACGTGATTCCGCAGGCAGTCCCGCGGGCAGCCCCGTGAGCGATCCTGCGGGCGATTCCGCAAGCAGCCCTGCGGGCGATTCCGCGGGCAGCCCTGCGGGTGCCAGTTTTAACCCTGCCCCCGACGCACCGAGCCGCCTGACCGCAGAGGACCTCGATGCCAGGCTTGCGCGCTATGCTCACCTCGTCATACGCAGCGGCGTCGCGCTGAGGCCGGGGCAGGATCTCTATCTTTCGATTTCGACCGACTGCCTGCCCTTCGCGCGCCTGCTGACCAAGGAAGCCTACCGGGCCGGTGCCCGGCGTGTCACCGTACGCCTGAGCGACGAGGCCATCGTGCGCCTGACCTATGACAACTGCCCCGTGGAGGTATTTGAGGTCTACCCTGAATGGCTGGCACTGATGAATAATTCCATCGCTCGCAGCGCAGCGGCCGTCCTCTTCGTCACGAGCGAGAATCCGCAGGCACTGGCCGGCGTCGACCCGATGAAGCTCGTCGCCAACGCCCGTGCCGCCCATGTGGCCTGCAAGGAGTTCTACGACGCGCAGGCGCAGGGCCGCCTTGTCTGGTGCATCGTCGGGGCGGCCTCGCCCGCCTGGGCGCGGCACGTCTTTCCCGGTCTACCCGACGATGAGGCCGTCTTAAAACTCTGGGAGGCTCTCTTCAAGACCGTCCGTCTCGATGCGCCCGATCCCGTCGAGGCCTGGAGCCAGCATCAGCAGAGCTTTAACGAGCGCATCGTATGGTTGACCAGGGAGCGCTTTGACCGCCTGCACTATACCAACAGTCTCGGTACCGACCTGATGGTCGGCCTGAACAGCCGTGGCATCTGGAAGGGAGGCGGCGACGCGGTCGTGGAGGATGCGGACGGGGGCGCGGCGGACGCGGGCGCGGCGGCGGAGGCGGGCGCGGCGGCGGAGGCGGGCGCAGGCGAGGCGGGCGCAAACGCGGACGCGGGCTCGGCGGGCTCGACGAGCGCGGGCGCGAGGAGCACCGAGGGAGGCGGCCGCTGGTTTTTCCCAAACATGCCCACAGAGGAGATATTCACCACACCTGACCGCCTTCGCGCCGAGGGCATCGTCTTCTCAAGCATGCCGCTTGTGCACAACGGCTCCATCGTCGATGGGTTTTCGCTTACCTTCGAAAACGGTACGGTCACCGACTGCAGCGCTCGAGAAGGCCTCGATGTACTCAAGTCGATACTCGCCACAGACGAAGGCGCCCGGCGCCTGGGCGAGGTCGCGCTGGTACCCTGGACCTCGCCGATACGCGAATCGGGCCTGCTGTTCTACAACACGCTTTATGATGAGAATGCCTCCTGCCACCTGGCGCTGGGGCTTGGCTTTCCCGACTGCCTGGAGGGCGGCGTCAGGATGAGCGAAGAGGAGTACGTGGCGGCCGGCGTGAACAAGAGTGCCGCCCATGTGGACTTCATGATAGGCACCGCCGACCTCCAAATCACCGGGATCAGAGCTGACGGCACCGAAGTGCCAATCTTCCAGGCGGGCGAGTGGGCTTTCTGATGGACTCTGGTGGACTCTGATGGGCTTTTCTGACGCAGTGAGGTGGAAGGAGGCGTCGCTTTGTGCTACGCTGTTTCTCTGATGCAACACGGCGAAACCGTAACGCTTCATGTTGCCTGAGAAAGGGGTCACGGGTTCTATCATGGCACTCAACGGTTCCAAAAGTATCATACTGACAGTTGATGACGACCCGATTGTCCTCAATGCGGTTCTCGAAGTCCTCAAAACCGACTACGCGGTGCGACCCTTCACTTCCGGGACGGCCGCTCTCAAGTATCTGGAGAAAAATCCGGCCGATCTGATCCTGCTTGACCATAATATGCCCGAGTTGACCGGGCTTGAGGTCCTGGCAATACTGCAAAGCGACCCGAAGACGGAAAATATCCCCGTTATCTTCCTCACCGGCTCGGTGGATAGCGAGGACGAGGTTCGCGCACTGGAGATCGGTGCGATGGACTACCTGCTCAAGCCGTTTAAACCCCGCTCGCTTCTGACCCGCGTGCGTCTGCAACTCGAACTCTTTCGCCATCGTAACCATCTGGAGGAGTTGGTTGAGGAGAAGACTGACGAGCTGCAACAGGTCAACGCGAAGCTCGCGCAACGCGATAAGACCACGCTTGACCTGCTGGCCAAGGCCTCCGATATGCGTGACCACGACACCGGTGCGCACATCGAACGCGTCAGCTTCTTCTGCGGGGTTATCGTCAAGGACCTGCTGGCAAACCCCCATGAGGGCTACCTCATCTCCGAGCAGTACGGCGACGACATCATCGAGAGCTGCAAGCTCCACGACCTCGGTAAGCTGGCGATGCCTGATCACGTCCTGCTCAAGCCGGGGCGCCTGACCGAGGATGAGTTTGAGATTATCAAAGGACACCCCGTCTATGGTGCCGAAATGCTTGGCAGCGCCATCAACAAGATGGGCGAGGACTCGCTTTTGTTCACGGCCCTCGAGATAGCCCTCGGACACCATGAGAAGTGGGACGGCTCCGGCTATCCGAACGGCATCAAGGGCCCCGAGATTCCCCTGAGCGCCCGCATCACCGCAGTCGCCGACGTCTTTGACGCCCTGACCTCAGTGCGGCCCTACAAGAAGGCATGGCTTCCCGAAGAGGCCTTCACGATTATCTACAAGGACGCCGGCACGCATTTTGACCCCTATCTCGCAGAAATCGTCAAACGACACGAGCAGGAGTTCACCGACATCACCGTGAACAATAGAGATGAGGTGGGGGGGGGGGGGGGGGGGGGGGGGGGGCGCGGGCGCGGGGGGGGCGGGGGGGGGGCGGGGGGC
>JAISLY010000026.1 GCA_031277035.1 Coriobacteriales bacterium | reverse complement strand
GACAGACGTGCGCTGCTCATATCCGAGAATGTCCTCACGGTTCGCCAATACGACGATCTCGGCGTCACTTCATCTGGTCAGATCGATTGGAATGCCGCTGAGACCACCTGGGCGACAAGTGACGTCCGCGCCTGGCTCAATGGCGAGTTTCTTAACGCCACCTTCAACACCGAGTTGCAGGAGGCAATCGCCCCGTCCCCCATCGTAAATCCCGACAATCTTGAGTCCGGTGCTGCGGGTGGCGAGAACACCGAGGATCGCATCTTCCTTTTAAGTATCGATGAGGCAGAGCGCTACTTTGCAGACGATGGCGACCGCATCGCGTCTCTGACGATGGCGGAGGCAGACATCGAGTATGGCCTCTCCATCTACCGGGATTATTTTGGCTGGGCTCAGGAGAATCTGGACACTCATGAAAGCACCCTGCGGGATGGCCTGAACAAAAGCCAGGCGCACTCCTGGCTGCTCCGGTCGCCGGGCTACCACGGCAGCCGGGTCGCAATCATCGGCAGCGATGGTCACCTCGAGGTCAACGGCGACTTCGTCAACGATTACGACGGCATCCGCCCCGCCCTGTGGCTCGATCTATGAGGTGCGCAGCGCTCCCTATTCCTCTTTGTCTTTACATTTTTGACACAACGTACATCACAACGTCAATCGACTACACTGGTACGGTACATGTTCAGGAAGGCACAGCGGCACTGTCATTCAGGCAGACTGAGTGCACCATGACAAGGACAGGAGACGGGCAGCATGACACAATCCGGACAGAAGGTACAGGCACACTATCGGGGGACCCTGAATGACGGCACGGTTTTTGATGACAGCTATAAACGCGGTGAGCCCATCGAGTTTGTCGTCGGCGCGGGGCAGATGATTCCCGGTTTTGACGCCGCCGTCCTTGAGATGGAGCCCGGCGAACGCAGAACCGTCCACATCCCCGCTGCAGAGGCATACGGTGAGAGGCGCGACGAGGCAGTCCAGACCGTCCCTGTACAATACATCCCCAACGCGGAGAAGCTCCCGGTTGGAGAGTACATCTATATGCCCATGGGAAACGGTCAGATGGCTCGTTGCAAGGTACTGAAAGTAGAAAACGGTGAGGCGACCTTTGATCTGAACCATGAGCTTGCGGGTGAGGATCTCACCTTTGAGATTGAGTTGCTCAGGGCACAATAGCGGCGAGTGCTACCCTGCGCCCCCGCCGCACGCTCCGCCGCTCCCGCTCCACTCCTGCCCCGCCGTACCCACCGCGCGCTTTCTCGACCGTATAGCCGCTTGCCCACCTTAGGGAGGCACCGATTTATTCACTGTATGCCATCTTGCGGCCAATTTACTCCTGCTCTGCGTTGGAGTTATCCAACATTACGTCAAGTAGTGTTGGATAACTCTGCCTTGATCAGAAGCAAATTGACTCTCAATCTGGCATACAAGCAATTAATCGGCACCTCCCTAGCGAAACCGTGCGAAGGCAAGGCCAATAACGCCGCTGGTGACAATAGCAAAGACACAGGCGCCGGCAAAGACCCAGTGCGTCAGGTCAGGGCCGAGCAGCATCTGTACGACGGCTGAGCCGAGAAACTGCCCCAGGCTCTGAACCAGAATAAAGACCCCCATGCCCATGGCCATCAACTCCCGCCGCGGCAGCGCCTCGGAATAGGCGGTCAGGAACATGCCGATGCAGGAAAAGCCCACGATGCCCTCAAGAGCCGCAGCTCCCCAGAGCAAAGGGCCGGTGCTCGTGAACATCAGGAAGATGCCTGCGCCAAAGGTGAAGAGCGTGACCATCAAAAGAGGCTTCGCCCGTCCAGTTTTGTCGTAGATTGCGCCACAGATTGGCACACATATCATCGAAAGCAACTGGATAAGGGTGATGGGTAAAGCCGAAATCTCACGAGGGATGCCCTGAAGCTGCAGGATTGAGGGCAGATAGGTGAGAAGGGCGAGCAACCCCAGGGAAAAACAGATAAAGGCGTACAGGACCAGAACCGTGTCGCGGGTTAAGACCTCTCGGTAGCGTCCCGCCGAAGCGGGTTTTGTGCTGTTCCCACCAACCGCGCCCGTTGCAGCAGCCCCACCAATCGCGCCCGTTGCAGCAGCCCCACCAACAGCGCCCGCCTCGCCCGCCGCACCGTCAGCCGCGCCCACAGGCCCCATCCCTGCCCCAGCTGCCGCCGCGAGCAGAGCGGGTTGTGGGTCATCGACAAACAGGAAAATCAGCACGATGGCAACAACAGCTATGATGATGAAAAGCGACCAGACCCAGCTGTAACCAAGGGCGGACCAGATAAACGGCGTTGTTGCCATGCCGACCGCTCCACCGATGGCCCCCCAGTTGCTCCAAAGCCCCATGGCCAGGCCCTGGCGATCCGGTCGCACGCATTGGGCGACAGCAGTCGGCGCACAGGTTGAGACAACCATCAGGCCAATACCCTCGATGCCTCGGGAGACAAAGAGAAGGGCAGGGGAGACAAGAAAGCCGGCGGCAAGGCCAATCAGGGTGCCGACGACAAGGAGAATCAGACCTCCGAGCAGCCAGGGCTTAAAGCCCCAGCGCTGAATCATCTTGCCTAAGGGCAGAGCCAAAAACACGCCGACGAGGACGAGAATCGACATCAGCCAGGAAGCGGCAAAGGCGTCAAGGTCAAACTTCTCCATCAGAGGAATCAGGATGGTTGGCACCTTGTGCTGGGCACAGCCGATGGCGATGCCGGCAAGCAGGAGGATGAGGCCGATCTTCCAGGGATTTTGCGCACGTGGGTCAGTTTTAATCACGGGTATGATCCTTATCGTAAAGCGTCATCGTCAAACACCTGGGCCCTAAAGCGTCATCGTCAAACACCTGGGTCCTAAAGCGTCACCGTCAAACACCTGGGTCCTAAAGCGTCTCTGCAAAGGCTCTCCCTAAAGCGTCTCCGTAAAAGTGCACCGCAGAGGTTCTCAAAGTAAAGGCGACCCTTGGTCGCCTTTACTTCAGAGGAATCTTCGTTTCGTCGTAATCAGTTCGCGAGCTGATAGCCGCCGTCAATCACCAGGATTGCGCCCGTCATCTGCTCCGAGGCCTCAGAGCCCAGGTAAACGGCCAGGGCGGCGACCTCAATTGGCTCACCAAAACGACCGGTCGGGGTCATCTCAAGCCATTGTTCGGCCAAATCGGCAATCTCAAGTGCGGTTTTAAAGTAGCCAGGGGCGATGGCGTTCACGCGGATGCCGTACTCGGCCCACTCCCACGCC
Organism: Coriobacteriales bacterium; assembly: GCA_031277035.1. GTDB lineage: Bacteria > Actinomycetota > Coriobacteriia > Coriobacteriales > UBA8131 > JAIRXA01. Next base: position 20,650 of record JAISLY010000026.1, on the reverse strand, counting down.
AGCATCTCGGTCATATGGTTCGCACCGGCCTTGGCGGTTGAGTAGTTAACCATCTTCTGCGGCTTGTTCACAACAAGGCCGGCATTTGAGGTTATGTTGATAATGGAACCGCCGCCCGTCTCACGCATCTTCTCGGCAGCCATGACGCTCATCATGAAGTAGGCGGTGAGATCGAGCGCGATGACCTTGTGCCAGTTGGCAAAATTGTCCTTGATGTAGCCGATGGCGTCATCGCCGCCTCCGCAGCCGGCGTTGTTGACAAGCACATCAATCTTCCCAAAATCTGCCACAAAGGCATCAACGGCTGCCTGGGCGTCGGCCTGCACCGTCTGGTCGGCCTGATAGAACCTGACTTTGACCTGGGGGTATTTTGCCTGGAGCGCGGCCGCGGCCTTCTCGCCCTTTTCCCTGGTGCGGCCGGTAAAGCCAACATTGGCGCCCAGCTCGGCATAGCCATCCGCAATGGCGTTGCCAAGTCCCTGTGTGCCACCTGTGATGAGCACGTTTCTGCCCTCGACGCTGAAGGCGTTTTTAAGCGAGGTAATCGTCATCTTCAAGCCTCCTTCTCTGTCCCTCTGTTCTCGGTTACCGAAGTCCAACAAACCTGGGTACGTCCCTTCGTCGGCGGGCGCACCTTTTGCAGCCTCCTCTGCCCTCGCGTGCCGCTTTTGCTCCTACTGTCCTTCAAAGGTCTGCAACGACCAGCGGGTCTTGCCGTCCATCTTTTTGGCCAGGTCCTCGACCTCGCCATAATACATGCACCAGGCCTGGCAATGTTGGACGCACATCGGCATCTTACCCTTCTCCACGCGGTCGGTACAACCGGTGCAGGCATGCGTGATGACGGGCAACCAGGTCCACTCCCACTTGCCATCGTAGCGCCCGGAGCTGTACTTGGCCGGGCCGGTCTCCGTCAGCTTGATACCAAAATCGCCCTTCTCCAACTCCAGATACTTCTTGCACGCAATCTCGCAGCTGTGACAGCCGGTGCAGTACTCGTAGTTGATCAGGATTCCCTTTGTCATCTCTTTACTCCAATCGTCGGTGGCCTGTTGCCTGTCTACATCTTTGCGGGCTCGTAGTCGCGGAAGCCACCGAGGCGGGTGACGACCTCGCCCGGTGTGGGAGAGGCGTTTTCCTCCGTGACCTTGTATATCTTGGCGCGCAGGGCCTTGATCGGGGCGCCGATGTTGCCCGGGCCGCTCTCATAGGCATGCGTCAGGTTGTTGACATTGTAGTCGAAGCATTTATAGAGGCTTGGCTCGCTTGCCTCCTCCTCGGGCTTCCACCAGCCGTGTTCGGCGGAGATGAAGCGCTTGTCCATGCCGGGAAATATCTTGACCATCTGCTTGCAGCGGCCATCCCAGTTCTCAATCCAGACCCAGTCGCCGTCCTTCAGGCCATACTCCTCGGCTGTCTCGGGGCTGATCTTGACGAGCGGTTCGGGGTGAAACTCGCGCAGCGTGTCGGCCCAGCGATGCTCGGTGTGGAAAAACTCGTAGGAACGCGCACCGTTGATGAAGTAGAAGGGGTACTCCTCAAAGAGGTCAAAGTCCCTGTCGGTCAGATCGCCGTCGGAGGAAAAGATGCCGGCCGACCGATCCTTTAAGTAGGACGTGAATTTCTCGGCGGTCTCCTGGGAGCAGGAAACCGGTGTGTAGACCGGGTATTTCGGGATACCCCAGGCGTCAAAGGTGACCGGCACAAGCTCGATGCGGCCGCTCGGAGTATTAAAGCCCAAACCGCCGTCGGCGCGCAGCAGACCCTTCTCGTGCTTGTAATAGGTGGCGTTCCAGTCGTCGTAGAGATACCCCTGGCCCCCTCCGGCCACGCCCGCCTGACCAGTCTCGGTATTCACGCCCTCGACAAGCTCGCGGAAGGTGACAGGGCACTTGGTGGTGACCGTCGTGTCGTCGGCACCAGAATCGTGACCCCAGTTCTCGTCGGTTGCGGCGGAGAAGTTCGATTTCTTCACCGTGCCGTCCTCGCCCACGACCGCCAAATCGGTGAGCAGGTAGTCGTTGATAAGGTCTTCGGCGGTGTCCCAGCGTGCGAACAGCGTGGGGTTGAGGCGCTTGCCGAGCCAGATCGCAATCTCCTCATCAGATTTTGCCTCATAGAAGGTCGAGACCTTCTTCATGGCACGAAGCGGCGTCCACCAGGTGCGTGCGGAGTCGCGCTCGCAGCTCATCGAGACGGGCACGACGAGGTCGGCAAGAGCGACGACGGTCGGGGTCATGAAGGGGTCGGCATAGGCGATGAACTCGACCTCCTTCATGTATTTGTAGGCCCGCGGCCCGGGCTCCTCGTGTCCGGCAAAGGCGTTGCAGCTCTGCGCCCAGAGGATTTTGATGGGGAAGGGCTGATGGGTCTCAAGCGTCTTTGCCATCGCGTCCGGATTGGACATGCCCACGAAGTCGAGTCCTTCGAAGCCGGCCATCGCCTTGGAGAATTTGTGCTTGTAGGCCTCGGGGTCGGCATAGAGGTCGACGGAGGAATAGCCGGCGTTGATGTCAAAGGAATTGCGGGCAAAGACATGCGTGCCGGGCTTCTCGACATGCCCGCAGATGGCCATGATGTCGCAGACGGCGAGCACCCAGTGCATGGACGATGAGGTGGAGGCGTCAAAGGCCAGGCCCCATTGAATGGCGCCGCGGTCGGCGGAGGCATACAGGCGCGCGGCAGCAGCAATGTCCTCGGCGGGAACGCCAGTGATGGGCGCTGCCCACTCGGGCGTAAACTCCCTGCAGTGCTCCTTGAGCTCATCGTAGTAGGCGCACCAGTATTCGACGAACTCATGGTCGATGAGGTCCTCTTCCATGATGACGTTCAGCCAGGCCAGCGCGATACAGACATCGGTTCCGGAGTTTACCGGCAACCAATACTCGGCACGTGCGCCCCACCAGGTGAGCACCGGATCGATGGAGATGATTTTCGTACCCGCCTGTACGCAGACGTTGAGCCAGTGGCCGAGATAGCCATCAGCGTTGCTCTTCAGCGGCTCGTTGCCCCAGACGACGAGCACTTCGGGTGGCTGCCATTCGGGGTTCGCGTAGCGGTCGGGGAAGGTCTCCGAGGCATCGACGAGGGGATAGTCTCCCATCGGGCCTGCGGCGCCGCAGACGCGCGGCATGTAGCATGACCAGCCGGAGAAGTAGATGCCGCCGACGTTGGCGGTGCGAAAACAGGCGCCGGCGATAAAGGGTACCTGCCAGTTGATATTGCGCCCGGTGCCGTGCCCGACGATAATCGACTCGCGTCCCAGGCCGGCGTCGTCAATCAGCTCTTTGATCTTCGACTCCACGAGGTCAAGGGCCTCGTCCCAGCTGATACGCTCAAATTTGCTGGCGTCGCCCCGGTATTGGCGCTCACGCTTCATCGGCCACTTGATGCGATGCTTATTGTTGGTTGCCTCCGGCAAATTCAGGCAGCGCATGCACAGCTTGCCGTTGGCATAGGGGTCAAGCGGGTCGCCCTCGACCTTTTCCAGCTTGCCGTCCCTGGTGTAGAGCAGCACACCGCAGCTGTCATGGCAGCCCGGGGCGGTGTAGTTGTAGGTGCGCGTGACGGTGTAGCCGTCCTCCTCCCACTCGACCTCGCCCTCGTGATAGGCTTTGCGGTCGAGAGTCTCCAGAAACTCCTTGTACTCGGCCATATCCCATCCTTTCTTCTGATTCGATTTCATGCCTGCTTCGTGCTCGGTTCCACGCCTGCTTCCACACATAATCCCACGCACGGCTCCGTAGGTAACATGCCTCCCATTATCAGGAGGGTAGCTGGGGGTGTCAGCGTCTGAGACGGCTTAAACGCCACCAAGCGCCTTAGCCGTCGGGGCTAATCAAGCTCGACCTCCTCAAAACGGTCCAGCAGCTCCTGGCGCGAGTGTATGCCAATCTTCTGGTAGATGTTATAGATGTGGGCCTTGGCCGTGTAGGGGGAGATGACCAGATGCTTTTGGATGTAGCCGGTGTTGCGACCCTTGGCGAGCAACTTTAAAACCTCGGACTGGCGTGCCGAGAGCCCGTATTCGCGTGAGATGACCGCGCAGCGCTCATCCCAGTAATCGCGTGTGTTGGCCGGCGGTTTGGTGATGGTGTCAAGGTCGTCGCCTACTTCGGTGGAGGTGGGGTAGTGATCCTCAAGGATGAAGGTCGCGGCAATGATGAAGACAAAGAGAATGCCGGCGAAGGCAAGGATGGTGCCGCCGTGCGAGACGACAAAGTCGCCAAAGGCAAAGCTTGCAAAGAGATAGCCGATGAGCACGCCGAAGATGGTGTAGGCGCGCCCGTAGGAAAAAAAGCGGATTGGATTGAGCTCAAAGATGCGGGAGCACTCCGAGACTGCCGCGTAGTTGGTCACGAGGCTGAGCATGAAGACCAGGAAGATGAGAAAGACAAAGACGCCGACGAGGGGGCCGGAAACGAAGGAGAGCGGAAAGACCGTAAGCGCCGCCAGAGGCAAGAAGAGCTTCAGCTGCATCTTTGAGGTCAGAAGCCGGACGCGCGTGAAGTCGACAACGATAACCGCACAGGAAAGCATCGTTGCCACGCCGACGCAGATGATGTTGGCCGGATAGGGCATGAAGTTCAGGGCACAGTAGACGCCGATGCCAAGGCAGGGCGTGTAGGTCAGTGTGTCGGCGATGAGCTTCCAGGTCACGGGGTCCTTCTCGTCAGAATCCGCCGCCGTAACGCGCAGGGTCGATTCCTGCTCAGGGACAACCGTGCTGCGGCTTTTGAACGAGAGGAGGAAAAGAAGACTTGAGAGGACGGGCAAAGCTGCGGTCAGCGGGAAGGTCAAAGGGCCGATGACCGAGTCGACAAAGACATAGATCGCGGCCCCGGCAATGAGCGTGGCGGCAACGTAGACCGGTGCCTGAGAGCCCCTGAGGGTGACGAGCAGGGTTGACCAGAGCAGCATCAGTGCGGCGTATCCGATAGCGGAAAGGCTCCAGGCAAGTTCATCTGCCCAGGCAAGGGCGCTGAGATAGGGTGCGAGGCTTGAGGCGGGGCCGCAGACGATGGCAAGGGCGCAAAGCGTGCCAAGGCCCCGTGGCGTGGAGATGGCGTCGGAGAAAAGCCAGGTGACGACCAGCGCCAGAACCGTCACCGCGATGAAGACGAAGTGGTAGGAGATGCCCTCCGAAGCGTCCAGTCCGGGGTCTGCGGCGAACAGGGGGTTGATGTACTGGAGGAAGAGCCAGGCGGCATACAGCGAGGTACCCAGAAATCCCAGGAGGTAGTAGGGGTTGACGCGCCAGGTGTCCTCGGCGGAAGTCGCCTTCTGTGCCGGTGTGGGCGCGGAGGCCTTTGCGTTTTGCGGGTGCGCCGCATCGCCCAGCTGTATCGGCTCGCCCATCTGTACCGTATCGCCCATCAGGCTCTGTACCCCTCCTCATTCTGACGCTTGCCTCAGCGCGGTCTGGCGCTTGCCTCAGCGCGGCCACCCGCCGCCGCACCTCTCCCAATCCCATTGTGTCGCCAGGCACAGCGGAGTAAACATGCCGGGGGTCTATCGCCCCCGTAAGTCTTTTAGTCCTACGGTCTAATCCGCGCCCCTGAGACTGTATAGTTTATTCTATGGAGCACGAAAGAGGCGCTGACGGATAATCGTCACAGCCTCTCAGGGCATCACGGAAGCAGTTCCGCCGCCGGTTGTCAGGGATTGGCGTCGCGGCCACGTGCGGCGGATGGAGATGAGGAAAGGGAGTCCATGGCTGACTACAGGGAATTTCGGGACAGCATCGACCGCGCGGCGTACCACGAGGGCGAGTTGCAGTGGCAGGAGGACGGCTACACCGTCACCCGAACTTATCACTATTCGCCTCCGGGCTGCCATGACAGCTGTGGCGTGCTGCTCTACACCAAGGACGGCAGGCTGGAGAAGGTCGAGGGTGACCCGCTTGCGCCGTACAATGACGGTAAACTCTGCATTCGCTGCCTCAACCTGCTGGAATCGGTGAACAGCCCCCAGCGTATCAAGTATCCGATGCGGCGCGTTGGTGAGAAGGGCGGCAATGACTGGGAGCGCATCTCCTGGGACGAGGCATATGACATCATCGAGGCAAAGGTGCGCGAGATATGGGAGACCGATGGCGGCAACTCCATCCTCGTCTTTCACGGCACCGGGCGCAACATCAACTGGCAGGTTCCGTGGTTTGCCAAGGTCGTCTTTCGCACCCCGAACATCGGCACCTTCGGCTTCACGGGCTTTTCCTGTTACCTGCCGCGCGTCTGCGGCTCGATGGCGCCTCTGGGCGACTTTCCCATCGCCGATGCCGCCGTCTGCCACGACGAGCGTTATTCCAACGAGGAGTGGGTGGCGCCCGAGTGCATCGTCGTCTGGGGCAACGAGCCGCTGAAGAGCAATGGCGACGGCTATCTCGGCCACTGGCTCGTGCAGTGCGTTCAGATGGGCGCAAAAATCATCTCCATCGATCCTCGCCTCACCTGGTGGGGCGCACGTGCCGAGTATTTCCTGCAGATCCGTCCCGGCACCGACGCGGCGCTTGGCATGGCGCTGCTCCACGTCATCATTTCCGAGGGCCTTTACGACCAGGAGTTCCTGAGCTACTGGTGCACCGGCTTTGAGGAGCTCTGGGCGGCCATCGAGGATAAGACGCCTGAGTGGGCGGCCGGGGTCTGCGATCTGGATGCCGAGGACATCCGCGGCGCGGCGCGGCTTTACGCGACCTCCAAACCCGCCTGTATCCAGTGGGGCCTGGCCTTTGACCAGCAGATGAGTGCCATGGCGCTCAACCTGTGCGCCTGCGATCTGATGGCCATCACCGGAAACGTCGACGTGCCTGGCGGCAACATCCTCGTGCGCAACGCCTTTGACATCAACGCCGGCTACTCCTCGGGAGAAGATGCCCTGCCGCCCGAGTGGGCCGCCAAGAAGCTGACGAGTACCTACACCTTCGGGCGCAAGGGAGCGGAGTACATTGCGCTTGCCGACTCGGACTGTATGCTGTATGCGCTGGAGACCGGCGAGCCCTTCCCCATCAAGATGATCTGGTGCCAAAGCTCAAATACCATCGCCTGTCCGACGCAGGACGCGCCGCGTGTGCACAAGGCGCTCAAGCGGTGCCCCTTTGTTGTCAATGTCGATCCCTACCTCACGCCTTTCTCCACGGCCTATGCCGACATTCTGCTGCCGGTGGCAATGAGCCCCGAGCGCAACTCGGCGCGTACCTGGTGGACCCCCGCCCGTACGATGTACAAGGTCAGCGAGTATCATGAGGCGAAAAGCGACGAGCAGATTATCGTGGAGATGGGTCGGCGCCTGAACCCCGAGTACTTCGACAATCTGAAGCTGACGGTCGACCCGAACGGCCCCAAGGGCGTGCATACCGACATCGACCTCGTCAACTGGTATATGGCTCTGCGCTCCGGTTCCTTTATCCAAAGCAATGACAGTGCGACCGGCATGGGTGGCCTGACGGATGAGGACGAGAGCCGCGAGGCCTTTGAGGCGGAGTTCGACATGGATTTTCAGCAGTTAAGCGAAGCGGGCGGCTATAAGTACGACTCCTTTAACGGCACCTACCGCAAGTATGAGAAAGGTCTGCTGCGCGGCGACGGATCGCTTGGCTTTGCCACGCCCTCCGGCCGTATCGAGCTTGCCCCCTCGACCTTTGTGGCCTGGGGCCTCTCACCGACGCCCTTCCACGTTGAACCTATCGAAAGCCCCGTTTCCACGCCTGACCTGATGAGCACCTATCCGCTGATTCTTACCTGCGGTGGCCGCTCCTATGAGTTTTTCCACAGCGAGCATCGCCAGCTGCCCACGATGCGTGAGCTGCATCCGCAGCCCCTGCTGACAATCAATCCGAGGACAGCTGAGAAGTATGGCATCAAGGATGGCGACTGGGTCTGGATTGAAAACGATCGGGGGCGCTTCCGCCAGATTGCGAAGGTCAGCGAGGAGGTCAACGAGAGGACGGTTCATGCCGAGCACGGCTGGTGGTTCCCTGAAAGCGAGCCGGCAGCCCCCAACCTCTTTGGTGTCTTTGAGTCGAATCCGAATAACTGCACGCGGGTCATGCAGACGGGAGAAGGCGACATCGGCTCCTCAATCAAGAGTATGATCTGTCGCGTCTATCCCTATCGCGAAGGCGATGAGTTACCGCAGGATGTTGTGGCGACCCGGGGAACCTGGAACGAGATCATCCCTGGTCAGCCCTAGGAAGTTGTCCGAGAATCTGCCCGGAGGTACGACCGAAAGGAAACAAGGCCGGACAGCTTTACAAAGTTGTCCGGCGCTGCAGTTGCACGGCTCGCTTGCGGGACACGTTAGGATTACGAGGTCGCGTACTGATCGACAGAAAGGAAGGTGAGCGCAAAAGACCACTGAAAAAACCGCTTGATGCATGAGTCTATGGCCACCACAAAGCGGTTCTATGTAGGAGACGGCACACCCAGGGTTGCTGTCTCGCCCGATAGAACAGGTGAAGGACATGCAGAATACTAACTCGAAGTTTCATTACGCCTGGTTCATCTTCATCGGTTGTTGCTTCATGATGGCAGGCGGCTTGGGCGCTGTACTCGATGCCGGTATCGGCGCCTTCGTGCAACCGGTGATGGCCGATCTCCACTTCGGCCAGGCCGAATTGATGTTTTACCTCTCAGTCTATTTCCTTACTACCATTATCGCCATGCCCCTGGTCGGTTATATCCTGCCGCGGTATAACATCCGGGTGGTGCTGACGACCGCCTTTGCGCTGACGGTGCTTGCGTTTGGCCTGTGCAGCGTATACACCGAGGTATGGATGTGGTATATCTCCGGCTTCATATACGGCCTGGCAGGCAGCTTTATCTTCGTCATTCCGGTGCCCATTCTCATCGGTAACTGGTTTCACAAGCGCCGGGCTCTGATGCTTGGTATCGCGATGAGCTTCTCTGGCATCGGCGGAGCCCTGCTCGCCCTCCTTTTTACCTTCTTCATCAACGAGTTTGGCTGGCGTGAGGCCTATGCCCTCTCTGCCCTTGTCATGGCCCTGCTCGTCTTGCCCTTTACGGCCTTCGTCTTTCGCTTCAGGCCTGAGGACAAGGGGCTTAAACCCTACGGCTGGAGTGAAGCGCAGGAGAAGGGCCCTGCCACCACGCATGCCTCGACAGGCTCCGGCGCGAAAAGCGGTGTACCTGCCACCAGGAAGGCGATCCTCTCCGTCCCCTTTATCTGCATGTTCCTGCTCTGTGGCCTGGTTTCCTTCTATGCCAGTCTCGGCACGCAGATGAATCCCTACGGCTTCTCCCTCGGCTTTTTTAACGATGATAACGCGAATCGGATGTTTGGCGCGAGCCTGGTCTCGGCTGTGATGATCGGAAACATCGGCTCGAAGGTCATCATGGGCTTTATCACCGACCTTATCGGAGTCAATAAGGCGATGCTGATTCAGTTGGGCCTTGTGGTGCTTGGGTTCCTCGGATTTATCTTCTTTGCTCAGGCGCCGTGGCTCATCTATGTGTGGGGCGCCCTGTTTGGGGTGCAAAATTCGGTGTATGCGGTTTCTACACCGCTCCTGATTCGCTCTATCTTCGGAGAGCGGGACTACACGAAGATTTTCACCTGGGCCCGCATTGGAACGGGCGCCATCGGCTTTGTTGGGCCGACGATGTTTGGTCTTATGGTTGACGTGCAGGGCAATTATACGCTGTGCTTCGTCGTCGGCATCGCCATAGCCATCGTCTGCTTTATCTGCGTCCTCGCAGCGGAGGCTACCAGAAAAAAGCTGGATTGGGTGGAGGATTAATCTGCCTCCCACTCGGCCTGAGTGGCGGCCCGGGCCGAGTGGGAGGGCTCTTTTGTGCGGACAGGCAGCACCGATTGATGCGAACCGGAGAACGGAAATATGCTCTGCTGAGGAGGCAGAGGCGTCAAGGCCAAACTCAGCCAAGTTCAAGCAAACTGAGCCAAGCTCAACCAAGCTCAAGCAAGCTCAGCCAAAGTGGCATCCATGCGCTCAAGCACGGCGTCAAGGTCTTGCTGTGAGATAGTCAAGGGGGGCTCAAAGCGGATAATCCGGGCGTTGTTCAGGGTGCCCGAGGTCAAGACCTTGCGGGAGAACATCCCGCGGGCAAAGGCATAGCCCACTTCTGGAGTGGCAAACTCCACGCCAATCATCAGACCCACACCGCGCACGTCGGTTATCACACTGGGGTACTTCTGCTTAAAGCCCTCAAAGGCGGCAAGCAAAAAGGCGCCTTTGTCCCGTGCCATGCCCGAGGCATCCTCCCGTATCATGAAGTTCACGGCACCCAGGGCCGCTGCACAGGCCAGAGGGTTGCCGCCAAAGGTTGGCGAGCCCAAAAGCCAGGGGTTGTCTATCAGCGGCTCCACCCATAGATGAGGGCGGGCAATGATGCCGGTGATGGGCATGATGCCGCCGCCGAAGGCTTTTCCATAGGTCATGATGTCGGGCGTTACGTCCTCCGCCAGACAGCGGAAGTAGCTGCCAGTACGCCCCATACCGGTCTGGATTTCATCGAAGATCAGCAGGATGCCGTTCTCGTCGCACAGCGTGCGCACCTGTTGCAGGTAGCCTTCAGGCGGCACGATGATGCCGGCCTCACCCTGCACCGGCTCGATGATTACGGCGGCGATCTGCTCACCGACCGCACTCAGGCGCTCAATCATCAGGCGCAGATCGTCGATGTCACCATAGCGCACATGCGAGACCTCCTGGATAAGCGGCAGATAGGGGATGCGGTACAGCGCCTTGCCTCCCACGCTGAGTGCCCCGGACGATTTGCCGTGAAAACCGCCAATGCACGAGATGATGTGCCGCTTGCCTGACGCGATACGCGCGAGCTTTAAGGACATCTCCACTGCCTCAGCCCCGCCGTTGGTAAAAAAGCAATACCGCAGGTCACCAGGGGTGATACGCGCCACAACCTGAGCAAGGTAGCCGCGCAGCGGGTCGAGCAGCTCCTGGCTGTGCAGGGCCTGCCGTTCCAGCTGCTTTTGCACATAGCCGAGTATCTGTGGGTTGCGATGTCCAAAGTTATAGATGCCAAAGCCTCCCAGGCAGTCGACGAACTCCTCACCATACAGGTCATAGATATGGGAGTCGCTGTCTGTCCACTCGATGTACTTGACGTTGGTGGACATCGACTTGCGATAGGGGATAAAGCCGGGGTTTACGTACTCATTGAAGTTCTGTACGCTCTGCTCGATAATCTGCTTCTTTTGGGCATCATCAAGGCTGTCGCCTGCTATGAAGCCCAGGGCCTCCTCAAGCAGTTCGCTGGCCTTGGCCACATCGTAGGTGTTGCCCTCATAGGTGCTCGTATCAGTGCCACTCATACTGTCTTCCTCTCTGCTGGTATCGTGCCGTACTTGCCCCTTTGTGCCTGCCCTGTTGAGCCTGCCCCTTGAGACCTTACCCGTTGCGCCTTACCCTCAGGGCAGGCAGCATCTTTCGTTCAGTTCTTCGCTCAGCCCTCGTTCAGTTGGCGAACCACCCAACCGGGCCGTCTGCGAGATTGATGTTTATCTGTTTGACCTCAGTGTACTCCTCAAGGCCAAACGTCCCCAGTTCACGGCCTATCCCGCTTTCCTTGTAGCCGCCCCAGGGCGCCTGGTTAAAGGTCGGGTGGTAGGCGTTTATCCAGGTGATGCCTGCGCGCAGAGCCTTTATCACCCTGAAGGCTCGCGAGACGTCCCGGCAAAAGACGCCGGCCGCAAGGCCATATTTGCTGTCGTTGGCAAGCGCTACGGCCTCCTCTTCGGTCTCGAAGGTCTGCACGGTCAGAACAGGGCCAAATATCTCTTCCCGGACGATGCGCATGTCTGAGGTGCAGTGGTCAAAGATGGTGGGTGCGACAAAGTTGCCTTTGGCAAACTGCTCAGAAGTGAGGCGCTCGCCGCCGCAGAGCAGGGTGGCGCCTTCCTTCCTGCCAAGCTCGATGTAGTCTAAGACGCGCTGCATGTGCTCGACGCTGACCAGAGGGCCCATCTCGGCACCTTCCTCTGTTCCGCGCGCGACCCGTATGCGCTGGGCACGGGCGGCGAGGCGCTGCACAAAGTCATCATGGATGCTGCTTTGCAGAAGCAGTCGGCTGCCAGCCGAGCAGACTTCTCCCTGATTACAGAAGATGGCAAACAGGGCCCAGTCAACGGCAACGTCCATATCCACATCGTCAAAGACGATGCAGGGAGATTTTCCGCCGAGTTCAAGGGAGATGTTCTTAAAGGTGCCGGTTGCAGCCTGCATGATTTTTCTGCCGCTTACGTTGCCGCCGGTAAACGCCACCTTGTCCACACCGGGGTGCTCCACCAGGGCCTGCCCTACCGTGCTTCCCGACCCCAACACCAGATTTGCCACGCCGGCCGGCAGACCGGCTTCTTCCAGGAGCTCAAAAAAGCGGATGGCGCTCAGAGGCGTGTTCACGGATGGCTTGATAACGCTGGCATTACCTGCGGCAAGGCAGGGAGCAAGCTTCCAGACGGCCATCATAAGCGGGTAGTTCCACGGTATGATCTGTGCGCAGACCCCCAGTGGCTCGCGCACGACGAAGGACTGGGTATCCGGGTCTGACACGTTGTATGCCTGACCGAGCGGCTTATCCACCAGGCCGGCGTAGTAGCGCAGACAACCCACGGCATCCGAGGCGTCGCCGGCGCTGTCACGCAGGGGCTTGCCGCTGTCAAGGGTGTCGATAAGGGCAAATTCGTCCAGCTTCTCCTCGAGAAGATCGGCGACCCGAAACAGGAGAGCCGCCCGCTCCGTCGCTGCCATCCGGGGCCACGGGCCCTCGTCAAAGGCCCTGCGTGCCGCCGCGACTGCACGCTTTACGTCGGTGGCATCACCTTCCGGCACCACACCGATGACACTTTGGTCGGCAGGGTCGTACACCTCGCGGGTCGCACCCGTCTGTGCCTCCACCCAGCTGCCATCTATATACATGCTTCCAGTCCTCATCAGATTTCCTCTCTGAACGCTTTGCGCGACATCCGCTCCATCCGCTTCTGTCTCCGCGCCTCAGCGGGTGAACTCTGTCCATAACTCGTCATATTTAGCCACATCCGCGCCGAGATCTGTTACGTACTCACCCTTGGCGATTATTTCCGCCGGGACGTTGGAAACCGGATTGTCGCGGTAACTGTCCGGAAGCAGGGCCACCGCCTCACGGTTGGGATTCAGGTAGGGGAACTCCTCACTGATCATCTTGCTGATCTCAGGTTCCATGATAAAGTTGATGAAGGCAAGCGCGTTTTCCCTGTTCTGGGCGCCCTTGAGTACGCTCAGGTTATCCAGGAACAGATAGCAGCCCTCAGAGGGGAAGACGGCCTCAAAACTATCGCTTTCCTCCTGGCAGATGGCCACCTCGGCGTTCCACATGTAACCTATGGAGGTCTCGCCGCTGAGCATGGCGGACTTGGGGGAATCGCTGTCAAACAGCTTGATGTTTGGCCTCAGTTCCTCCAGGCGCAGAGCCACCTGTGCCAATTCTGTGTCATCGGTGGTATTGAGGCTATAGCCCAGGCTCTTGGCAGTCATGCCAATCACAGCGCGAAAGTCATCGAGGGCAACGATGCTGTTGGCGTATTGCGGATCAAAGAGCTGCTGGTAGCCGGTGATGGGTTCGGTCACAACGTCCCTGTTATACACGATCATCGCCACGCCGCCCATATAGGGAACAGAATAGGTGTTGCCCGGGTCAAACGAGGGGTCAAGAAAATTCTCCTCGATGTTGGCAAGGTTTGGGAGAGCGTCCTTATCAAGCTCCTCAAGCAGTCCTTCCTCCGCCATCATCTTGACCATATAGTCGCTGGGAACCACCACATCGTAGATGCCCTCGTTGCTGCCCTGAACCTTGGCAAGCAGGTCTTCGTTTGAGGAGTAGTTGGAGACGTTTACCTTGATGCCCGTTTCCTCGGTAAAGCGTTCGACCACGGCGTCTGGCAGGTACTCCGCCCAGATATAGAGATTGAGCTCGCCAGCCCCTTCGCTGCCACCGCCCCCACCACCACCGCCGCCACAGGCAGTCAGTTGGCTGCCGGTGAGCAGCAGCGTCAGGCTCAGCATGATGGCCATCACCCGTCTATACCTTCTCGTCTTCATGTCGTGCTCCTCTCTATTGCTCCGTATGATTTCGTACTCTGATACCGCAGTGTTCGTCTTCCTCTTCGTTCGCCTTCCTCAGGTTTCCTCTTCCTCCCTCTTCCTCTGCGTCCTACGTTCTCAAGTCCCCGCGCACCTCAGCCTCTCAGGTTCCCGTGTGCTCCTGTCCCTTCTGGTGGCGGTATCTGATGGCCTGACTGGTCACAACAACCGCGAAGGTCACCAGTATGATGATCGTTGAAAGCGCGTATACATCGGGGCTGACACCGGAGCGCACCATCTCCATGACTTTCAGGGGAAAGGTCATGGAGGTTGCCCCTGTGGTAAAGAAACTGATGATGATGTCGTCGATGGACAGGGTAAACGCGAGCATGGCACCCGCGCCTATACCCGGCGCGATAAGAGGCACGGTGATGCGACTGAACACCTGCAGCCGATTGGCGCCGAGATCCATGGCGGCCTCCTCAGTTGAGGCGTCAAAGCCAGAGAGACGGGCCCGAACAGTAAACACCACAAAAGGGATGCTGAAGGTCGCGTGCGCGATAATCATGCTCAGAAGGCCGAGCGGTACGTTGGCAAGTGAGAAGACGCTCAAAAGCGCGATGCCCAACACCACCTCGGGTATCACCACCGGGATGTAGAGCAGGGCGTCGATGGCGGCGCGACCCCTGAAGCGGTAGCGGTACATGCCAACAGCGGCCAGAGAGCCGATTATCACGCTCAGGAGAGTGGAGCAGCTTGCGACGATCAGGGTATTGACCAGGGAATCCATAAGTTGCGTGTTGCCCGCCATCACGCCGTACCAATCCAGCGTAAAGCCCTCAAAGACGATGTTTCGACGCGAGGTATTAAAGGAAAACAGCACGATGACCGCGATAGGCGCGTAGAGAAAAAGGTAGACCAGGGCGCTGAAGGCGGTGTTGCGCACACGGGCGCCGAGGCTTTGTCCAGACTTTGCCATCACATCGCCCCCAGGTCGTCCATCTTGCCACCGGTCTTTGTATAGGCGCGTACCAACACCAGCGTGATGATGATCAAAACGATGGACAGCGCCGCGCCGAAGGGCCAGTTAAAGGCCTCCTTGAACTGCCGAGCGATGACGTTTCCTATCAGCTGCGTGGTGCCGCCGCCCATGAGGTTTGAGACGAAAAAGTAGCCAAGCGCCGGTATGAACACCATGATTGAGCCAGCGAAGATGCCACTTGAGGTAAGCGGGAGCGTGACTTTCAGGAAACGCCGCGCGGGCCGTGCTCCCAGATCGCTGGCCGCCTCCAACAGGCTGTGGTCGAGTTTGAGTATCACCGTGTAGATGGGAAGCACCATGAAGGGCAGTAGAACGTAAACCATGCCCAAGACCACTGCAAAGTGGTTGTAGAGGAGCTCAAGGGGCTGCGTGATGAGCCCCAGACTCTGCAAAACGGAATTGATAAAACCATTGCTGCCCAGGATGGAACGCCATCCGTAAAGTCTGATAAGCGAATTGGTCCAGAACGGGAGCATCAGGAAAACCATCATCAGGGTGCGCTTAAAGGGGCTGCTGTTGGCCATGATTGTGGCAAAAGGATAGCCTATAAGTATACTGATAAGGCAGGTCAGACCGGCGATGAGCAGAGAGTTGCCGTAGATACTCAGCAAGGTGGGGTCAAAGAGCTTGGCATAGTTTTGCAGGGTGAAGGCAAAGACAATATGGTGCGCCTCATCGGTTGAGCAGAAGCTGATGAACAGAACGTAGATGAGCGGCACGGCTATCAGGATGACCATCCACACGGTGACAGGCGATACCATTGTCAGAAGGGGCGCTGCCCGCTGCAGCCGCCGTCTGAGGAAACCTGTGGTCTGTGTCGCGTTACGGGAGGCCATTACGCACGCGCCTTCTGACGATGCGCTGCGGCAGGGGCAGACGCGGCGGCGGGAGTGGCACTGGCGCTGGCGGCGCTGGCACTGGCGGCGCCAGCACTGGCGGGAGCGGCGTTGGCACCTCCGGTCTCGGCGCTTCCGGCGTCAGCGCTCGCGTCGGCCTCAGCGGAAAATCCACTCAAATCGACATTGGCAATGGTGCTCCATATCTCCTGAGAGCGTGAATGCAGAATAACCGCGTCGCTCGGCTCCCAGAACAGATGATAGGAGCGCCCCTCTTCCGGGACTGCCTGTCCTGAGAGGCTGGTCAGCACCACCTCCTGGCCGCTGGAGAGCAGAAGAATGCTTTTGATAAAGGTTCCGACGAAGATATTCTCACGCACGGTACCCTCCAGATCAAAGCCCTCGCGGGCCTCGCTGTCAAAGCGCAGCTTTTCAGGCCTGACCGAGACCTGCACCTGTTCGCCCTCCTCAAAGCCGCCACTGTTCTGGCCGAGCACCCGCCCTGCCTCGGTGGTGACCACGATGTTTTTGCCCTGAGGTGAGGCCAGACCGTCGAAGATATTGGATTCGCCGATGAAATCGGCGACAAAACGTGTGGCTGGGAAATCATATATCCTGCTCGGGGCGTCTAACTGGTCGAGTATACCCTCGTGCATCACGGCGATGCGGTCGCTCATCGTCAGCGCTTCTTCCTGATCATGTGTCACATACACAAAGGTGATGCCCAGGCGCTTTTGCAGACGTTTGAGTTCCAACTGCATCTGTTTGCGCAGTTTGAGGTCCAGCGCACCCAAGGGCTCGTCGAGCAGAAGTACTTTTGGTTGGTTTATGATGGCCCGGGCGATGGCGACGCGCTGTTTCTGCCCGCCGGAAAGCTGTGAGGGGTAACGCTTCTCAAAGCCCTCCAGCTGCACCAGGGCAAGGGCCTCCTGGACACGCTCCCGTATCTCGGCGCGCGCGGTTCGCTTCATCTTCAATCCAAAGGCAACGTTCTCAAAAACCGTCATATGGGGGAAGAGCGCGTAGCTCTGAAACACCGTGTTGACGTTGCGCTCAAAGGGTTCTTTGTCTTCGACAGGCTCGCCTTCCACCAAAATGGTGCCACTGCTCTGCTGCTCAAAGCCTGCTATCATGCGCAGGGTAGTGGTCTTGCCACAGCCGGAGGGTCCCAGGATGGAGAGGAACTCCCCCTCGTTGATAGCGAGGTTCAAATCCTTGACCACATGGTTCTCACCATAGCGTTTGTCAACGTTTTTCAGTTCCACTATAGCCTGCGAAGCCATAAGCATGCCCTTTCCGGCGCCTGTGTCCGCGCCGCACCTGTACCCGTGCCGTGTCTGTGCTCCTGTCTGCGACACAGCCGCCCGCTCGCTGCTGTGTCAGATGGCGTTGCCGCCCCGTTCGCCCGTGCGGATACGCATGGCATTCTGGACATCGATGACAAACACCTTGCCGTCGCCCACCCTGCCCGTCGAGATGTTTTCGTGAATAGCCAAAAGCAGGCCCTCAACCGCCTCATCCGCCACCACGATATCCGCCTGTATTTTTGGCAGCAGGTTCATGTTGCTGACGCGAAGCCCTCGTATCTCGCCGCCCGTGTCGCCTTTCTGGATGCCGCAACCCATAACACTTGAGACGGTGATACCCCCCACATCGAGTCCGGTAAGAAGCTCTTTGAGGGCCTCCAGTTTGTCGGGGCGCAATATGATCTGTAGCTTTTTCATGCCCGGTGCCTTTCTGCGTTCACGTTTGCTTTCGCGCTTCGGATAATCCTGCGCTTTTCGGGTAATCCTGGCTGTTCGCCCGCTTCGTCTCCCTACTGTACGCAGCGATTATTTCCGGGTTGTTAACTCCAAATTAACCACTGGTTGCTTTTATATCCTTCGTATTGACGCGTATCCAGGCTTCCGACATCGTGGATAGGGAGGTCGGCGCGACTGCGCTTTATAGCGTGTGGGACAGACGCATCGAGGGGGCGACGTGTTGAGGAGAGAGACCTTGTCATATCAGAGTCTGCCATATATGAATCCTCGGAAGCAGGGACAGGGAAAACCGCTCGTTTGGGAGCCTCCCCCTGTGTCTGGCCGCTATCGGATGCCCGCGGAGTGGGAGTTGCACCAGGGCATGCTCATGGCATGGCCGGTCTCAGAGGCGGTCTGGGGTAGCGGGCTTGCAGATGCCCGCGAGGCCTTTGCCCGCGTAGCCCGCACGATTGCGCGCTTTGAGAACCTCATCATGGTGGCGACCACACAAAATGCCCCCGAAGCGCGGCGTCTCTGCGGTGCGCAGGTGCAGGTTTTGGAGCTTGAACACGATGACTGTTGGATGCGGGATGCCGGCCCCACGTTTGTCATTGATACCGTGACAGGGGAGCAGGTGGCGCTTGACTGGGAATTCAACGCCTGGGGGCATACCTATCCAGACTACCTGCTTGACCAGCAGCTGCCTCATCACCTGAGCAGACAGCTCGATACACGGCGCCTGGCTCCCGGCATGGTGCTTGAGGGCGGCAGCATACATACCAACGGCTGCGGCACGCTCATCACCACCAGCGAATGCCTGCTCAATCCCAACCGCAACCCCACGCTCGACCAGGAGCGCATAGAAGCAACGCTGAAGGAGTACCTGGGGGTGCAGACGGTCATCTGGCTGCCGTGGGGCTTGGACGGCGACGAGACCGACGGGCACGTGGACAACGTCTGCTGCTTTATCGACAGCTCCACGGTACTGATGCCCTGGACAGAGGAGGTGAGCGACCCCAACTACGCGCGCCTTGCGCAGAACAGAGACGTGCTGCTTGCGCATGGCCTTGAGGTACAGTACCTGCCGCAGCCTCCCCGAACGCTGCGTGACGGCATTCCGCTGAGCCTCAGCTATGTCAACTTTGTCTTTGTCAATGGAGGCATTGTGATGCCCCTGTTTGGCGGAGCGCTTGCCGATCTTGACCAGAACGCGATCAGAACCCTGCAAAACCTCTTTCCCCAACGGGAAGTCGTTGGTATCGAGAGCATGCCCATCGTTGCCGGCGGCGGCAACATCCACTGCATCACGCAACAGATACCGCAGCTGCCGCAGAAGGTGCAGGAACCACAGCAGCCGCAGGAGCCACAGCAGCTACCACAGGAATCTCGGAAGCTACCACAGGAATCTCGGAAGCTGCGCGAACAGGAAGGGAGGGCCGCATGCGCACCGTTACCGTAGCCGCCACGCAGATGCCCAGCCTTCATGATCGTGAGCGCAACATCGAGTGCGCCTGCGGGCTTGTGCGCGAGGCCGCCGAGAGAGGAGCGCAGGTCGTCTTGTTGCAGGAGCTGTTTGAGACCGACTACTTCTGCCAGCAGGCAAATGCCAGCGCCTTTGAGCTCGCCTTGCCTGTCGACGAGAACCCCGCGGTGCGTACGCTGGGAAAACTGGCGCGGGAACTGCGACTCGTGATTCCGGTGAGTATATTTGAGCGCAGCGGACAATCCTGCTTTAACACCCTGGTGCTGCTGGGACCGGACGGCTCCGTCATGGGAAGCTACCGCAAGAGCCATATCCCGGACGGGCCAGGTTATGAGGAGAAGTTCTTCTTCGATCCCGGCGATAGTGGCTTTAAGGTCTGGGACACCCCCTATGGGCGCCTCGGTTGCGGCATCTGCTGGGATCAGTGGTTTCCCGAGGCAGCGCGTATCATGGCGCTCATGGGTGCCGAGCTTCTCCTGTACCCCACGGCCATCGGTTCTGAACCGCTCGATCCCGCCTATGACTCCCGCCCGCATTGGCAGACCTGCATGCAGGGTCATGCTGCCGCGAACATGGTGCCACTCCTCGCCTCAAACCGCGTTGGCACCGAGCACCAGGCCGCCGTGCCCCCGGCCGCCGCGCCTCCGGCCGCCGGCAGCAGTATCACCTTTTATGGCTCCTCGTTTATCGCCGATGCGTGCGGGCAGATCGTCGCACAGGCACCGCGCGAGGGCACCGCGGTCATCACCGCGTGCTTTGACCTCGATGAGCTGTGGCGCAGGCGTCGTGCCTGGGGCCTTTTCCGGGATCGCCGCCCGGACCTCTATGCAGGACTGCTGGCCCGCACGCCGGAGGGCATCCGCGATGTATGACCTTGTCATCAGCGGCGGCGCACTCATCGACCCCGAGCGCACCGAGCCCTATCAGGCAAACCTCTACTGTCGAGAGGGGCGCATAGCTGCCATCTCCAATCGCGTATTTCCCGCCCGGCATCGCGTCGATGCGCATGGCCGTTGCGTCAGCCCCGGCTTTATCGACATCCACGCTCACATCGACGGGGATCGCACGGCGGCGCGCCTTTTGCACCTGCAGGGAGTCACCTCGGTACTGAACGGCAACTGCGGCTTTGGGGTGTTGGATGTGGCGGCCTGGCAGGCACAGCTCAACAGGGAAGGCTTTATCCTCAACCAGTTTCAGCTCATCGGCCACAAGGATCTGCGTGAGCAGCTTGGCGTGACCGACGATTATGCGGCATTGAGCGATGCGCAGACCGCGCAGGCGTGTGACCTGCTTTGCGAGGAACTGAAAGGCGGGGCATTAGGCGTCTCCTTTGGGTTGGAGTATCAGCCGGGAGCAGGCTGGGCGGAGATACGGGCCTTCTCTGAGGTAGTGGCGCAGCACGGAGGGCTGGTCTCCGTCCATCTGCGCAGTGACGGCCTTGAAGGGCTGGCCGCACTGGATGAGGCCTTTGAGATATGCCGTCAGACGGGAGCCGCG
>JAISLY010000022.1 GCA_031277035.1 Coriobacteriales bacterium | reverse complement strand
AAGGCCTATCTGCTGGCGGACAAGCCGGTTGTCTGCTGGATACGGTATGGCTCAGGGCTTCACTGTGTCTGCATCACCGGCTATGACGAGCAGAACTTCTATTACAACGACCCCTACGGTGGCAAGGACAGAGCCGTCAGCTATGCGACCCTTGCCTCCATCCGTGCCTCCCTGGGCAATCGCGCATTGAGTTATTGAGGGAGGCCGAGGAGGGGGACGCATGAACCGCCCCTCTGTCCCCCGTCCTCTTCTCCCCTCGACTTTACGCGTGCTTTCGGGTAACATGGAGCGGCTATGTCATATGCCACATGCCCTTTGCCTGGGGCGACGCTTCCACCAGCGCGCATCTCGGCTTGGGGCGGACGAAGAGAAAGGTGGAACCATGCCGTTGAGCAAGGAACGTACGGCAGAGATTATTGCGGAGTTTGGCAAAGACACCCGGGATTCCGGATCCGCAGAGGTACAGGTCGCACTGCTCACCCAACGTATCAGGGATCTGACCGAGCACCTCAAAGTGCACACAAAAGATCATCATACCCGCCGAGGCCTGTTGATGCTTGTCGGCAGGCGCCGTCGCCTTTTGACCTATATCAAGAAGCGCGACGTTCTTGCCTACCGCGAACTCATCGCCAAACTCGGCATCCGCGACAACGTTTAGAAATAAGAGGAATACATGACAAAGATTACAGAGAGCTTTGAGCTCTACGGTAAGGAGTACACACTTACCACCGGCGAAGTTGCCCGTCAGGCAAGCGGCGCCGTCGTCGTCACCCAGGGGGAGACCATCATGCTGGTCACGGCGGTCGTCTCCAATGAGCGCAAGGATTACGACTTCTTCCCTCTGACCGTCGATTTTGTGGAACGAATGTATGCGGTCGGTCGCATCCCCGGGGGCTACCTGAAGCGCGAATCGCGGCCTTCGGATAAGGGGACGCTGTCCGCGCGCATGATCGACCGCCCCGTGCGTACCGGTTTTCCGGATGGGTTTCGCAATGAGGTTCATGTTGTCGCGACCACACTGAGCGCCGATCACGTCAGTCAGCCCGATGTCATCTCCATCATGGGCGCTTCGGCGGCCCTGCTCGTGGGCGGAGCGCCGTTTGACGGCCCGGTTGCCGGCGTACGCATTGGACGCAGCCGCACCAGCGGCGAGTTCATTGTCAATCCGACCTTCCAGGAGGAGGAAGATTCCGATCTGGAGTTGATTCTCGCGGGCACCGCTGAGTATATCTCGATGGTCGAGGCAGGGGCCGACGAGGTCTCCGAAGAGGATATGCTTGCCGCCATGGCCTTTGGCCAGCAGGTCATCGGCGAGTTCTGTGCGGCACAGCAACGCTTCATCGACCGCCTTGCGCCCGAGCCGAAGGCATATCCCGTCGACGAGCCCGTCAGCGGCCTTGCCGAGCGCGTCGCGCCCTACTACGAGCAGATGAGCGCCGCCCTCAAGGATGCGGACAAGCTGGCTCGTACCGAGAAGGTTGCCGAGCTGAAAACCGCCATAAAGGCGACCTTCAGCGAGGAGGAGCAGGCTGTTTGGGGTAAGGCGATTGCAGCTGAGCTCAAAGCTCTTGAAAAAAAGGCCATGCGCGAGATGGTACTTGCAACCGGCGAACGTGTGGACGGACGTGCCCTTGATGAGATTCGTCAAATCACCATAGAGCCGGGCTTTCTGCCCCGCGCTCATGGTTCGGCCCTGTTTACCCGTGGGCAGACCCAGGTGCTCAGCGTGCTTACGCTCGGTATGCTCAACGAGTGGCAGCGTCTGGACACCATCGACCCCGCGCCGGGCAAACGCTACATCCACCACTACAACTTCCCGCCCTACTCGACGGGCGAGACTGGTCGCCTTGGCGCCCCCAAGCGCCGCGAGATTGGTCACGGCCGTCTCGCTGAGCGTGCCCTTGAGCCCGTCTTGCCAAAAGAGATCGATTTTCCCTACACCATCCGCATCGTCTCGGAGGTCACCGAATCGAACGGTTCCTCATCGATGGCCTCGGCCTGTGGCTCGACGCTCGCACTGATGGACGCCGGTGTGCCCATAGCCCGTCCGGTCAGTGGCATCGCCATGGGCCTCATCCAGGAAGGCGACCGTGTCGCCATTCTCTCCGACATCCAGGGTGTTGAGGACTTCCTCGGCGATATGGACTTCAAGGTCTGTGGCACCGAGAAGGGTATTACGGCCCTGCAGATGGACAACAAGGCAAAGGGACTGAGCATCGACATTCTTGCCAGGGCGCTCTCGCAGGCCAAAGTCGGCCGTGCCTTTATCCTGGACAAGATGACTGCCGCCATCGCCACACCGCGCGAGGAGTTGAGCGAGTTTGCGCCGCGCATTATCTCCATCCAAATTCCGATTGACAAGATTCGTGACGTTATCGGCACCGGGGGCAAGATTATCCGCGGTCTTCAGGAAGAGACAGGCGCGACCATTGAGGTCGCCGAGGACGGCACCATCTATATCGCCTCGAAGGACACCGGCGGCGAGGAGGCCAAGCGGCGCATCGAGGAGATTGTCAAGGTTCCCGAGATTGGCGAGGAGTACACCGGAACGGTTGTCTCCATCCAAAACTTTGGCGCGTTTATTCAGCTTCTACCTGGCAAGGATGGCCTTTTGCATATCAGCCGCGTTGCCAAGGGCCGAGTTGGCAAGGTTGAGGACGTGCTGAATATCGGGGATACGCTGCGTGTCAAGATTATTGATATTGACGAGCGGGGCAAGGTCTCTCTCGACAGCCTGGACAAGCAGGATGCCCCCGCGGGCTCCTTTTCGCCCGAGCGCGACGGCCGCAGCTCCGAGCGCGACGGCCGCGGCTTTGGCTCGGGGCGACGCGACGAGCGCAATGCGCGCCCCAATCGCAATGGCGATGACCGCAGGCCGCGTCAGCGTCACTGAGCGGGCCGACTGCTCCTCGCCTTCTCACCAGCGCCTCGGTTCTGCCAACGCGAGACGTCCTGCAGGCGATGGGAAGCACCAGACACAGAGACAGGTGGGATTTCATGTTCTATCAGCAGTCGGTTCTTGATAACGGAGTGACCGTCATATCCGAGCACATGGACGCGGTGCGCTCGGTCACGCTCGGCATCTGGTTTCGGGTCGGTTCCCGCGACGAGCAGCCGCAGGAAAGCGGCCTTTCGCACTTCATGGAGCATATGATGTTCAAAGGCACGCCGCAGCGCGACGCTCTGGCCATCGCACAGGAGTTCGAGTCGCTGGGAGCCGAGCAGAACGCCTTTACCTCAAAGGAGTTTACCTGCTACTTTGCGCGCGTTGTGGATGAACGCCTCGATGCGGTCTTTGCCATTCTCGGGGATATGGTAACCGCCTCAGCCTTTGAGACGGAGAACATCATATCGGAGCGCGAGGTGGTTATCGAGGAGATTGCGCGAAGCGAGGACACGCCTGACGACTATGTTTTTGAGCTTTTTACGCAGGCGATGTTTCCCGCCCATCCGCTCGGACGTCAGATTATCGGTACCCGCGAGATTGTTGGCGGCTTTACGCATGAGGACTGCATCGCCTATCGCGACCGCCACTACCACGCCGCGAATTGCATCGTGGTCGCCAGTGGCAATGTTGACCACGCCCAGCTGGTGGCGCTTTGCGGGCAGCACCTCTCCGCTCTGCCAAAGGGCCTCCGCAATCTTCGAGAGACCGTCCCAGCCCAGCAACGTATCCCCTTTGCGCTCATGCAAAAGGAGACCGAACAGGCACATCTGCTTTACGGCATGCCCGGCATTGCAATCGGAGATGAGGATCGCTTTGCCTCCTCCATCCTGGATACGGCCTTAGGTGGCGGCATGTCCTCCCGCCTTTTTCAGGAGATACGCGAAAAGCGGGGCCTGGCCTATGCGGTCTTTTCCACCTCCGTTCCCTATATCGGCGGCGGGCAATTTGCGGTCTATGTCGGGACGCGTCCCTCGAATATCGAGGAAGTCATCACGATTATTCGAACCGAACTCGCCCGGGCCCTTGCGTCGGGCATCGATGAGGAAGAGCTGGTGAGAATACGCGAATATGTCATCGGACACCTGGTGCTCGGTAGCGAATCCACCTCTTCACGCATGCTGCGGATTGGAAAGACCGCGATTGCGGCCCAGGAACTGCTCTCCCTTGACGAGATCATCGAGCGCTATCGCTCGGTTACGCGTACGGATGTTGAGCGAGTTGCCCAGCGCGTTCTTTCGTCCAGTCCGACCGTGGCGCTTATAAGCCCCCGACCGGTTGAGGAGCTGGAGGAGGCCCTCGCCGCTCGACTGAAGGCATGATGGGAGCGATGTGCGCATGACGATACGGGTTGTGGTCTGCGGGTTTGGGGGGCGGATGGGGAGCCATGTGGTTCGTGCGCTTGCCACACAGGACGACCTGCAGCTTGTTGCAGGCGTCGATTCGCCTGCCGCCGCAGGAACAGTCGAGCTTGACGGCCAAGCCCAGGCACCGGCCTTTGCCGATCTTGCCGAGGCCATCGACCGCACCCATCCTGACGTTCTTGTCGATTTTACGACTCCTCTCGCCGTTGAGAAGAACATCCGCGTCGCTCTGCCCCTTGGGGTGGACTGCGTCATTGGCACGACCGGCCTGACCCCGGAGCGCTATGAAGAGTTGGCACAGCTCGCCTGCGCGGGTACAACGCTTTTTCACGCGCCGAACTTTACCATCGGAGCCGTGTTGATGATGTCCTTCGCGCGCAGGGCCGCGCCGTTTTTTGAGGACGTTGAGATACTCGAGTTCCACCATAACAGGAAGGCCGATGCTCCCAGCGGAACCGCAATCAACACGGCACTTGGCATGGCAGCAAGCCGAAGGGAAGCGGGCGTTATCAGCACCGCTCCCGGCGCAGAAACAGAGCTTGCCGGCCGCGAGGGGGCCCGAGGCGCATCGGTCGAGGGCATCCCGGTGCATTCGGTGCGTTCGAATGGCTTTTATGCCCATCAGGAGGTCATCCTCGCCTCAGCGGGCCAGGCCCTGACCATTCGGCACGATTCTGTGGATCCGAGTGCCTATCTGCCGGGAATCCTGCTTGCGATACGTGCGGTGCGAGAGAGAAGTGGCCTTATCATCGGCCTTGAGGAGTTGATGAATCTGTGAGTGTGGGCACCGACGCGCCTCCGCTCATCGTCATGAAGTTTGGCGGCACCTCGCTTGCGACCGAAGAGGGGCGCAGGCGCATTGCGGCAAAGGTCGCCAGTGAGAAGGCGGCAGGAAGCAGGATTGTCCTCGTCGTCTCCGCGATGGGTCGGATGGGGGATCCCTATGCAACCGACACCCTGCTTTCCCTGATCGACGCCTCCTATGTCAGCCCTCATGAGCGCGATGTGCTGATGAGCACTGGCGAACTTATCTCCGCCGTGGTGCTTTCTGCAGAGCTGAACAGACAGGGTATCGCGGCTTGCGCTCTGACCGGGGCCGACGCGGGCGTGAGAACCGACGGGCGCGATGGAGACGCCACAATCCTTGCTATCGACCCCGGCTTTCTCAGCGCCGTTCTCGACGAGAACCTCGTCGCGGTTGTCGCGGGCTTTCAGGGCAGCGACGATGCGGGCCTGCTTAACACCCTGGGCCGGGGCGGTTCGGATACGAGTGCCTGTGCCCTGGCCGTTGCGCTTGGAGCAAAACGTCTGGAGATATATACCGATGTCGATGGCGTCTATACGGCCGATCCGCGCACGGTGCACGACGCGCAGGTGCTGACGCGCATCACCGCCGAGGAGCTTTACCAGATGGCAAGTCATGGCTCAAAGGTCGTGCATGCTCCGGCGGCGGAACTTGCGCTGGGCAGCGGCATTGCGATGCGCGTGCGCAACACCTTTTCAGACGCGCCCGGTACCGAAGTGCTCGCGCTTTCGCAGTATCGGCCCAGCGCGGTCGCGACCGCAATCAGCACGGCGGACGGGATCACGCGGCTGCGGCTGCGGCTGCCCTATGTGAAGGAGGACGCGCAGGCGCATATGGCTGGCCAGGCGGCGGTGTATCGCGTCCTGGCGGATGCGGGTATCTCCATAGACATGTTTACCCCGATGAACGACCGGGTGGTTTTTTCCATCGCATCTGAAGATTTGGAGCGGGCCACCTCCGCGCTCGCCGATCTTGGTCTGGAGATGGCCAGTCGGCCAAAACTGGGAAAGGTGACGCTCATTGGCGCGGGGATGCACGGGGTACCCGGCGTGATGGCGCAGGTTGCCGACTGTCTGGCAAAGGAGGGCATCGACATCCTCCAGGTTGCCGATTCGCATGCGACCATCTCGCTGCTGCTCGACGAGGAAGACGTTTTGTGCGCCGCCCGGGCACTTCATGCTGCGTTCGGCTTGGGAGACGTGGCGCAAACCTCGTAAAGCTGCTACATTGTTCTTACTGAGGAGCACCGGATGGGCGCAGGTGGCTTTGCGCGACGAAAGGAATCGAAAGATGGCTCATACACCGACATTCGGTCGGTTCATACCGGCGATGATCACGCCCTTTGACGAGAACCTGGATCTCGATTTAAACCGTGCCCAGGAACTTGCGCTTCGACTTGTTGAGAAGGGCGCGGATGCCCTGATTGTCAGCGGGACGACGGGGGAGTCGCCGACGGTCTTTTATCCGCAGAAGTGCGAGCTGTTCAGGGCGCTTATCGAGGCGGTCGGCGGCAAGGTGCCTGTCATAGCCAATGTGGGGGACAACTGTACCTCGGATTCGGTCGACTTTGCCCGCGATGTGGTAAAGCTGGGAGTCGACGGCATCATGCTTGTCGTGCCCTATTACAACAAGCCGCCGCAGGAAGGTCTCTACCAGCACTTTCGTCAGGTTGCGCTGGCCGCAGGCGTTCCGACCATCCTCTATAACATTCCAAGCCGCTGCGTTATCAATATGGAAGCCCAGACGACGCTTCGACTTGCGCATGATGTGGAAAACATCGTCGCAATCAAGGAGGCGAGCGGTAAACTCGAGCAGATACGCGAGATTATCGAGGCGGCGCCCGAGGGTTTTGTCGTCTACTCGGGGGATGATGAGGCAACCCTGTCTCTCATGGAGCTTGGTGGCTACGGCGTGATTTCAACGATTGGCAACCTTGCGCCCGAACGCATGAATGAGATTGTGCAGGCAATGGCGGCAGGCGACCATGACCGGGCGCAGTCTGCGAACCTCAGGCTCCAGCCTCTGATGCGGGAACTCTTTGTGACCGCTAACCCTATCATGCTCAAGGCAGCCATGAGACTGATTGATTTTGACTGCGGCGGTGTGCGTCTGCCTCTGATTGACGCAACGGATGAGCAGATTGCCCAGCTCGCAGAGGTCATGCGGGCGGTCGGTGTGCTGGAGGATGCGGACGCTTCCTGAGAAGCGCTGATGCTTCCGGAGCAGGCCGGTGAAGGCCGGTGTTGCCGGAGAAGCGCTGCTGCTTTTCGCACGAGATGCACTGCGCGCTGTAGCCGCAGTGTGCGCAACAAAGGCACGACGCGTTGTGGCAGCACTGTGTGCCGCTGCGACGGTGTGTGCAAACCAGGATGAAACCGTTCTGCAAAAAGGACGGTCAGGATAGAACGGAATACGAAAGAAAGGGAGGTACTCCTTGGACAGGAGGACATCATCTGAGCGCGCGGCCTCACAGCAGCGCCGCCCAATCACGCAAAACGAAAAGAAGCGGTCGGGGGGAAGCCCGCCCAGAGGCACGCAGGGGCCCGGATCGCACCGCCAGGAGAATCAAAGGCGTCAACATCAGGAGAAACGTTCGGGAAATGCGAAGCGCGGCCACGCCTTACAAAACGAACGCAAAGCAAAGACGGGACACAGCACTCAGATGCGCATCATCCCCCTTGGAGGGCTTGACGGCATTGGGAAGAATATGACCGTCTTTGAGTATGGCTCGGATTTGATTGTTGTTGACGCCGGTCTGATGTTTCCCGACGATGACCACCCGGGTGTCGATCTGATACTGCCGGATTATACCTATCTGCTTGAGAATTCAGATCGGCTGCGGGCCATCATCATCACCCATGGCCACGAGGACCATACGGGCGCCCTGCCCTATCTGCTCAAGGACCTCGATCGACGCGACGTGCCCATCATGGGTTCCAAACTGACCCTGGGCTTCATTGCGGGCAAGTTTGAGGAGCACCGGATCAAAAATCCGCGGTATCGCGAAATTTCCGCGGGAGATCATGTTGTCATCGGGAATTTCAGCTGCGATTTCTTCAGCGTGAACCACTCGATACCGGCCGCGTTGGGACTGTTTATCAAGACCCCGGCCGGGACTGTGCTGCATACGGGGGACTTCAAGCTCGATCAGACGCCGATAGATGGTGTGCGAACCGACTTTGCGGCCATCACGCGCTTTGCCGCCTCCGGCGTCGATTTGCTGATATCGGATTCCACAAACGCTGTGAACAGGGACTTCACAAAATCAGAGGCCGAGGTCGGCAAGGCGCTGCGACAGATTATCAGCGGCGCGAACCAACGGGTTATCGTCGCATCCTTCTCCAGTCACATCCATCGCATCCAGCAGGTCTGCGATGCGGCTCGCTCAGCGGGTCGCAAGGTTGCGGTTACCGGGCGCTCTATGCTGACCAATACCCGCAT
Organism: Coriobacteriales bacterium; assembly: GCA_031277035.1. Lineage (GTDB taxonomy): Bacteria > Actinomycetota > Coriobacteriia > Coriobacteriales > UBA8131 > JAIRXA01. The sequence goes on along the minus strand of JAISLY010000022.1, from coordinate 64,525 downwards.
CGCGCGCGAACTTGACTATCTGAAGGTTAACGAGGCAGACCTCATCGACGCCTACAACGCGAAGGACATTCCTTCCGAGCGAATCGTCATCCTTTGCACCGGCAGCCAGGGAGAGCCGCTCTCGGCTCTGGCTCGAATGGCAAACGGCGAGCATCGCACCGTTGAGATTGAGGAAGGGGACACCGTTATCATCTCGGCGACACCGGTTCCCGGCAACGAGAAGGCGGTGACCCGCGTTATCAACGCGCTTTCGAAGATAGGTGCCGACGTCTATGATAAAAAACGGGCGCTTGTTCATGTCTCGGGGCATGCAGGCGCCGAAGAACTGAAACTCATCCTGACCCTGGCACAGCCGAGCTATGTTCTGCCGGTACACGGCGAGGCGCAGCACCTGCGGGCACACGCGAAACTGGCCAAGGATGTCGGCATTCCCGCAGGCAATGTCTTTGTGCTGGAAAACGGGGACACCCTGTTGCTTGGGGAGGGGAAAATCACAAAGGGCGACCCGGTCGAAAGCGGTGTTGTCTACGTCGATGGCCTCTCGGTCGGCGACATAGACGCTGTTGTGCTGAAGGACCGACAGACGCTTTCGAGCGACGGCATCGTCACCATCGTCTGCCTGATGCGTGCGGGCAGCAAACCTGCTGGCAAGCCGGAGGTCATCATGCGTGGCGTCAGTGGCGGTGACGACCCGGGGCTGATCAGCGATTTGTCCACGCGTGCCGAACAGATGATCTCAAAGTTTGCAAGCGACCAGAGGAAGAATCCGAGCACTTTGAAGCGCGAACTCAGGGAGGCCATCTCTTCAACATTGTGGGAACGCACCCGTCGTCGCCCGATGGTCATCCCGATCATCATGGATGTTTAGGAGCCTGAGCCATGGTTGACAGGAAGACCGAAATCGGCGACCTCCCCTCAGAGCTTGAGGAAGCCTCGCCTGCGCTTGACGACCTCCCCTCAGAGCTCACAGAAACGCCGTTTGAGAAACTCAGGGACAGCCATCCGGCCGTCCTCAGCGCGACCCTGCTCGGAAAGACCCTCGTGAGCGCAAACGAGTACATCGCAACGCTGATGGCCCTTTATGCCCAGGGCATTCTTGCGCCTGTTGAGGATGAAGAGGGAAACCCCATCGGCCTGCGCCTCACGGATTCTGCGGTTCGACAGCAGTCCGACCCCATCGATTCTGCGGCTCTCGATCTCCTGTTCAGCTATTTTGCCGAAGAGGACGGCGTGGTGTACCTGAGCACCGCCAAAGAGCTCGGAAACCAGAGCAAGGCGATTGTCGATACGCAATACCCGGCCTGGAAGGAGCTGGTCAAAGCCGAGACGGCAGGGCGGGTCACGGTCGATCAGCGCAGATCCCTCTTTGCAAAGGTGGCTCTTGGACTCGGATATGTCCTCATCACTCTGGCAGTCCTCAGCACCTTTATCCTGTCGATTCCCGCCTCGGTTCCCTTTGCCGTAGGTGGAATCGTATGTATCGGGGGCGGGGTGCTTCTCAGGTACAACATTCCCTCTGAGAAGCGCGGAATCAGGGAATTGCGAACCTGGCTTGAACAACTGAAGACCCATGTCGAAGAACTTCCGGACGATTCGCGGTCGATACGTCAAATTCTGGCCTTTGCCTGCGCCTTCAGCCTTGCGACGAAGGTTGCAGACGTGCTGGACAAGGCTCGTGCAGAAGGGGCGTTGCCAGAGGATATTCTCAACAGGCCGCTTGCAGAACTGGTGTTTTGGAAGGATCTGAGAAGGGAGCTTTACACCAACAGCGAGGATTGAGGCCTCATCAGACTCAACGAGCAGACCAATCAACCGATTGCAGACTCAGTCGAACTCGACGACGATGCCCGTACCCACATTCCGAAACTTGGCCTTCTTGGCGGCAAGAACCCGGAAATGGAAATCCTGGCGCTTGCCCTTTGCCCGAGAGTCGATAACGGCCGCAATGACATACAGCACAACACTCAGGGCACTGGTCAGTGCAAGAGGAGCCGATTCGCCCTTCAGGATAAGCAGGAGCACGACAACCTGAACGATGACAACTGCGCCAATGATATATTCAACTTTCTGGAGAAAACGGAAGCGCTCGGCAGCCTGCTTGAGGTCGGCATTCGCATGGTCAAGATAGTGCCCCAGAGCCTCCTTTGCCAGAGCGCGAGCCGTCTTCGGGTCCGAGGCATCCCTGCTTGACTGTCTGACGAGTTCCTCGATTTCGGTTTTCGCCACTTCCAGGCGTCGTTCATCAGGTTTCGCTGCCATGAGGCTGCCCATCTCTCAAATCGCGGGTACGGGGATACAGTCCTGAATCGGGGAGGGGCCAGGTCGTAAGACCCAGCCCCACGCCAACTCCCTACGTTCTTATCAGCTAGGCAGCCGGAAGATAGTAGGTCGGATCGACAATCTGCCATGCAATCTGTGCGATAACGCCTAAGGTCGCGATGACAACGATGACAAAACCAGCGGTACGCTTGCCGGCATTTTCGTCAGTAATCAAGGCGCCGCCGACAACCGATATAACGAGCGGGACAAACAACAAGATAAGACCCAGCATAATTGCTCCTTTCCTGGTTGCGGTTTCCTAGAAGGCTGCTTCTGGACGGTAGACCTTCTCGCGTTGCGTGAAGATACCTCCGATGACAGCCATGACCAACAAGATGATGCCACCAGCAAGCCAGCACCGAGAGAAGATGAAGAAGTCGGAGAATGCCGCGCCTGTGATGAGCATGACGAGGCCAGGAATCCAGACCGGCCCGAAGGTCTGCCCGAGTCCGTTGAAGGCCATCATATAGGAGGTGCCAAGGGCAATATGCTTGTTATCGGTGCTCTGTGCGATACGCAGGATAACCGCACCGTTATAGACCTGGAAGCCAAGGCCGAAGATAAAGGCGGCAACGATGGCGAAGGGGAAGTTACCCATAATGGCCACAGAGACATAGAGCAGGGTGAGGCCAAGGCCGCACATGAAGATGCCGGCCGTATAGACGTGCCGCTTAAAGAAGTTGACCCAGACCGGCTTGAAGATGAAGCCAGAGAGGAGCATGGCGATCGTGAATGAGTTCATGATATTGCCGATGTTGACCGTTGGAACCGGCCCAGCTTCCGTCATGGCCCAGGGGCTAACCGTGTTAATCACCGCACCGGCCAGTGCCGGGTCGGGGCCCATGTAGACCGACTGGGTGGCAAGGAAGGTGCCCACCTCAGGTGGCAGAGCGACCCCAGGTGCCCAGTCTGCCGCACCGGAGATGACTGGGCCACCGACAACCTGCGCGACGTTTGCCATCATGATGTTACAGGTACCAACAATCAGGACGTTTGCCAAAATGAAGACCCAGGTATTGCTCTTGATCTTGGTGGCAACTCCCTCAACAGGGTTCTTGTTGGCCGACACCTTGAGCATCATGACGATGAAGACCACCGCGAAAATCAGAAAGATGATCGCAATCGCCACCGACATCACGTAGGCGATACCCTCATCAGGGGCTGAGACGATATTGGTAACAGCCTGATAGACAAAGTAGCAAAACGCCAGAGCAACGCCAGCCGCCAGAACGCCGATTGTCAGATAGATGAACTTCGCGTTATCCGGCTTGACGCTCTTTTTCTCCTCGGCAGCCGCATACTGCACACCCTCATTCGGAAGTCTGACGATCATAATGATCGCCGCAATAATCGCAATCAGCGGCAGCCAGAAGGCGCCTGCCGGGAAAAGGGGAGGGGCACCGGCAGGAGTGGCATAGTAAAGGTTCGCGATGAATGCCGACTGGTTCATGAAGGCAAAGCCGGCGCAGGCTCCAACGACCGAACGCATACCGAGCATCCAGCTCTCCTTGCCGCCCTTGAACAGGTCAACCGCATAGGAGGCCGCAAAGGGCATGCAGATACCAACGCCGAGGCCGACGAGGGCGCGAGGGACGAGAACTCCCAGATAGCCCATCTGCCCGGTGAAGAAGGGCAGGAAGCCAAAGATGCCCATCAGCAGGGCGCCGGCGATACCGACCTGCTTCTTGGAGAAGTACTTGAATAAGAAGGTCGTTCCCAAACCGGAGACTGCCGCCAGGCCATAGACAATGGCGTCGGTCTGGTTGTAGAGATAACCGAACTGCTCTCCAAGGGTCTGCTGAGAGTAGCTCTGGATGTTAGCTGCAATCTGCGTGGTCATGGTCATCGTGTACTGCACGATACCAAACATCAGCACTGCGACTTTAACACCAAACCCATAACTGATTTCTTTAACGTCTGTCATCGAACCCTCCTTCAAAATCGCATTATCCTACTGTACTGCGTGGGCGCCCATGAGACTCGGTCGCGCGCCCCTTTGGCTACCTAGTGCGTAAAGCCAGTCCAGACGTCCTTGCCAGTGTACTCGTGGGCATCCTCCTCTCCTCGTAGGACACGCATTATCCCTGATGCAAGACCCTGAAGCTCAAACTCGCCGGGATAGGTAAAGATGGGGGCTATCCAGGCGAGTTTGGCTGTCAGGTAGTCAACGAGCAAATCCGAGCGAGCCATTCCGCCCGTAAAGAGGATGGCGTCCACCTGGCCATCGAGCACCACGGCCATTGCGCCAGCCTGCTTCGCAATCTGATAGAACATCGATTCAAGGACGATCTTCGCGTAGCCGTCGCCCTCGGCGACCATCTTCTCGGCCTCGCGCATGTCCGCGGTACCCAGATGGTCTATCAGGCCGCCTTTCGCAACCAGGCGAATCACGAGGTCCTCATGCTTATAATCGCCGCTGTAGGCAAGCTCAAGCAGGGGCATCGCGGGCAGCGCACCGGCGCGTGTGGGGCTCATCGGGCCTTCGCCCTCGATGATGTCGTTCGAATCGACCATGCGTCCCCGTTTGTGGGCGGTGATGGAAATGCCGCCGCCCATGTGGCAGACAATCAGGTTGAGCTCCCTGTATTTGAGGTCGTGCTCGCGTGCGTAGCGATAGGCGACCTCCTTTTGGTTCAGCGTGTGGATGCGGCTTTGACGCATGACTTCCTTCAGGCCGGTCAGACGGGCCGCGTCCTCAAACTCATCGACGCTCGGGCCATTGACGATATAGGCCGGCTTGCCGTACTTCTGCGAATAGCCCCAGGATATCTGGGTACCGAGTTTGCCCGGATGGCGGTCGCCACCAATCTTGAAGGTATCGTCATACATGATCTCATTGATCAGGTAGGCGCCGCTTTCGATAAAGACCTGTGCGCCGCCGCGCCCGACAAAGACGTCAACATCCTCAAGGCGATAGCCCTTCTCAGCCAGCAGGCCCTCAATCAGCTTCTCCGCAAAGGCGCGGTGCTCCTCAAGGTCCGCAAACTTTTTGGGGTATTCCTCGGTTCCGTGGTCGTAGCTTTTCGTAAAGACCGCGTCCTCACCCTCAAAGACGCCAATCTTTGTGGAGGTCGAGCCAAAATTAATGACCAGTATCACTGGTTGTGATGACGATTCTGACATGCTTCCCCTTCCTTACCCTTCCTCTCAATCCTGGCTGGATACCAGGGTGGCCAATGCGATGGAGCGAAGCTTGCCCTCGGCGGGGCCGCCACGGCTGCCGAAGATAAGCGGCACCGAAAGGCCCAAGACGAGATCGGCTGTTTGAATGTCGCCAAAGAAGCCCATGCCCTTGATGAGCAGGTTACCCGAGACGATGTCGGGCACGATGAGCGCATCGGCGTCCCCCGCGACCGGGCTCTCGTAGCGCTTAATCTTCGCCGACTCTGCGCTGATGGCCAGGTCGAGTGAGATTGGGCCTTCGACGATACAGCCGGTAATCTCGCCCGCGAGGTTCATCTGTTTAATCTCATCTGCCTCGACGGTATCTTCCATCTTAGGGTTGACCTTCTCCACGTAGGAGAGCAGGGCAACCTTGGGATTCGCAACACCGATGCGCTGAAGCAGCCAGACGGCGTTGTTCATGATCTTGATGCGCTTTTCCTTATCGGGTCTGAGGTTGATGCCCACATCGGCCAGGGCAAAGACCTTGTGATAGCGCGGGGACTGCACGAGTGCGACCGGGCAGACAATCGCACCGGGTTTGACAATGCCCGTCTCCTTGTTAAGCATGGACTTCATCAGCTCGGCCGTCTCAAGGATGCCTTTGACGATGAAGTCTATGCTGCCCGCCCTGACAAGCTCGATGGCCTTTGAGACCGAGGCGAGGTTATCAGGAGAATCGATGATTGTGTAGTCTTCGGGTGACTCACCTGCCTCTCTGAGGCAGGTGTTAATCCGTGCGCCATCGCCGATGAGCACCGCGTCGATAAGGTCTTCGCGGCGCGCGGCAATCATGGCCTCGAGTGCATGGGGGTCGTGGGCGGCCACCTGGGCCGCGCGTCCCCTTCGCCCGGTGGCCCGGGCTTCCTCAATCAGCGTATCAAGTCTGAACTCACCCATTGCTGCGCTTCCTTTTCATTCTCTAGACGATGTAGCCGCCACCGTCGCCCATGGCAAAACGGCGGATACGCGTAAAGGTCTTGGCTGTCGTCACGCCTTCACCGGTGTAGGTGGCGACGGTGGCGGAGCCATTGCCCGTGCCACCGAGGCCCGTAGCTGCGATGGTGGCGCCGTTTTGGACGAAGATGGAGGTCTGGATACGCCGACCGAAGTCGTTGGCATGCTTCCAGTCGTTGGTCCAGACGGCCGCTGAATGACGGCAGTTGTTCTCGGCACGCACCGCGCCCTCCACGGCCTCCTCAAAGGTCGCGCACTTGACAACGGGGATGATGGGCATCATCTGCTCAGTGAGGACATAGGGGTGATCGGCGGCAACCTCGATAAGGGCCATCTGCAGGTCGTAGTCGCTCTTCTCAACACCCGCTGCCTCAAGGATGACGTTGGCGTCCTTGCCGACGAACTTCTTGTTCGCGGCGTATTTGCCGCCCTCAAGCGGCAACAGAGCCGTGGCGGTGACCTTCTCGGCCTCCTCGGCTGAGAGCAGGCGCACGCCCTTCTCAAGCATGGCCGCGATAAAGGCGTCGTAGACCTTCTCAAGGACGAAAATCTCCTTTTCGGTGATGCAGAGCATGTTGTTCTCAAAGGGGACGGCAAAGGTCAGCCACTGGACGGCCTTGGCGATGTCTGCCGTTTCGTCGATGATCGTGGGCGGATTGCCCGGGCCGGCGGCGATGACCTTCTTCTTGCAGCCCATGATGATCTTGACCATCTCCTCAGAGCCCGTGCCGATGATGAGCGCGACCTTCTCTGAGTCCATGATGGCGTCAAGTGTCGTCTTGTCGGGATCGCGCGGCATCGTGGCGATGTTTGCGGGGCCGCCGGCCTCGGTGATGGCCTTGTTCACGAGGGCGACCGCCTTGGCACCGGCCAGTTTGGCCGCGGGATGGCAGTTGAAGATGATGGAATTGCCAGCGGCGAGCATGGTCATCGTGTTGCTGGCGATGGTGACCAGGCCGTTGGTGACCGGGGTCAGGGCGCCGCACAGGCCGTAGGGCGCGTAGTACTCGACGGTCAGGCCCTTGCTGGAGGACATGATCTGCGCACCGAGGCTCGAGGTGTTCTCGGTCTCGGAAATCGTTCCGATATTCTTGACGATTTTCTGATCGAGACGGCCATAGCCGGTTTCATTAAACTCGGCAATCGTCTCAGGCTCGATGATCTCAAGGAAAGCCTTCTTGATAGCCTCGATAAAGCGGTCGCGGTCTTCGGTCGTGTAATCGCGCATCAGAATCTGCTGCGCCTCATAGGCTGCGTCGATAGCGTCCTCAACCTTGTCAAAAACGCCAATCTCAATAGAAGTGCTCATAAAACTACATCCTTTCCGGTACATTTCGATACGTGCCCTTGTCGTGCTCCTGGCGCTCCTCTGCGCCCCCGTGTCGTGCGTCGGTGCCCCCTCACTTTACACGGACAGGCACACCGACTCTCTGACTATTCCCCAAACGGTGCCCGCGCCACTCAGAAAACAGCAGTTGAGGCGCCGCCTGAGGAGTCTCAGCTGCGGTCGGTGCCGAGTGCCTACCCTTCGTCGTAGGTCGTGATGATCTCGGCGATGATTGCCTTAAATTCCTCGACAGAGACCGGAACGACGGTATTGTGATAAAAGACGTTGTGCGCAATGGCATCCTCAGCGATGGCCTGGGCGGCCTCGACCGTGATGCCGTTTTCGCTGAACTTCTTGATGCCAAGGGCGTGCATCAGGTCAAGGGCCTTCTGTGCGGCTTCCTCGGCCGTCGCGACGCCAAAGGCCCGGGCGACCTCGGCGGCGCGCTCGGGGTCGTGCTTGGCCGTGAACCTGATGATGGTGGGGATGGCGTAGGAGGCAGCCATGCCATGCGGAAGGTTAAAGGTGCCGCCCAGCTCATGGCCGAAGGTGTGGCCGATATGCAGGCCGGTATTGTTAAACGCCAGACCGGCGAGGTTGCTTGCAAAGGCGAGGTTCGTGCGGGCCTCAAGGTCGGAGCCGTTCTCCCAGGCCGCTTTGAGGTTTTCAACGACCAGGCGCATGGCCTCAAAGGCGCACAGCTTGCTCATGGGATCCGCGCTTGCCGAGGTAAAGGACTCAAGGGAATGTGCCAGCGCGTCAAAGCCCGCGAAGGCGGTGACGTGCGGCGGTGCGGAGACGGTCAGTTCCGGATCGAGGATGACATAGGATGCGCTGGCGAAGATGGCATCTTTCACATGGTCCTCATGGTGCGAGACGACGGCGACGCAGCTTACCTCGCTGCCCGTTCCGGACGTCGTCGGGAGCAGGACAACAGGGGCTATCGGCAGGGGCGGGTTCATGCCGGCCGAGAGCATGTGCGGGCGCAGAGGCCCAGAACCTTTGATGAGCAGGCCAAGCATCTTGGCGGAGTCAAGGACGCTGCCGCCGCCGAGGCCGACGACGAGCTCCGAGCCGGCGCCTTTGGCTACGGTATCATAGATAGCCTCGACAGAGGCATCGGTTGGGTCGGCCTTCACGTCGTCGAAAACCGCAACGACAAGACCGGCGTCCTCAAGGAGTTTTATGACGCGGTCGGCCATGCCGGAGGCTGCCACACCGGCGTCGTAGATGAGGGCGACCCTGCTGGCGCCGAACTGCCTGACCTTATCCGCAATCTCCTCGACCGCACCGGGCCCGAAGCTGACCGGACATATCTGCGTGTACTGGAAGTACTTATCTCCCATTGCCATGAAAAACCCTCCTGTTCGTCCTCCTGCGCCCTGCAGGAATGCTCTGATCGATTCTGCACGATGTCGGGTGCAAACGCACCCCGCCTTCTCAAGAAGCATACGTACGTTTTTGCGATTCTGGTCTAATGGCCGTAGGGGAGCAAGGCTGACAAATGGTCTATTCCTCCTACCTCCATTAGACCAGCAGTAGTATTTCTCCAAAAACTGCATATCGCGAAGCGCAACTGTTTGAGGTATTATCCTCTCAAGGGCCAAAACGGCCCACAGCCAACCGGGCAGGAACGTAAAAGAACACGCAGCATGCCAGAAGAAGTTTGTCCGGAGGGCAGGGGAGAGGTCAGATGCGAGGAGGAAGGAAGCACTATGGGCTCTGCGTATAAACGGGTCTTTGAACCAAAAACCATCAAGGGAGTAACCTACAAAAACCGCATCTTCTGCACACCTCATGTCTGGGGCTGGGGGAGTCGTGAGGGCATTGTGACGCCGGAGATGGAGGCGTCCTACGAACGTATCGCCTCCGGGGGGCCAGCTCTGGTAACCATGGGCAATGTAGCCATCAACATGCAGGAATGCTCAGATGAAATCCATCAGCTGGACATGAGCGACGACAAGGTCATCTTCGGTCTTTCCAACATGCGCAGACGTATGGAGCGCTATGGCTGCGTGCTCTCCGCCCAGCTCAACTACTGCGGTCGTAACGCGCATTGGCCGGGCTCTACGATGTATGCGCCCTCTCCCATCACCGGCCCCGGCATCCTGGAGCGGGCAGACGCGGCGGGCACGCATCCGGAGATGATTGTCCATGAGCTGACCAGGGAACATATCTATCGAATCATTGGCTGGTATGCCGATGCCGCCGAACGCCTGAAGAAGGCAGGCATGGTGCACCTGATGCTGCACTACGCCCATAACAACCTGGTGGGGCAGTTTTTCAGCCCCATCTCGAATTTTCGTGATGACGAGTATGGCCCCATGTCCCTTGAGACGCGCACCCGCTTTGGTCGCGAGGTTTTGGAGGCCGTGCGGCGCCGCGTGGGAAATGACATGATTATCGATCTGCGCTTCAGCGGCGAGGATGTCATGCCCGGCGGCCTTCAGCGCGATGAGGCGGTCGAGATTGCCCGAATGCTCAAGCCCTGGGTCGACATCTACCACATCTCCTGCGCCTTTCATAATCCGCCTTCGACCATCGGGGATCGAACCACTCTTTCGTACTATTCGCCGGAGATGACCCTGCTGGAATACACCAGGCCCTTTAAGGAGGCGCTTGCGGATCGGGCAGTGGTGCTTACCACTTCGGTCTTGAATATCGAGAATGCGGAGCGCGCCCTGGAGGAGGGCGTATGCGACTTCGTTGGCATGTTTCGTCCCTTTCTTGCCGACGTGGACATTGTCAAAAAATATGCGCGAGGCCACGAAGAGGAGGTCAATCAGTGCATCCGCTGTGAGTATCATTGGAGCTTTGCGCCCGATTACAAGCCGGTTCCCTGTGCTGTCAATCCCATCTGTGGGCATGCCCTGGAGTTTCCCGGCGACCGGCTTGTACCGGCAGCGCCGCCCAGGCGGGTTCTTGTCGTCGGCTCCGGGCCAGCCGGTATGCAGGCAGCTCTGACAGCGAGCGAGCGGGGCCATGAGGTGAGCATCGTTGAGATGGACGATCATCTCGGGGGAAATCTCATCAAGGCCGCAAACGTACCCTTCAAGGCCGAGTTCAAGAAGTATGTCAACTGGATTATCCCTCGGGTGGAGAAGGCGGCCAAAGTGATCCTCAACACCAGGGCAGACGCTGCCTTTGTCGAGAACTTTGCCCCGGATGTGCTGATTATCGCGGCTGGTGCGGCGGACAATGTGCCGCCTGTTCCCGGCGTACGTGGCGCGAATGTCCATTTTGCCTGGCAGGCAGACGACGGCTCGGTTCCTGTGGGAGATTCCGTCGTCGTCATCGGCGCCGGCCTGGTGGGGATGGAAAGCGCCATCGTTCAGGCCGAGGCGGGCAGGAAGGTGACCGTCGTTGAGATGCAGACCGAGGCAGGCGCCACCGCCAGCAAGGGAATGCTCGCGACTGCCTGCGTCAAGCGCGCCGAGCGCGCCGGCGTGAAGACCCTGTATCGCCACGCCGTCAGATCCATAGAGGCCGACCGGGTACGTATTGAGGACCTGGCCTCCGGCGCTCTACAAGAGCTTTTGTGCGACACGGTGTTGCTGGCCGCCGGTGTCCGCCCGCGACAGGAGGTGGTAGATGAGTTGCGCCATGCCATCCCTGAGTGTGACGTCTATCTTGTTGGCGATCTGACCATGCGACCGGCCACTGAGAACCTTTCGGATGGTTCGGGCTGGAGCAAGGCGGCTGGCGGCACCATTGGACATGCGACCAATACAGCCTTTGAGGTGGCGGTTGCCATCTGATTTGCAGCGCTGCGGACTCGCGGCGCCTTGAAACGTAACGCCCTGAGCCGCGGCGCTGCGGACGCGCAACGCTCTGAGCCGAAGCACTACAGCCGCGCTCAGGGCGTGCGAGTCGCGGCCTTACGTGACACCCAGGGCTCAGTGGCCAAAAAGTGGCGTGCCGGATGAAAAGAACTTTACTTAACATAAGATTTATTATCAGACTTTTATGAGAGGTGCTCCGGAGGCATGATTAGCAAGAAAGACCTATGCTGTTGGTCCTATCGTCTGAGGGAGGCGCGATATTAAGCGGGCTTTTCCCATAGAGGGCCCCGGTCATTCGGTTGTATAATCAATACACCGTTCGAACCAGGGGGCGCATATCGATGCCGATGCGCCCAAACGACAGGAGGAATCGTTATGGCCAGTTGGAACAACACGTCGGACGAGTATCGCGAGACAAGCACCCACGGGGAGATTCGGGTCTATCGCCACGGCCCGGACAAACTCGCCACCAAGACCTTCATTGCCAACGATGATGGCTTTGCCGTCACCAACACCATCATCATGGGCAAGGAAAAATGCGCGGTCTTTGATACCCAGTGGACCCGCGCAAACGCCCTGCGGTGTGCCGCAGAGATCGTCGAGGAAAACCTTGATCTTGAGACCATCTACATGTCCCACGCCCATCCGGATCATTATTTTGGTGCCCAGGTGCTCAAGCAGGTCTTTCCCGGGGCACGGGTCATCGCCGTACCCGAGGAGGCCGCCATCATCCAGAAGCAGTGGAGCCTCAAGCGCAACGAGGTCGTGCCGGATATTGGGGAAATCAACTATGCGAGCGAGGATATTGGCTTTGAGGTCGAGTCGCTTACGGAGGACTTTTTCCTGCTCGAGGGCGAGCGCATCGAGATCATCCCGCGCCTGATGGGCGATTATCGCTACAACACGGCCGGCTATATCCCCTCCATCGACACACTGATGTGCTCCGACATCCTCTTTAACGAGGCGCATCCCTTTACCTGCGAGGTCACAAAGGAAGAACGTGCCGAATGGATCGAGGTCTGCAGGATGCTCAAGGCAAAAAACTGCAAGATCGTCATCCCGGGACACGTGATGATGGGCATGCCCTTTGACAACAATGCCTTTGACTGGACGATAGATTACATCGAGAAGACAGAAGTCGAGATTGAGAAGGCAAGAACCGCCGGAGACTTCTTCTTTGCGATGGATCGGCACTTCCCCAAGGCGATTCTCAAGAAGTCAAACGAGATGAACGCGATGGTCTTCTTTGGCGGACGCGAATGGGACTGGCGTGAGGAAGAGGTCTGGGCCGAGGGCGAAAAGAAATAGAAGCCTTCTCACCCTTCGGCTCGGCAACAAAGTGCCACAGGGGCTCTACGATATCCCCGCCAGACTCGGTATCGTCTTAAAGCCGCGTTCGAGATCTGTGTCGGTGGGGATAGCGTCGACCATCGTGCCGTCGTTATACTGCTGGTAAGCCATCAGGTCAAAGTAGCCGTTGCCGGTGCAGCCAAAGAGGATAACTTTCTCCTCACCGCTCTCTTTGCACTTCAGGGCTTCGTCGATGGCAACGCGGATGGCGTGTGCGCTTTCGGGCGCCGGCAGAGTGCCCTCGCTTCTTGCAAAGCGCACGGCGGCCTCAAAGACCGCGGACTGCTCCACAGAACGGGCCTCATCAAGAAAGCCGTCGTGGTACAGCTGTGAGAGGATTGGGCTCATGCCGTGGTAGCGCAGACCTCCCGCATGGTTTGCTGAGGGGATAAACCCGTTTCCGAGGGTATACATCTTCGCAAGCGGCGTCACCTGGCCGGTATCGCAGAAGTCATAGGCAAAACGCCCCCGCGTCAGAGAGGGGCAGGAAGCCGGCTCGACGGCGATGAAGCGGGGCGCCTGGCGCCCGGCGAGACGGTCGGCCATGAAGGGAGCCATGAGCCCGCCGAGGTTGCTGCCGCCGCCCGCACAACCGATAACGATGTCGGGATACTCGTCGAGCTTCTCCAGGGCGGCCTTTGCCTCAAGCCCGATGACGCTTTGGTGAATAAGCACCTGATTGAGAACGCTGCCAAGCACGTAGCGGCAGCCTTCGGTTGAGACGGCGACCTCAACGGCCTCGCTGATGGCAGTGCCCAGAGAGCCGTTGCTGTCCGGGAACTGCTCCCGCAGCCTGCGACCGACCTCGGTCGTGTCGCTTGGGGAGGCGATGATCTCAGCGCCGTAGGTCTGCATGACCGTTTTGCGGTAGGGCTTCTGCTCAAAGGAGACCTTCACCATGTAGACCTTCAGGTCAAGGTCAAAGTACGCGCAGGCCATCGACATCGCGGTTCCCCATTGCCCGGCGCCGGTTTCGGTCGTCAGGCCGGTAAGGCCCTGGTCTTTGGCGTAATAGGCCTGAGCGATGGCAGAGTTCAGTTTGTGCGAGCCCGAGGTGTTGTTCCCCTCGTATTTGTAGTAGATACGCGCCGGGGTATCGAGGAGCTTCTCAAGGTAATACGCACGCACGAGAGGCGCCGGACGATACATCAGATAAAAGTCGCGTACCTGCTCGGGAATCTCGATGAAGCGGTCGGTGACGTTCAGCTCCTGCTTGGCGAGTTCGGTACAGAAGATGGGCTGCATGTCGGCGACCGTCACCGGCTCAAGTGTGCCCGGATGCAGGATGGGCGCATGGTCGGTCTTCATATCGGCGCGGACGTTATACCAGGCTCGCGGAACCTCCTCCTCGGCCAGATAGGTCTTGTACGGCGTCTTTTTCCTGCTCATTGCGCTCCCCTTCTCCCTCGTATCCCTGCGTACGGCGCACGCAGGTTCTCCCTTCGGCCGCGCCTCCAACGCGCAGCACAGCCCAAAACGCCTAGGTACGACTCAGGTAGGCGTGACATTCCTCCGCGGCCTTACGGCCTTCCATCAGGGCCCAGACGACGAGGCTTTGCCCCCGGTGCATGTCGCCGGCGCAGAAGACCGAATCGAGGGAGGTCGCATAGCTGCCTGCACTGGTTGCCACATTTCCCCGGGCGTCGGTTGCAAGCCCCAGGGCATCAATGAGCGTGCGCTCCGGGCCAAGAAAGCCCATTGCGATGAGAACAAGACCGGCAGGACGCTCACACTCAGTGCCTTCAATCGGCTTGAAGTTCTGATAGCGCATCGTCTTTACCGCCTTTACGCGGCCCTTCGCATCGCCTGAGATTTCTGTGATGGAGGTCTCAAACTCGCGCGGATCGGCGCCAAACAACTCGATTGCCTCAAGCTGGCCGTAGTCGGTCTTAAAGACGCGCGGCCACAGGGGCCAGGGGTTGTTCACGGCGCGGTTCTCGTCAGGCTTCGCAACGATCTCAAACTGTGTGACGCTTCTGGCGCCCTGGCGGATGGCCGTTGCAACACAGTCGTTGCCGGTGTCGCCGCCTCCGACGATGCAGACGTCCCTGTCGGCGGCGTTGAGCCAGGCCGGCCCCTCAAAGCCCTCGTCGATAAGGCGCTGGGTCGCATTTTTGAGATAGACAACAGCCGGCGCGACGCCTTCGAGGTCGGCGCCGGGCACATTGAGCGTCCGGGCGACCGTCGCCCCGCCGCACAGAACGAGGGCGTCGTATTCGTCGAGCAGTGCGCCGACCCCGACGTTTTCTCCTATTCCAGCACCCGTCTCAAAGCGCACACCTTCCTGCTCCAGTATCCCAATCCTGCGATCCACGACCTTCTTATCAAGCTTCATATTCGGGATGCCGTAGGTCAAAAGGCCGCCGGGTCGCTCTGCCCGTTCAAAGACCGTGACCCGCTCGCCAAGCTGGTTGAGGTGCTCGGCGCAGGCCAGACCTGCCGGTCCCGAGCCGATGACCGCTACACGCCTGCCGCTGCGCCGTGTTGGGACGCGCGGTGTGAGCAGACCGTCCTCAAAGGCCTTCTTATCCAGAAAATGCTCAATGTCCTTGATGGTCACAGGGAGGTCATGCTCGCCAAGGGTGCAGGAGCCCTCGCAAAGCGCCGGACAGATACGGCCGGTAAACTCAGGGAAGGGATGCGTCTTGCGCAGGCGGCGATAGGCCTCGTGGTAGAGTCCTCGGTAGACGAGGTCATTGATTTCGGGGATGAGGTTGTTCAGGGGACAGCCGATGGAGGTGCCGGCAACGCTCATGCCCGCGTGGCAGAAGGAGACGCCGCAGTCCATGCAGCGCGCGGCCTGCTCCACGAGTATCTCGGGGCGCTGGAGGGCATGAAACTCGTCAAAGTCGACAATGCGCTCGGCGATGGGCCGTCCAATGGCCGCAACGCGCTCGAACTCGAGGAAGCCGCTCGGTTTTCCCATTCTGGTACCCCTAACTGGCCTTCTTGCCCAAAATGACAGATTCGAAGGCATAGAGTGCGTGTTCCTCGGCGGGCAACTCAAGGCGCTCGGCCTCGTCGAGGGCATCTATGATCTTCTTATAATCGTTTGGTATAAGCATCGTAAACTGTTCGATTACGGTCTCAAAATCGTCAAGGAGGGCCTGTGCGCGCTCACTGCCGGTGTAGGCAAGATGGTCGCTCAGCATCGAGCGCACGACCGCACGGTCCTTCTCACCCAACTTGGCAAGGGTCACATTGCCTGTCGTGCAGTTCTGCGCAAAGGTGCCGTCCCGGTCCCAGACATAGGCAACGCCGCCACTCATGCCAGCGGCGAAGTTGCGCCCGGTCGAGCCGATGATGACCACAACGCCTCCGGTCATGTATTCGCAGCCGTGGTCGCCAACTCCCTCGACAACTGCCTTCACACCGCTGTTGCGCACACAGAAACGCTCGCCAGCCATGCCAGCCAGGTAGGCCTCGCCTCTCGTTGCCCCATAGAAGGCAACGTTGCCGACGAGGATGTTCTCCCCCGCCTCAAAACGAGAGCCTTCGGGCGGGGCGATGATGATGCGACCACCGCTCATGCCCTTGCCCAGGTAGTCGTTCGTGTCGCCCTTCAGGTCAAGCGTAACGCCGGGAGCGAGGAAGGCGCCAAAGCTCTGGCCTCCCGAGCCGGTCAGGCGCAGGTGGATGGCATCGTCTGCAAGTCCCGCTGCCCCTCGTGCACGGACAATCTCGCTGGAAAGCACCGTTCCCAGGGTGCGATTGCGGTTTGAGATATGCAGGCAGGCGTCCACACGTCCGCCTTCGCAGATGGCCTTGCGGCACAGTGGCAGAAGCGTGCGCAGGTCGAGTTCGCGCTCAAGATGATGGTCTTGCCGATGCGTGTTATGGCGTTTGGTTTCCTCCTCGGAGACAGAGGGCGAAAAGAGCAGACGGCTCAGATCCACGCCGCGAGCCTTGCTGTCGGAGGGCACGGTAATCTGGCGCAGAAGCTCCACATGGCCGATGAGGTCGGTAAAGGAGGTAACCCCGATACGGGCCATCCACTCGCGCACCTCCTGGGCGATGAAGCGCATCATGTTCGCGACGTGCTCGGGTTTGCCACAAAACCTCTTGCGCAATTCAGGATTTTGTGTGGCGATGCCCACCGGGCAGGTGTCGATGTTGCAGACGCGCATCATATCGCAGCCCATCGCCAGCAGAGGGGCGGTGGCAAAGGTAAACTCGTCGGCACCGAGCAGGGCGGCGATGACGATGTCGCGACCCGTGAACAGCTTGCCGTCCGTCTCCACACTCACCCGGTCGCGCAGCTTGTTCTGCACGAGGCTCTGATGCGTCTCGGCCACGCCAAGCTCCCAGGGCAGACCGGCGTGACGGATGGAGGTGCGCGCCGCAGCGCCGGTACCGCCGTCAAAGCCGCTTATGACGATGACGTCGGCCAGGCCCTTCGCCACGCCGACCGCGATGGTGCCAACCCCCGCCTCACTGACGAGTTTGACGTTGATACGTGCGTCGCGGTTGGCATTTTTCAGGTCGTGGATGAGCTGGGCGAGGTCCTCGATGGAGTAGATGTCGTGATGTGGCGGAGGCGATATGAGCTCGACTCCGGGAGTTGAAAAGCGCGTCTCAGCGACCCAGGGATAGACCTTGTGGCCTGGCAGGTGGCCGCCTTCGCCCGGTTTTGCACCCTGAGCCATCTTAATCTGTATCTCGGTTGCGGAGTTCAGGTACTGGATGGTCACGCCAAAACGCCCCGAGGCGACCTGCTTGATTGAGCTGTTGCGGCTCTCTCCGTTTGCGTCGGGCGCATAGCGGTCGGGGTGCTCCCCTCCCTCACCGGTGTTGGACTTCGCGCCGAGGCTGTTCATGGCAAGCGCCATGCACTCATGAGCCTCCCTGCTGATAGAGCCAAAGGACATCGCGCCGGTTTTAAAGCGTTTGACGATACTTTCTACCGGCTCAACGCTCTCGATGGGTATGGGCTTGTCCACGCAGACGACATCAAGGAGGGCACGCAGATTCTTGAGCTCGCGGCTGCGGTCGTTGATATGGGCCGAGAAGCGCTTGAACATCGCGTAATCATCGGTGCGTACGGCCTGTTGCAGGTAGTAGATGCTCTCTGGGTTGAGCAGGTGATACTCCCCCTTCGCGCGCCATTTGTATTCACCACCGGGATCGAGCGGGAGAGCGGCGGTCACCGGATCGAAGGCGGCGGCGTGGCGTCGCGTGGTCTCGGCTTCAAGGTCTGCAAGCGTGATGCCGCCGATGCGCGAGGTCGTGTCGGTAAAGTAGGCATCGATGAGCTCGCTGGAAAGGCCGAGGGCCTCAAATATCTGGGCACCGTGGTAGGAGCGTACGGTTGAGATGCCCATCTTGGACATCACCTTGACGATGTGGTTTGTCAGCGCCGTGCGGTAGTTCCTGATGGCATCCTGTGCGTCGAGCCGAATGAGGCCCTGGGCGCAGAGCTGCTCGATACTTTCGAAGGCCAGCCAGGGGCAGATGGCATTTGCGCCAAAACCGACGAGCAGGGCATGATGATGCACCTCGCGCGCCTCTCCGGTCTCGATGACGATGCTTATCTGCGTGCGCGTGCCCGCGCGTACCATGTGGTGATGCAGGCCGGAGACCGCGAGCAGGGCCGGTATGGGTGCGCGGTGTGCATCGGTGTCGCGATCCGAGAGGATGATGATGTTGTAGCCCTGCTCAAGGGCCGCGTCGGCGGCCGCGAACAGGGTGTTGAGGGCATCTTTGAGCGCACCGGGGCGCTGCGCGTCAAAGAGGATGGGGAGGGTGATTGCCCCAAGGCCCTCCTCGCGCACCGTGCGGAGCTTTCGCATATTCTCAGTAGAAAGGATGGGGGTATGGTGGCTTATCATCCGGCAGCAGTCCTCATCGGGCTCAAGGATGTTCCCTTCGCTGCCAAAGTGGACGATGGAGGAGGTCACGAGGTGTTCCCGGATGGCGTCAATCGGTGGGTTGGTGACCTGCGCGAACAGCTGCTTGAAGTAGTTATACAAAAGCTGCGGTCGTTTTGAGAGAACCGCCAGGGGGGCGTCGTAGCCCATTGAGGAGATTGGGTCATCCGCCTTCTCCGAAATGCCCTTTAAGACGAGGGTCAGATCCTCAAAGGTGTATCCGAATATCTTCTGACGCTCAAGAAAGTTCGGCTCACGGGTCTGCTCTTCGGCCGCAGGCTGCATGAACTCCTCAAGGCGCAGCAGGTCGGCCAACTGCTTCTGAGGCCAGACCTTGTCGGTTGCGTGCTGCTTTGCCGTGTGCACGAGATGATGCCAGGTGTCGCCTTCCCCGTCATGCTCGGGCAATTCCTCCAGCTGAAGCATATGCTCAGCAAGCCATGCGCGATAGGGTAGCTCGGCAGCGGCCGCGGCTTTCAGCTCCTCATCCTCGACAATGCGACCCTCAAGCGTATCGACCAGCAGCATGCGCCCCGGGCGCAGACGGTCCTTTCGCACGATTTTCTCGGGCTCGATGGGCAAAACGCCCACTTCGCTCGCAAGGATAAGCTGGTCATCGGTGGTCACGTAATAGCGCGAGGGTCGCAGGCCATTGCGATCGAGAATCGCACCGGCAAAGCGCCCATCGGTAAAGGCCACTGAGGCCGGACCGTCCCAGGGCTCGACCAGACAACTCTTGTACTCAAACATCGCCCGGACGTCCTCGGGCAAATCGAAGTTCTCCTCCCAGGGCACCGGAATGGCGAGCATGGCGGCCAGGTGCAGCGGGTAGCCGGCGTGCAACAGAAGCTGCAGAAAGTCATCGAGCATCGCTGAGTCCGAACCGTCCTCGTTGATGACGGGATAGACCCGCTTCAGATCCTCGCCAAACAGATGGGAGGACATGCGCGCCTGCCGCGCCTTGACCCAGTTGGCATTGCCACGGATGGTGTTTATCTCACCGTTGTGGATGATGTGGTGCATCGGGTGCGCGCGCTCCCAGCTGGGAAAGGTGTTCGTGGAGAAACGCGAATGCACGAGTGCAATAGCACTGGTGAGCTCGGTATCTTTGAGGTCGAGGTAGAATTCGGCAAGCTGGCTGGGCAGGAGCATTCCCTTATAGACGATGGTGCGCGAGGAGTTGGACGCAAGGTAAAAATAGGGGTCGGCATCATGCGTGCGATTGCGAATTTCCTGGACGGAGCGCTTGGTGATGATGTAGAGGCGACGCTCAAAGG
Source organism: Coriobacteriales bacterium (assembly GCA_031277035.1). Classification (GTDB taxonomy): domain Bacteria; phylum Actinomycetota; class Coriobacteriia; order Coriobacteriales; family UBA8131; genus JAIRXA01. Next base: position 44,484 of record JAISLY010000022.1, on the reverse strand, counting down.
TCTCGCGATCCATGCCATTCGGAGCGCCGGTAAAGACCTGCAGGATGCTTGGCTGAACCGCCTTTGCGGTGGGCCCGAGGTTGTCGGGTGAGACCGGCACGGAACGGACGCCGAGAACCTCAATACCCTCCTCCTGGATAAGCTCACAGAACTGCTCGATGGTCTTCTCGCGACGCACCGCGTCCGGCGAGGCAAAGGTCATGGCCACGCCGTAGATGCCTGAGTCGGGCGCGGGAAGCTCGATACCCTCAAGCGCGGTGACCCGGCGCATGAAGGCATCGGGAATCTGAAGCAGGATGCCGGCGCCGTCGCCGGTCAGAGGTTCATATCCGACGCCGCCGCGATGGGTCAGCGCCTCAAGGATGGCCACAGCGTTCTCGACAAGCTGATGTGACGTGCGCCCCTTTATGTCAACGAGCATGCCGATACCGCAGGCATCGTGCTCGAAACGCTTTTCGTACAGGCCGCGCGCGGCCTTCGGGGCTGGTTCGTTCAACTCGCTCTCCCCTCTCCTGAGGGTGTCATCTGCAAAGGAGAATCCCTCAAAACTGACAGGTTGTGCCGAAAGAGCCTATTCTAGCGCATACCTTCGCTCGATGCAGCCCCGTATCCGGTGGCGATACCGCCTGCGGCAAAGTCTTGGGTAGAGAGCCCGGGAAAGGCGCTTTGCCGCTCCGCTATCGGTGATGTCGCGGTGTGCTTTTTCGGGAGGTCTTGCGCAGGCGGGCCAGGACGTCTGTCTCCGAAGAGCCCTCGATACGGGCTCGCAGCCGCACGGCCTGGTCGCGCAGACGGGCCGCTTCCTCAAAATCCATATCCCGCGCCGCCAGGGCCATGTCATCTTCCAGCGAACCGATGATTCGCAGCACTTCCTCGCGCGCCATGCCCGCGAGCTCCTCCATGACCTGGTCCTCCCCTGCCGCGTCTTCGCCAAGCTCTTCGACAAAGGCCATGATGTCATTGATCGCCTTGCGGATACTTGCCGGCTCGATGCCGTGTTCGAGGTTAAAGCGCGTCTGCAGCGTGCGGCGGCGTTGTGTCTCATCGATTGCGGAACGCATCGAATCGGTGATGTTGTCGGCATACATGATGACCTGACCTGAGACGTTGCGGGCGGCGCGGCCGATGGTCTGAATCAGCGAGCGGTGATTGCGCAGAAAGCCCTCCTTATCGGCATCGAGGATTGCCACGAGGCTGACTTCGGGCAAATCGAGGCCCTCACGCAGCAGGTTTATCCCAACAAGTACGTCAAACTTGCCCAGGCGCAGGTCGCGCAGAATCTCCACCCGCTCAAGCGTTCCAATGTCGGAGTGCATGTAGCGTGCGTTGGTGCCCTGGTCAAGCAGGTGGTCGGTCAGGCTTTCGGCCATCTTCTTCGTCAGAGTTGTGATGAGCACACGCTCGCCCCGCTCCGTTCGCAGCCGGGCCTCATCTCTGATGTCGTCTATCTGCCCGCGAACAGGGCGCACGATGATTTCGGGGTCGAGCAGTCCCGTCGGACGGATAATCTGCTCCACGGTCGCCTCAGAAACGCGGCCCTCGTAGTCGCCCGGTGTTGCGGACACATAGACGAACTGCCGCACGCGTTGCTCAAATTCGTCAAATCGAAGCGGCCTGTTATCCAGGGCGCTCGGCAGGCGAAAGCCGTGCTCGGCGAGCGTAATCTTGCGCGAGCGGTCGCCTTCGTGCATGCCGCGTATCTGGGGTACGGTGACGTGGCTCTCGTCGATGATGGTCAGAAAATCATCGGGAAAGTAGTCGATGAGGGTATAGGGCGGCTCACCGGGCGAGCGGGCGTCGAGGTGGCGCGAGTAATTCTCGATGCCGGAACAAAAGCCCATGGTCTCAAGCATCTCAAGGTCGTAGTTTGTGCGCAGCTCAAGGCGTTGGGCCTCCAGCAACTTGCCCGCCGCGCGAAACTCACCAAGACGCTCTGCGAGCTCGGCTTTGATGGTATCGAGCGCGGCCGTTATCTTCTGGCGCCCGGTCACGTAATGCGAGGCGGGCCAGATTGGCACGGATTCATAGGTCTTGAGGACTTCGCCCGTAACGTTTGACACCTCGCTTATCAGCTCAATCTCATCGCCAAAAAGCTCAATGTGCAGCGGGTTGTCGGCGTAGGGCGGAAACACATCAAGCGCGTCACCGCGCACACGAAAGGTGCCACGCAAAAGCTCGTAGTCGTTTCTGTCGTACTGAATGTCGATTAACTCGTGGATAAGAGCGTCGCGGTCCAGAGGCTTGCTCTTGTCGAGAAAGACCGCCATGCCGGCGTAGTCGGCCGGTGAGCCGATGCCGTAGATGCAGCTCACCGAGGCAACGACGATGACATCCCTGCGGCTGAGAAGGGCCGCAGTCGCCGCGTGGCGCAACTTCTCCACCTCCTCATTAATTGAGGCGTCCTTTTCGATGAAGGTGTCGGTTGTGGGCACATAGGCTTCGGGCTGATAGTAGTCGTAATAGCTGACAAAGTAGACAACGGCGTTTGCCGGGAAAAACTCCTTGAGCTCGGCTGCCAGCTGGGCCGCCAGGGTCTTGTTGGGTGCCATGACGAGCGTGGGCTTTTGCACCTGCTCGATAACCTTGGCCATCGTGTAGGTCTTGCCCGATCCGGTGACGCCAAGCAGAGTCTGATAGCGCAGGCCTTCCTGGATACCCTGGCTCAAAGCCGCGATGGCCTGCGGCTGATCGCCTGCGGGCTCATAGGGCGCCACGACCTCAAAGCTGCCTTTCGCCAACTGCTCAAAAGTGAGCTTTCCGTCCATCTGTGCCACTGCTTCGTACCCCTTCCAATCTACCATCCTACCAGGCTGGCTCGCAGGCTCGCCCAGCCTTCATCCGTCCACTGGACGGATGAATCGTCCATCTGTGCCACTGCTTCGTACCCCTTCCGATCTACTGTCCTGGTCGGCTGGCCCTGGTCGTAAGGCGTATCAGAAGAAGCCCTCGCTTCTGCGCTTCTCATACCAGGCCAACACCTGGGCATACAGCGCCTCCAGGTCGCCACTGTTGTCAAAAACCGTATCGCTTATGGCGGCCCGCTCCTCATCGCTTGCCTGCTGCTCGATGCGTCGCCTCGCGTCGGCCTCTCGCATGCCGCGGGCACAGGCGCGCGCAAGGCGCAGCTGCTCGGGAGCAGCGACCGTAAGCACCTCGTCTGCCTGCTCAAATTCGACACCCGACTCAACCAGGAGGGGAACCTCAAGCACAACAGGGCCGCCTGCGCCCGCCGCGTGGCGACGTTGCTCCTCAGCGAGGAAGGCCTCGACCCGTTTGACGACCGGTGGCCAGCAGATGGCGTTCAGGCGCTCGGTGTCCTGGGCGCTCACAAAGGCGCGGTCGGCCAGCAGGCGGCGGTTCAGTTTGCCGTAGCCGTCAACGATGCCTGGCCCAAAGGCTGCCTCAAGTTGTTCGAGGACATCGGAATCTTCCTGCTCCTGGCGCGCGACCGCGTCCAAATCGAGTGTCCGGGCGCCCAGCTTCTCCAGATGGGTGCGTACGGTTCCCTTGCCTGATGCAAGTCCGCCAGTCAGAAGGACAAGATACATCGGTTCAATCAGCTCCCTATGCTACAATACGTCCGCCGCAGGCTTCGTTTTCTGTGCCCTGTGTGAGCGCCCGGGTGGCGGAATGGCAGACGCGGAGGTCTCAAAAACCTTTGTCGAAAGACGTGTGGGTTCGACTCCCACCCCGGGCACCACGTCGCAACACGCTTCACACCGTAGTCCGAGCCTGCCAGGCAGGCTCGGACGTACTTCGTTTCGCGGTTGCTCCTTATCCCCAAAAAGTCCCTCGCCCTTACGGGCTCAGTGTACTTTTTGGGGGCCCCGTATTCAAGCCAGGTCGTTTGTGGACTTGCAACACGCTTCACCGCATACCAGCTCCCAGCAAACCTATGCGCTCGGCCGCCCCGTCATCTCAAAAAGGGTGAGCAGTTCTGCGGAATACTCCAGGCAGGATACCAGGCGGTAGGCTTCCTCAAGGCTCTCAGCGACGGCAAAGGGGCCATGCGCCCGTACAACGGCGATACGCGCGCCGCGCCTGATGACATCGGTCATCATCTGCGCAACCTCCTCACTGGCAACCGCCTTGTGCGGTGCCAACACGGCAATCTCGTTTCCAAGGACATGGATTCCCTCAGAATCGGCCGGGCGAATCGCGTCGCCTATCATCGAGCGAAAGGTCGCGTATCTGCTGTGCGCATGGACGATGGCCTTCCGCCCAAACGCGACGCCGGCAACCATCGCCTCACGGTCAAGGGCATGATAGATTGCGCGATGCACGAGCAGCTCCATCGAGGCCTCGGCGTCGCGTTCGGACGGCTCCCAACCGACACCGAGTACATCGCCTGGCGAAAGGTGTCCGAGTTGCGCCCCGGTGCGGGTGATCCAGATGGACTTCCCGTCGCTTTCGCTGAGGTTGCCGCCGTGGCTGGTCACTGCCCCGCTTCGCGCAAGGTCGCGGCCGACCTCGTTAAATTCTTTGAAGCGTCGTACATCCGCACCCGCGTCCTTTGCCGCACTCGAGACCGCATCGGCCGTTTTGCCCACACCGTCCAGAAGATCCCTCTTAAACTGTTCAAAATCAAAGTCGGCCATGCCGTCCATCCTTTCTGCCGTGTGTATGCGATAATCGTACTACATGGGAGAAATAAGAAGTACGGCGATTACCAAGGAGTGAGAATAGAGATGTCGGATTGTCCTGCCCGTCCCACCTTCCCCAAGAGAGCCGTTGTCACATCCGGCATGCCCTATGGCAACAAGGGCCTGCATTTCGGGCACATTGGTGGCGTCTTTGTGCCGGCAGACACCTACGCGCGTTTTTTGCGCGATCGCATCGGTGCAGAAAACGTACTGTTCGTCTGTGGCACCGACTGCTACGGTTCGCCGATTGATGAAGGCTACCGCAAGCTCACCGAGGCAGGCGAGTTTCAGGGCAGCATCGAGGCCTACGTGCAGCAAAACCATGACGCGCAGGCAGCCACCCTCAAAGCCTATGCAATTTCCTGCGACATCTTCGAAGGATCAGGGCTGGGCGCCTCCAGGGCTCTTCATGTGGAGATGACCGAAGATATCATCAGGCGTCTGTATGACAACGGTTGGCTGCATCGCATATCCACCGCCCAGTTCTACGATGAGGAGGCAGAGAGCTTTCTCAACGGCCGACAGGTTCTCGGACGCTGTCCGATACCCGGCTGCAAGAGCGAGCATGCCTATGCTGACGAATGCGACCTTGGCCACCAGTATCTGCCCGTCGACCTCATCAATCCAATCAGTGCGCTTTCCGGCAAGCGGCCGGTCATGCGTGAGGTTGAGAACTGGTACTTTGATCTGCCTGCGTTCAAGCAGCTTCTCAAGGACCATGTTGCCGATCTCGAATCCGATGGGCTCTCGCGCGACATCGTGCGTAACACCATCGACGAGTTTTTGGGCGAGGCCATCATATATGTCAAAAACGAACATCTTGAGGAATACCACACACTTGCCCCCGTCCTGCCCCCCCATCGCTTCAGTGAGGCGGAGGCAAACAAGCAGTCCTTTGAACTTGCATTCGACTCCCTGCAGGCGCGCGACGTGGCACGCAGCACCCTTGACGCTCAGGGAGTGCGCTTTCGCACCGGCAAGACGCTCGTACCCTTTCGTATAACCGGCAATATCGCCTGGGGGGTACCTGCCCCGGTCATCGAGGACACAGCGGGTTTGACGGTCTGGTGTTGGCCAGAATCGCTGTGGGCACCAATCAGCTTCACGCGCACCTGGCTTGAGAACGCCGGGCGCGGGATTGAGAGCCTCAACCCCAAACGACCGGTTGTTGAAGGGCAGAGTTGGGAGGATTACTGGTGTGACCCCGAGGCCACCATCTATCAGTTCATCGGTCAGGACAATCTCTACTTCTACGGGGTTGCGCAGACCGCGATGTGGGCCGCCCTGCCCGCATCGCATGAACCACGAAGAAAAGCTGAACCCGGCGAGCTGCAACAATCCCTGCTGGTCGCAAATTACCATCTCCAGTTCCTCGGAAAAAAAGCCTCATCCTCCGGCACCGTCAGGCCACCGATGGCCGATGAGCTGCTTGATTACTACACACCCGAACAGCTGCGGGCCCATTTTCTCGCACTCGGTCTGGGCCTGCGTCCGACGAGTTTTCAGCCAAAACCGCTCAATCCCTCGGCGCAGGAAAAGGACGCGGACCCGGTGCTCAGGGAGGGTCAGCTCCTGACCAATGTCTTCAATCGTCTGGCGCGTTCCTGCTTTTATGCGGCGGCACGGGACAGCGCTGGGATGCTGCCGCTTGGCGCACCTGCGCCACAGATCAAGGCCAGGGCAGAGGAGACGATACTGGAGTATGAACGCCTGATGTACCGACAGGAGCTTCATACGGTCATGCAGCTCATGGGTGACTTTATCCGCTTTGCCAACAAGTACTGGTCTGAGGCTATCAGGGAGGCGGGCGACGGGGCAGCTGAGCGGCGAGGGGTGCTGCGCAACGCCTTTTACCTGCTGCGTGTCTGCACAATTCTGATGCACCCCATCGCGCCTCTTGGCACTCGTATGATATTTGACTATCTTGCGTTTGATGTCGAGGAGAGGGTCTTTTTTTCCTGGGAGCATATCTTCAAAGGTTTTGAGCCCTTCTGCTCCCCTGCAGAGATTGAGCGAGGCGGGCATCTCGTACGAGAACTGCCTCCACGCACCGATTTCTTCAGACGGCACGAAAGCCAGTAAGGTGTAAGGCCTCTGCCGCTCGTAGCAGAAATCAGACGGGAGTGCCCTGGGGGTCAAAATCCTCTTTGCCCTCAAAGACCGCGAGTGCCCTCTGTATCTCGTAATCCGCAAGCGTGATGGCGCTGATGGCCTTGGTCAGGCGCACCGCCTCATCGAGTGGACGCTGGTGGATATTGCGACCGGTTGCGTTACCCGCGGCTCCGCCCACGTGAATCTGCTCATAAAGCTGCGTCAGAAAGCGCTCGGCGTCAACCGTCGAGCCGCCGGCACAGACCAGGCCGGTGCGTCCCGCCGCCTCAGACGCGCGGGCGAGCAATTCGGCCGACGTGCTCCCCTCGCCTGCCTTCGGTGGGTTGACCTTCACAAAATCGGCTCCAAGGCACAGTGCCACACCCGCGGCTCCGGCAATCAAATCAGCGTCCTTTTCGTCGGCGACCGCCTTGCCGCGCGGGTATATCCACAGCACGACCAGAAGACCGGCCGCGTGCGCCTCGGCAATCAGCTCACCCGCCTCGGACATCATCGTGGATTCATACTCGCTGCCAAGATAGATCGTGTAGCCGACGCCGACAATCTTCACACCGGCCTCGCGCATGAGAAGTACGCTTTCCAGCGAATAGAGAAGGGGTGAATAGGGGTCGTCCTGCTTGGTACCCACAAGGTTTGTCTTGGAGTTCATCTTGACGAGGTAGTTAATCTGGGGATAATCCGCCGCGTAGCGGGCGATGAGGCCTCTCTGAGCCGCCAGAACGCCAACGGTACCCCTCGAGCCGATGCGGAAGAGATGCTCGGGGTCGTTATCTTCGGGAGCTATTCCCTCTCCAAAAAAATCGCCGTTCATGTGCTCGATTTTCTGGTCGCAGGCGTAGAGCATGAGACGACCCGTTGCCCTGGTCGCGGAAAGGTAGTTGTCAAGGTAGGTGTCGCGGGCTTCGGGCAGGACGTCAGCGGGTACGCGAACCTCCTTGGCGGTAATGGTCGGCATGGTGACCTCCTCGTCAGGCTTTGGCATCCTTAAAACATCAGTAGGGATACTGTACCACAGAACAGGCCGCGCAAGGCAGCTTCCTCACGTCGGCTCGCCGGGCTTTTGCGGCTTTGCGACTGTGTCACGGTTTGCCCTGGGAAGCTGCGAGATGACGACGGCGGCAAACATGAACGCACAACCGAGCACCTCTCGAAGGCTCATTGTCTCGTGGAGGATGAGCATGCCGCAGAGCACGGCAAAGACCGACTCAAGGGACATGATAAGCGAAGCCGCGGCCGGACTCAGGCCCTGTTGACCAACCGCCTGCAGGGTAAAGGCCAGGCCGGTCGAGAGGATGCCAACATAGAGCACGGAGGGAAGCGCTGCGAGAAACGCCTGGAGGTCAGCGCTGCCACGGGGAAAGAAGCCATCAAACAGAAGGGAGCAGAGCAGGGCGAGCACAGCGGCAAAGACGAATTGCAGCGCACAGAGACGCAGGACATCGCGCTGGCTCGCGTTGCGCACAAAATGATCGATGACGAGGATGTGGCAGGCCCAGCCAAAAGCCCCCACCAGCACAATCAGGTCGCCTGGCTCTATGGCAAAGCCCGGTTGGACGCAGAGAAAGTAGAGGCCGAGCACGGCTATCAGAACCGCAAGCCAGGTGTTCCAATGCGTCTTGTGCCGCAGTGCGATTCCCAGGATTGGAACCAGGACAATGTAAAGGGTCGTCAAAAAGCCAGCCTTACCGGCCTGCACGTCGATAATCCCCACCTGCTGAAACGCGGTGGAGCAAAACAGTACCAAACCGCAGACACAGCCGGCAAGAAAAAAGCGTCTGCCCCGTAAGGCGTTCGTTTGCACCTCAGGGCGTCGAGGAAACAACGCGCCGCCCAAAAGCACAACGAGCAGCAGCGAGGCGGCACCCAATGCCATGCGCAGGGCGATGAACAGAAACGGCCCGATGAACTCCATGCTCGCTCGTTGCCCGACAAACGCGCCGCCCCATATCAGGGCGGTCAGCATCAGGACTGCCGAGGAGCGCAGGGTGCTTTTTCTATCGTTTCGCAGTTCGTGTGCGCGCATCGCGAATCAGCCTTTACTATCATTGTCTGCCACTCCGTCAGGAGGCCCGGAAGCATGCCTGCCCGTATGCGAAGTGGTATCCTGCCTGCTCAGTTGGACATGAAGGTCCAGTCGTCGGGACGATGCCGACCCTGTAGCAATCCGAGGTACTCGAAGAGCTCGTCTCCTGCCGCTGCTGACTCTGCATGATCGACAAAGCCGTTTGTCACCGGCCAGGCCCTATCAAGGTACAGATCGTTGGGGCCGAGGAAGGGAGAGATGGGCGTCTGTCGTCTGCCCAGTTCCGCCTGTCGCACGCTCTCAAGGAGTTTGGCCACAAAGGCGCTGTTCGGCGCCGTATCGCCCGGGTCATTGGAAACATGCTCACGTATCTGGTCGATTCCCATACCCTCCTCGATATGAAGATGCAATATCCTGTCGATACGTGCCAAAGCCCGCAGCTCGTCTTCATCTTTCATCACGGCAAAAAGTGTACGCCAGGCCTCGACCTTCTGATCGATGCGCCACTCAATCAGTCGGTGAATGTCGCTGCGATACAGGGTTGCGAACGGAGCGAATGGCGCGGCAACATCGCCAAAGGAAGTCGCCATGCCAAGGGCAAGCGCGGTCTTGTCCACACTGCTCAGAAGCAGGCGGTTGTGGGCTTCGGCCTCATCGAGCAGGCAGGTTCCGCGCAAACGCTCCATCAGACGGGCCTTTGCTGCCGAGAGGGGCCGCTCATCCGGAGCCGAAGGCTCCGCCAGGTTGGGCCGCTCATCCGGAGCCGAAGGCTCCGCCACATGAGCTGGTCGACCCGACGAAGGCCCGTCTGAATGCGAGCTGCCTGCTCGATGCGGAAAGGATTGCAGCAGCGCACTCATATCCAGGCTCTGCAGTCTGACATCAAGGGCCTGGGCAAAGGCTGCCGCGGCGGCCAGAGCTTCCGTATCGCGATTCGGGCCGGGCAGAAGCAAAGCGCGAACCCTCTTTGCCCCCAGGGTCTGAACGCTCAGATCCAGCAGAAGTGAGGAGGCAAGGTCGCCCTTTACCTCAAGAAGGACACCGTTTAAGGCGTTTTTCTCCACAAAGGCCCCCAGGGCGGCCTTCAGGGCCCGCCAGTCGGCCTCGGAGGGCAGCATCGGACGCACAATCAGGGGGTGGGCGGCAGGAGCAGCCAGAGACGAGGGAAGACAGTTGCCCTCGATAATCTGCTCAATGAAGGGCTCGGCCGTTGCAAGAACCGTCCCAAAGGGGTCAAGAATGAGACTGGCCCCGTCAAAGACCTCCCCATCCTGCGCACCGGCAAGATTGGCAACGACAAGGTAGGCGTTTGCCCGGCGAGCCAGATTCCTGAGCACCTTAATCTGCGTTGAGGACGTGAAGCTTTCGTCCGGGCCACGGTAGGACTTTGCAAGCAGCATGACGATAAGGTCGACGTTTGAGAGGTCTTCGCCCATCTCGGGATAGCCATCTACGAAGACAGCGACCGTAAGGCCCTCGATGACCAGGTTGATGCTTCCCCCGTACGCTCCCCCTTCCCAGGTATCCATGAAATCGACAAAACCGAGCGCCCCTCCCCTGCCGTCGTGGCAAAAGAGAACCTCCGGCTCACAGACGAAGGTCATCGACTCAGAGGGCCCTGCGTAGGGGCGCGGCAGCACCGAGCCTATCAGGGTCGGCAACGGGGCGCGTGCCATGAAGTCGCGCGAAACCGTCAGCGCCTCAGCAGCGAAGGCAGTGGAGTGCGCCAGGCCCTCCAGGGGCGCTCCGCACAGTGCGAAGGCGGGGAAGATGACGAGATCGGGAGGGTAGGGACGCGCCGCCAGCTCCTCGATGCAGGCAAGAGCGTGCTCGGCGTTCTCCCTGAGAGCACCAAGCAGGGGGTCCATCTGTACCACGGCGACATACATCGGCTTTCCCGTCGATTACCTACGCTGTAAACGGACGGAGGATGCCAAAACGCTTCTCCCAGCCAATGGAAGTCGTCTCGTCATGTCCGGGATAGACAAGCACCTCGTCTGGCAGGGTCGCGAGACGACGAAGACTCTCGCGCATCTGCGCCTCATTGCCGGTGTTGAAGTCCGTTCGTCCGCAGGAGGCACGGAAGAGCGTGTCGCCAGAGACGAGCGCGGCGCCCTGGGCATCGTAGAGACAGATGCTTCCGATGGTGTGCCCCGGTGTGTGCAGGACGAGCAGATGCTGTGCCGCCTCCTGTTCTTCTGCCCGCCTGCCCGCAGACTGCGCGCCTCCCGCGTCGCCGACCGGCACACGGTCGCCCTCCTCGAGCAGGACATCGATGCCCTGAGCGCCCTTGATGTCGCCGAGCACCTCATCGTCAAGGAAGGGGTCTGCGATATGCGGTGCATCCAGGCGGTGGGCAAAGACTTCGGCGCCGGTTTCCTCGACAAGGCGGTGCAGGGCGCCGATATGGTCGGGGTGGCGATGGGTCAGCACGATGCGGCGTATCCTGCGCCCTGCCGCTGCCGCGAGGATACGCTCAGGCTCATCTCCCGGGTCAATGACCAGAAGCTCTCTCGCCTCTGGCCCGGCAGAGACCAGAAAGCAGTTCATCAGCATACCGCCCATATGATGGCAGCGTATCGAAAGAGGTTCTATCTGCATACAACTCACTCCTTTCGCTTGCGGACAACCTCGCCCGGCAGCATGCGACGGGCGTCTATGACTCCCTCTATTGCGCGCAGTTCGCGCAGGATGCGCTCCACATGGCTTATCTCGCTGACCTCAAAGAGATACCGCATCTCAACGATGCCGTCTTTGTGGGTCGACATGTTCGCACCGAGGATGTTCACGCCGCTTGAGCCAAGCGCGACCGTCACATCCTGGTAGAGGCGCAAACGGTCGATGGCCTCGATGAATATCTCAACATTGTAGGTTCCGCTCGCGCGTTCGTTCTCGGCCCAGGCTACCTCGATAACGCGCTCGGGTGTGGCCATCAGGGCCTGGGCATTGGGGCAGTTGTCCCGGTGTACGCTCACGCCGCGTCCGCGGGTGATAAAGCCGATGATCTGGTCTCCGGGAACAGGATTGCAGCAGTGAGAGAGCCGCACCAGCACGCCCTCAAGTCCTTTGACGGTAACTCCCGAGGAACTTTTTGAGCGGGTGGGATGGGCGGGTTTTCGCGCACGCACCGGTTCAAGGGGCGAGGTGGCCGGGGTATCAAGGCCAAGGAGCTGCTGGGGCGTTGGGGCCGCTTCCTCCTCCTGCTCCTGTGTCAGGGCTCGTAAGACCTTGTTGGCAACCTGTCGAGCGCTTTGTTTGCCGGTGCCGATGAGGGCCATCAGGTCATCGGGGTCGCCATGCCCAAGATCGGCGGCGACCTTGCGAATTGCGTGCGCGGAACGAGAGGAGGAGATGCCCAGGCCATTGCGCCGCATCTCGCGCCCCAGCATCTCGCGGCCATGTAGGATGTCATCGCCACGACTCATCTTTGAGAAATAGCCCCGTATCTTCGAACGTGCCGAGGGGGTTTTTACCAGGTTTAGCCAGTCGCGCGAAGGCGAGGCGCTTTTCTGGGTCAGAACCTCCACACGGTCGCCCATCTGCAGCTCGTAGGACAGCGGCACGATGGATCCATTGACCTTTGCGCCGACACAATGGTTGCCAACCTCCGTGTGGATTGCATAGGCGAAATCTATCGGCGTCGAACCGGCTCGCAGGCTTATGACCTCGCCTTTTGGCGTAAACACGAAGACTTCGGAATACGTGAGCCCCTGCCTGAGCGCCTCCATGAACTCCCGCGGGTCATCGGCATCGTCTACCAGGTCGAGCATCTGGCGCAGCCAGGCGAGCTGCTCATCGAGGCTCTCATCCGACGCGTCGGACCGACCTCCCTTGTAGCGCCAGTGCGCCGCGACCCCATATTCGCTCGTGGCGTGCATCTCCTTGGTGCGTATCTGTATCTCAAGCGGTCGCCCTGCGGGGCCGATGACGGTCGTATGCAGGCTTTGATACCGGTTATATTTCGGATTGGCGATGTAATCCTTAAAGCGCCCCGGCATGGGCCTCCAGAGGTTATGCACCGCGCCGAGGCAGGAATAGCAGTCCTTGATAGACTCAACGATGATGCGCAGCGCAATGAGGTCGTATATCTCGGAGAAGTCCTTGCCCTTCTGGGCCATTTTCTGATAGATGGAGTACAGATGCTTGGGGCGGCCGGTTATCTGAACCCCCTCTTCGATGCCCAGTTTGCTCAAATCGGCAGAAATCAGGTCGATGGTTCGTTTGAGATACTCCTCGCGCGCGTTGCGGCTCTCCTTGACCATGCGACTGAGTTGCTGAAAGCGCGCCGGCTCAAGATAGTAAAAGGCAAGGTCCTCAAGCTCCCATTTGATGGAATTGATGCCCAGGCGATTGGCGAGCGGAGCGTAGATTTCCATCGTCTCACGCGCCTTGAAGATGCGACGGTCCTCACGAAGGGCCTGCAGGGTTCTCATGTTGTGCAGGCGGTCCGCAAGCTTGATGACGATGACGCGGATGTCCTTTGACATGGCGAGCAGCATCTTGCGCAGGTTGTTGACCTGCTGCTCTGAGAGAGATTCGATTTCAATGCGGCTTATCTTCGTAACGCCGTCAACAAGGCCACGCACGTCTGAGCCAAACTGTTCTTCTATCTCATCAAGCGTGATTGGCGTATCCTCCACCGTATCATGCAGAAGCGCGGCCACGACCGTGTCAAGGTCCATCCGCAACTCCGCCAAAATGAGAGCGACCTGAACGGGGTGGTTGATGTAGGCCTCGCCGCTCTTGCGGATCTGACCCTGGTGGGCCGTCCGGGTAAAGTCGTAGGCCCGTTGCAGAACGTCCTGCTCATCGGCTGGCAGATAGGTCGCCGCCTGCTCGAGCAGACGCTCAAAGGCGTCGAGGGAGACGTCCCCGTAGCGGGCTTCCCCTGTTATGGGATCATCGGTCGTCACAATACTCCACATCTCACCTGCCGCAAAGGCGCGGTGTAAGGGGCCGCTTACCCCTTCTCAGCGCCACCGGTTGCGGGAATGACTGCCTGCGCCTGCGGTGTAAGGGGCCGATTTACGCCGGTGAGCAGCTCATCCGATCGCGCGCGCTGCATCCATTGCCAAAAGCGCTCAAAACTCTCAATCATCTCCTGCCCTTCAAGATAGAGGCTGCTGCTTTGCAGGTCAACCTTGCCCGAGGCAAAAGGCATGCCTAAAAGCCGCTCGTCGCCGGTCTCGAATATCTCAAGCAGGCCGAGTTCGGCGAGAATGGCGAGGCCGGCCCTGACGCCGCTCGCATCGAGCGGAAACGCCTGCTCGCTTTTGCGGCACGCCTCAAGCAGCTCCTCGTCGGTATCCCGGATGAGGCGCTCGGGCGTCTGAGCCGTCTGTATGCGGTCTCGCCCGACGCGGTAAAGGGTCGCAAGCGCGGCGCGTGAAGGATTGAGGCGCGCGAGCAAAAGGCGGTTATGGAACGCGTCCGTTTCGTTGCAGAGCAGATGTATGGTGGCAGGCTTTCCGTCGCGACCAGCGCGCCCCGCCTGCTGGTTGAAGGCGATTGCGCTCATGGGCATGCCGTAGAGGACCAGGTGGCGGATGTCGGGGATGCTCACGCCTTCTCCAAAGGCGCTGGTCGCGACGAGAACATCAAGCCGGCCGTCGCGAAACGCTCGCTCCACTTCAAGGCGCGTCGCGCGGGGCAGGCCGGCGTGGTAAAAGGCAATCCGCTCCCCCTGCGCACACAGACGCCGTCGCAGCATCTTTGCAAGCTCGATTGTCTGGGCCCGCGCGTTGACATATATCAGGGTATGCTCTCCTGAGGCGACAAGCGAGGCAAGATATATCTCACGGTCTTTGACCCTGCGCGCATCGTCAAGCGAGAGGTTGGTCCGTGCGCTTGCGTCGATGACGGTCCGCGTGAGACCGAGGCTCTCTACGATGGTGGCGGCCTCCCTGTCCGAGGCAGTCGCGGTCAGAGCGAGAAACTGCGCATCGGTAAACATCTGACGCAACTGCGTGGCAGCCCGGTAGGCGGGGCGCGAGGCGCTTGCCTCAGTTGCGAGATGATGCGCCTCATCGACGACGATAAGGCCGATTCGCCCGCTTGCGGCCAGGCGCCAACCGTGGAGCTGGCAGAATTCGGGGGTTGTGAGCAGAAGCGGCGGCATGCCGTGCGGCGCGGTCTGCGGAGTTGTGCCGTGCGACGGATGGGGCGTTTCTCGCAAAGCCCGCGTTCCGGTATACAGCTCCTCAAAAATGGCGTCGCGCTCGTCTTGCGGAGTTTCGCCGGTCAAAATCTCAACCCTGAGCCCGAGGGAGCTGCAATGCTCTCTGAGATGGAATGCCTGATCGGCTATCAGGGCACGCAGCGGATAGACAAAAACGCTCGCCTTGCCCTCATGCAGGGCAAGTTGGGCCGCACGCATCTGAAAGATGAGCGATTTGCCGCGTCCGGTCGCCATGATTGCCAGCACCGATTCGCCGGCCTCAAGAAAGGAGAGCGCCTCGGCCTGGGCCGCATGAAGGGTGGCGTTCCTGCCAAGAAAGGCGCTGAGAATCTCCTCAGTCCGCAGATGGCCTGGGCGTTGTGCAGGGTACGGCTCAGGCCGCTCGGGAGCATCTATCGGTATCGCTGCGTCCTCGCCGCTTCCCTCATGCGGACGGGGCTTTGTCAACACGTCGGTGACCATCAGTTTTACGCGGCACCGTCCATTGTAGTTGTCATTTTGCAGGTGGCAGAGGACGTCAAAGGGGCCGCTGGATGCCGTGAACAGGGCAACATCCGGGCACTGAAACCAAATGGCTGGCAGGCTGTTACGTCCATCGGTCACTGAGAAGGAAAGATGGTTGCGTCCAGCCCCTACTGCGCGTGCGTTTTTAAGAAAGACATCGGGCACGACAAAGAGCGGCTGGCGATTCTCCTGTCCGCAGGGCTCAAAAAGCTCAAGCTCGCGCACCGATTGCTGCGTGGCTTCTCCAAGGGCAAGCGAGGTGTCCACCTGCCTGCTGCAAGAGTTTTGACCGGTGGATTGCGCCGCATAGAGGGCCTGCAGACGCGCGGTGAAAGACTCAAGGTTCGCGCGACGCAGCGTTATACCTATCGCTCCTTCGTGTCCGCCGAATCTCAGGGCCTCCTCAGCAAGGGCTTCGGTGAGGGCAAAGAGATTTGTCCCTGGTCGACTGCGTCCCGAGCCGCGCGCCTCCTCTTCGACCAGCGAGAAAACCAGGGCCGGCACGCCATAGCGCCGGGCAAGTCGGGAGGCGACGATGCCCCTGACGCCCTCATGCCAGTTCTCGCCGGCCACCACGATGAGGCTGGTCGAAGAGGAGGCGCGCGGCTCAATCTGCTCGATTGCCAGGTCAAACAGCTCCTGTTCGACCTGGCGTCTTGTCTGATTGAGCGCGTCGAGCTCAAGAGCGATGTCGTGAGCCCGGGCGGGATCGTCGGTGAGCAGCAGTTCAAGGGCCTGCGTCGGATCGCCCATCCTGCCCGCAGCGTTCAGGCGAGGTATCAGCGAAAAGGAGAGGTCGGTAGCCCGTATCGGCTTTGTGGCGCGCGATGCCAGGGCGAGCACAGCGGCAATGCCGGGGCGCGGGGCACGCTCAATACGTCTGAGGCCGTCGGCGACCAATGCGCGATTTTCTCCAGTAAGCGCAACCATGTCGGCGATGGTGCCAAGCGCGGCCAGATCGGTCAGGTCGCGCCAGAGCTCAGGTTTCCCAAAGCGCCCTCCGAGAAGAGCAACCAGCTTCAGAGCAACGCCAACGCCGGCAAGTATTCCGCAGGGCGCATTGGGCTCCAGTTTTGGGTCTGCGAGCGCAACCCCGCGTGGCAGGTCGTTGCCCGGTTCATGGTGGTCGGTGACGGCGACCCGGATTCCGCAGCTGAGCAGCCGCGCAATCTCTGGAGCTGCCGAGATGCCGCAGTCCACCGTCAAAAGAAATTCGGGGTTTTGAGCCAGGATGCGCTCCAGAGATGCCGGGGTAAGCCCGTAGCCCTCATCCATACGATGGGGTATCAGGTAGTCCGCCTGCACACCAAGGCTTGCAAGGGCACGCAACATCACGGCCGTCGCGCTCAGGCCATCCACATCAAAGTCGCCATAGACCATGATTCGACGCCTGGCGCGTATCGCCGCCTCGAGTTCGTCTGCTACCTCAGTAAGCCCCGTCACCGTCTGCGGGTCAAGCCAGTCGCGTTCAAGGTCGGGATTCAGAAAGCGCCCGGCCGTATCAACATCGGTATGTCCGCGTGCGACCAGTACGCGCGCTGCAAGAGGGCCCATGCCGCAGGAGGCGGCAAGGGTTCTCACGAGGGTCGAATCGAGTGACGGTGCGTTCCAATTGTCCTGCACGGGGCATGCCTGTTCATGTGTCGCAGTTCGTGTATTGATACCATTTTGACAGAAAATTGCGTCTTCAGGGCAGTGAGACGAAGGATACCGGGCGCAACGGGCGCTCAGCGTTTATAATAGGAGATGTTCAGGGGTTCAGCGATTCGGTACACTCAATGCACAGGCGGGAGGCTCGGTGACTCGTTCGGATCGCAGAGGGTCACGACAATGGCGCTTCTCTGATTCCGGTAGTCGCTTTGACAGGAAACGTCGGGGGTCGATTGTCGACCGCAATCCCATCTCCGCTGCCTTCCCGCGCAAGGTTATCCACTGCCGTAAATGTGGAACTCGCATTGTAAGCAACATCAAGCATTGCCCCTTTTGCGGCAAGAGCGTCCTGCCCTTCTATCAGAAGCTCTGGTTTTGGCTGATTATCGTCTTTGTGCTCGGTGCCAGCACTGTCGCACTGCTCGTTTATACACAACCGCCTGCGACTCCTGATGAGGTCGGCCCCGAAAAGCTGCCTCCCCGCGTCATCGATGCCCCGGAGGGGACGCCGTACAAGAATCTTGCCGTCAACCGGCAGGTCGACTGCGGCAATCTGTTGGTCCGGGTCACGCGCATCACGGAGTACGGTATCTCCTCAGATGGCAAACCAATCGTTGCCGTCACGGTCGAATTCGACAACAGGAACGACCACGCGGTTACCCTGTATTCGACGCAATGGATGATGACCGATGCTGAGGGCCTTGCCTACGTCGACTGCTTCATCGGCAAGACCGAAGAGGGCGAGAGCATCCGAAGCGGCATCGAGGCGGTCGATCTCGCAGGGGGCACGCCTCTGACCACGACCTTCTATTTTGCGGGACCCGGGCTGACGACGGTCGTCTTTTTGCCCGACGCCCTCTCCTATCAGGAAAGCGATCAGGTGACCTGGAAGCTTGTTTTACCTGACGCCCAGAGCACTGAGGGCGCGACGGATGCCGAGGGCACCACAGAAGAGACCCCGGAAGGCGCCGCGGGGGAAGGCTCTTGATGCGTCGCCCGTGTCGCTCGGCTTCGCCCAGCCTCTCAGCTGTTTGGCGGTCGTCCTTGTCGCTCGTGTCGCTCGGCTTCGCCTAGTCTCTCAGCTGCTCGGCAATCGTAAACTCGTCGAGGCCCTCCCCGTATTTTGCCGCCAGCTTCCGATACTTGGGTTCGCGCTGCTTCCAGAGCGCGTACAGCGGCGAGGCGAGGCCGATTGAGGAATACGAGCCCAAAATGAGGCCGATTGCCATTGCAAAGGCAAAGTCCTTCAAGGTCTCTCCACCGAATATCAGCATCGCGACGACCGGTATCAGAGTCGAGAGGGTCGTGTTGATCGTCCGCATGAACACCTGATTGATTGAGTGATTGGCAACGGTCATGAAGCTGTGGTTTGCCGTTGTCGCCATATTGTCGTTGATGCGGTGAAAGACGACGACCGTGTCGTACAGCGAGTAGCCCATGATGGTCAAAAGGGCGGCGACGACATTTGGCGTGACCTCGCGGCCAAAGACGGCGTAGACGCCGACGATGACAAGCATGTCGTGAATCAGCGAGATGACCGCGACAATGCCCATCTTGTACTCAAAGCGCAAAGCGATGTAGGCGATGATGAGCACGATGGCCGCAAGGAAGGCGAGCAGAGAGGTGCGGGCAACGTCGGCTCCCCAACTGGGGCTGATAGTCATGACCTCAGCCGTTGTCTCGTCGATTCCGAGGGTGGCAGCCACCTGGTCAGCGTAGGCAGAAGCCTCCCCCGCATCGGTCGTCGTGATGCGCACGATAAAGCCGGACTCCCCTGTTCGCGCATCGTTTGTCGTCTGGATGACTGGCAGGTCCGCCAGGGAAAGCTCATCAAAGGCGGAGCGCATCTGCTCGATGCTGATTTCTCCCGTACCCTTGAAGTCGATAGAGGTGCCGCCAACGAACTCGATGCCAAAGTTCAGCCCCCGAATGGGCAGGGCCGCTATCGAGAGAACGACGAGCACTGCGGAGATGATGAAGAAGAGCTTCCGGTGGACAAGGAAGTTGATTTCCTTTTTGAAGGGCCTAACCATGACTGCCACCCCTTATCATCTCACCGCGTGCACGCGCAATCTCCTCATCCTCCCGGATGCCCCAGAAACGCGGGCTGCTCGCTATGACGCGTGGCGCAAGCAGGCGGATAAGCGGCGCTTTGAAAATCAGCATGGTAACAATGTCGCAGATGACACCAAGAGCCAGTGTCAGGCCGAATCCCTTAACGGAGCCAACGGCAATGAAGAAGAGCGCGAGTGCGCTGACAAGCGTTACGAGGTCGGCGTCTATCGAGGTGATGATGGCATGCCGGGTGCCGGTAATCGAGGCTGCCCGGACGGAGCGCCCCATGCGTATCTCCTCCTTAAAGCGCTCAAGGACAAGGATTGAGGAGTCTGCGGCCACGCCTATGGCAAGCACGATGCCGGCGATACCGGCAAGCGAGAGCGAGAAGAGTCCGAAGGCAGAAAGGGCTGCCAGCAGGCCAAGATACAGGATGGCAAACACGCCGATGGCACCTGCGGTGAGAAGGCCGATGCCTCGGTAGAAGGCAAAGAGGTAGAGGGCCACGATAATCAGGCCGATGAGGGCAACGAGAACCCCCGAGCGCAGGGCATCCTGACCGAGGGTCGGGCCGACGACCTGGGCCGTCTGGACATCAAGGCTTACGGGAAGGGAGCCGGACTGCAAGACGGTTTTCAGAGAGTTTGCCTCCTCGGAGGAATAGTTTCCGGTAATGGAGGTCTGCCCGCTCGTGATGGCACTTTGCACCGCAGGGGCCGACTGCATATAGCCGTCCAAAACGATGCCCACTTTGCCCTTTGTGGGATACAGCTCGGTGGTCAGCTCGCCCCAGCGCTCGGTGGCCGCGGCGTTGAGCGTGACGCTCACCTCAAAATGCGGGCTCGTCGGGCCCTGTGGCCCAACGGTAACCTGCGTGATGTCCGCCCCGGTGAAGACCGGCGTATAGCTGCCAGGCGCAAGGCGGATTGGAGCAAAGATTGCGTTTGCGTCCAGGGTCGCAAACGGCAGGGTCGCGTTTGTCAGAGGATTGGTATAGCTTGCCAAAGGCGGCAGGTATTTCGTGGTGCTCTCATCCGCCCCTTCTTCCTCATCCGCCCCTCCGGTCAGGGAAACCTGGTAGAAGAGCTCGGCGTTGACCGGCATCTCGGGCAGGGAGACCAGTGCCTCGGCTTCCTGCAGCCTGCCCTCATCGAGAGGCTCCTGCGCATCAAGGGCCGCCTGGAGGTCGGGGTCTGTGATTTTGGAGATGTCCACGAACCGCGAGATTGCCGCCTGCCCCGATGTGATCAGGTAGTCGCGGTTGGGTGCGTAGCCGTAGTCAATCAGGTTGCGGGTCGTCTCATCGCTGATCTCCGCAATGTTCATGAACTCCAGCCGCCCGGTCTGTCCAATGGTATTGAGCGCCTGGGTCTGATCGACGATACCGGGGATCTGCACGAGCAGCTGACTGCTGCCCTGCAGCTGTACGCTGGCCTCGGAGGCACCGAGCAGATTTACGCGACGCTCGACGATTTCCTGCGCAGCCTGCATATCTTCCGCCGAAACCGCCGAAGCGTCGGTCTTGCTCGCCTGCAGCACGACCGAAAGGCCGCCCTGCACGTCAAGTCCCTGGGTGATGCGCTCGTTGGGAGGGTAGAATATGAGAACCGAGACAACGAGCAGAACGAGCAGAAGGATGAGCAAACTTATCTGAGGCCGCTTCTCGGACGGCTTTTTCTTTACCTTGAATCTTCGGTCAGCCATGATCCCCTTCCTTTTTCTTCTCCCGAACGGCACGGGACGGCAGTGCGGTCGCTGGCTTTACGAGCGGCAGGGTGCCGTGCGGGAGTCCATGCAGCGGTTCTGTGTGTGCAAGCGCATAGTATAACCTTTCTTAGAAATCCTTCGAGGCGGGAGATTGAAGCCAGGCGGCGAGAAAGGCGCCGTAGCTTCCCTCCAGGATGGCTGTGCGGGCACGTCGCATCAGGTCGAAGAGATAGAAGATGTTGTGCTGACTGAGAAGCACCGAGGCAAGAATCTCCTTTGACATGACAAGATGGCGCAGATACGCGCGACTCAGGCCACCGGTGCAGGTGGGGCAGGTGCAGAGGGGGTCAAGCGGGCCAAAGTCACGCGTAAAGCGGGCGTTTCGCAGGTTGAGCCGTCCTTCGCTGGAAAAGGCCGTGCCGGTGCGGGCGGTGCGCGTTGGCAGCACACAGTCGAACATATCAACACCGAGGGCGATTGCGCGTAGGACCGTCGTCGGATTGCCAACCCCCATGAGGTAACGCGGGCGATTTGGCGGAAGCGCGGTCGCAACGTCTGCGAGGGTCTCAAACATCAGCTCATGGGGCTCACCGACCGAGTAGCCGCCGATTCCGAAGCCTTCGAATTGCAGGGGTGCCGCGGGCTCGGTTTTGGCATGCGCCTCCTGATGGGGCGCGCACACGGCTTTGGCTTCAGGAGCCCTGCTCTGCTCAATCTCAAGCAGGCGCTCGATGCTTTCGAGGCGCAGGTCGAGAAAGGTGCCGCCCTGAACGATGGCGAACAGCGCCTGATCGCTGCGTCGCTGCGCGAGCCGACAGCGGCGGGCCCAGGCGGCGGAACGTCTCATGGCGGTTTGGACGAACTCGCGCGAGGCGGGATACGGCGCACACTGATCGAGCTGCATGACGATGTCTGCTCCAAGCTCATTTTGTACGCGCATGTTGTCTTCTGGCTGCCAGCGGTGCCTGCTCCCGTCGATGATGCTTACAAAGCTCACGCCTTCGTCATCGATTTTGAGGGTATCGGCGAGGCTGAATATCTGAAAACCGCCCGAATCGGTGAGGATTGGGCGCTCCCAGGCCATGAAGCGGTGCAGGCCGCCCGCCTTGCTGATGAGCTCTGAGCCCGGGCGCAAAAAGAGATGGTAGGTGTTCGCCAGAAGAATCTGCGTATCAAGCGCCGTCAGCTGAAGAGGCGTCAGGGCCTTGACGGTTGCCCGCGTGCCGACCGGCATGAAGACCGGTGTGTGGATGGAGCCGTGCGGCGTTTTGAGGACGGCGGCCCGGGCCTCGGTGCCCGGATCGTTACGCTGCAGCGTAAAGGCGAAGTTGGGGTTCATAGGGCTGATGCTTCTGTCATCGGGGCTGTATGAGCGGCGCGCGCACGCCCGCCGCCTGCGTGATTGATGTTCATGGGGGTGCTCTTCCTGTTCCTGTTCTCGACGTCGACGGTTTTGGCAGTTCCGCCTGCAATCGTCATCGGTATCGCCCTCATTGTATCAGCATGGCATCGCCAAAGGACAGGAAGCGGTAGCGCTCTTCTACCGCCTGGCGGTAGGCCGCCAGGACGGCCTTTCGCGAGGCAAAGGCAGAGACGAGCAAAAGCAGGGTCGAGCGGGGTACATGGAAATTCGTTATCAGGGCATCGACAACCGTGAAGCGGTACCCCGGCATGATATACAGCGCGGTCTGCTCCTCCAGGCGGGGGCGCAGGCGCCCTTCCTGGGTTGACCACGCGCTTTCGAGGGCGCGCACGCTGGTTGTCCCGACCGCGATAATCCGTCCGCCGCAGGCGTGAGCCTCCTCGATTGCCGCTATGGTCGCGTCGCTTACGGAGTAGCGCTCGGTATGGATATGATGCTCCTCGGGGCGCACCTCCTCAATCGTACGAAAGGTGTCAAGCCCAACCTGAAGCTCGATGGTCGCAAATCCGACCCCTGCTGCCTGCAGATTCGTGAGCAGCTCGGGCGTGAAGTGCAGGCCTGCCGTCGGCGCCGCCGCCGAACGCTCCGCGCGGGAATAGACGGTCTGGTACAGCTCCTCATCGCCAGAAAAGTGCGTGATATAGGGTGGGAGCGGAAGGCGCCCGATGGCGTGCAGGGCATCACGGAGTGTCGTATCGGGCGCCGGCGTAAGCCGCACGAGGCGCATACCGCGCTGTCCCTCTGCGCCCCAGTCGATAATCTCAGCGCTCAGGTCTGGCCCGAAGATGACGCGAGTGCCCGGCTTTAGACGGCGACCGGGCCTGACGAGCGCCTCCCAGAGCTCATCTTGGGCACCCGACATCGGCGCGCGGCCAAGCAGCATCACCTCGGCCTCTCCCCCACCCTGCTCGCGGTAACCGATGAGGCGGGCGGGCATGACCCTCGTCTCATTGGCGACGAGCAGGTCGCCAGGCCTGAGGTAGGCGCCTATCTCGAAGAACTGGCGGTGCTCGCAAAGGCCGCTTTTGCGGTCAAGGACGAGCAGGCGGCAGGAATCGCGCGGAACAGCGGGCTTCTGCGCAATCAGCTCCGGGGGCAACTCGTAGTAAAAATCGCTGGTCAGCACTATCGCGAATCCGACTGCTTGCTGGCCTTGGCAGCTTGCCTGTGCGCTTTACGTGCCGCCCGTTCAAGCTCGGCCTCCCTGCGCGAGAAGGAGCAGCCGCAGTAGTTCTGCCGGTACATGCCGCACTCCCGTGAGCGCTTTGTTGTCTCAAGATAGTCTGCACGGTAGTCCGCAAAAGCCGAGGTGAGCCCATACAGCGCGGCGGCCCGCTCCATCTCACTGGCCATGAGGTCGGTAAACTGCCAGGGACTGACGCTCAGGGTGGTGGCGATGGAGGGAATGTTGCGTGCATGGGCAGCCTGTGCCAGACGCGTGAAGCGCAGACGATAGCAGGCCGCACACCGTGCCCTGCGCAGGCGCAAGGCCTCTTTGCGCTCGGCGTCATTTTCGGAGAGCGGAAAGACGCCAGCATGCAAAGCGATGGCCTCATGGAAGGCTTTGGGCTCATAATCGCCCTCGAGGTATGAAAGGCCGCATTGCCGGGCATGGGCAAAAAAGGTGTCGCGACGAAGCTGATACTCCTGCTCAGGCTCGATATTCGGATTGTCATACCAGGAAAGGAAGGTCGTGCCCGCCTCGGTCAGGCGTCTCATCGGCGCCAGTGAGCAGGGTGCGCAGCAGATATGCAGAAGGATTTTAGGCATCCATGAATTATACTAGAGAAGCGGCGCTCGATTGCGAGATGCGAGATGCGAGAGAGGCGGCGCTCGATTGCCGGTGATGACCCCGTGGCGACGTTCAGCCTGATACGCCCCTGGGGCAGCGAGGTAAAGGGATGATATGGAGACGCCCAGAAGCAAGATAGCGTGGGCTGCAGGCGGCTTTGTTGTCGGCATGCTTCTGTTGCTCTTCGGCGGCAGTTTTGTCCAGTACCACCTGGGTATGTGGGGTCTCGTTATCACCGAGATTGGCATTCTGGCCTTTGCCCTGCTCAGTGCCCTGGCAAGCCGTCTTGACCTCAGAAAGGTCTTTCGCATCAGGAGGGGCGCGGCCTGGGAGTGGCGCGGTTGTCTCTACATCTATCTTGGAACCTTCTTTTTGACCTATGTCTGCGTGCTGCTTCTTGCCGCCCTCTTCCCGCAGATGACCGAGGTCTCACAGGATTTGAGCAGCTTTGTCACCTCGGCCCCCTATCTCTTTGCCCTTATCGCTGTTTCCATCCTGCCCGGCATCTGTGAGGAGGCCTGGCATCGCGGCACCCTGCTGGCAAGTCTTGGCTCGATTCGAAGCGTCGCCGTGCGCGTTCTTATCATGGGAATCATTTTTGGCGTGTTTCATCTTGATCTCTTTCGCTTTCTGCCGACGATGCTTTTGGGCATGGGCCTGAGCTATATGCGGATTAAGACGGATAACATGCTGATGAATATGACCTTCCACGCGCTGAACAACCTGTTTTCGCTGAGCGTCACCTTTCTTCTTGCGCCACTTGTTGAGAACATGGGCGCCATGGGCGCCACAGAAAGCGTCACCGATCCTGCTGCGAATGGGATTGTGCTGAGCGCAATGGTGATTTTTGCTCTGGCTGCCGGCTCGCTTTTCATCTATCTGGGACGCACGCGCCTCAACACGCCACCCTCCCGACTGGCGCCTCCCAGCGGGTCGCCCCTCGTGCTTTTACCAGGGGCCTCGCCGCTTCAGCTGCCCTCTGCTGCCGTGAGGTCGGCCTCTGAGACCGCACGTCGCCGTCGAACCATCATCGTCCTCATCGTCTGTTGTTCGGTGGCGCTTATCGCCTGTGTGGGTTGTTTTCTGGGGGGTCTTCTCGTGACCCTTGGTTCCGGCGTGGGAGCGTAGCGCGTCAGAGTGGCTTTGCAGAACTCTTGTGGAGCAAACAGCAAAGGAGGCGGCTTAAAGCCGCCTCCTTTGATAACGGGATGCCTCTATTCTTAGAGCCTGCGGACGTTGCTCGCCTGGAGCTTGCCGTTTTGCCCAGTGGTGATGTCAAACTCCACCAGCGCATCCTCCTCAAGGGTTTTAAAGCCCTCGGACTGGATCTCCGAATAATGCACGAACAGGTCGTCCCCGTCCTCCCGGGAGATAAACCCATAGCCCTTATCCGGATTGAACCACTTCACCTTTCCTTCAGCCATGTCTAGCCTTTCTTTCTGCCCATACGGGCAAACCGCAAACGACACAGGTTGCAACCAAGAAACCTGAGCCGCGAACCAACGAGCCCGCTTAGGCTCTGGGGGAGATTTTACCATATTGTTACCTTTATGCCTCGAAAATCAAAAATCTTTCAAAAAGTTCTCTCTTGGGCAGCGTTCCGGCAGCGACTTGCGGCGCCCGGGCAGCGATGGCCTCGGTATCACGCGAAATGTTCTCTCTTGGGCAGCGATGGCCTCAGTATCACGCAAAACGTTCGTTCAGGGCCTTCTCGACCAGAGGGGTCACCCACTCGCTGACCGTGCCCCCCTTACTCGCTATCTCCTTGACCATCGAGGAGCTGAGGTACATATGCTCTGGCGTTGCCATGATGAACATCGTCTCCAACTTGGGGTTGAGACGGTAATTTAACGCCGACTGCTGGAACTCCGATTCGAAGTCCGTAACAACCCGTAGCCCTTTGACAATCGCCTGCGCCCCCACCTCGACCGCAAAATCCACCAGGAGTTGCGAGAAGGGTTTTACCTCCACGTTTGCAAGAGTGCTCAGAGCATCCTTTGCAAAGGCAACCCGCTCCTCAAGCGGAAAAAGAGGGCCGGCTCCCTTGTTCTGCGAGGCTGCAATACCAACGATTACAACATCGAAGAGCTGAGCGGTCCGTATGACGACATCGATGTGTCCAAGCGTGATAGGGTCAAAGGTTCCCGGAACAAGCGCCGTTCGCACAACATCTCCTCCTCAGTGGCAGATATGGTAGTCAAGTCGCGTTGCCCCGTACCTCTTTCAGGATACCACAAGGGGCAGAGGGGCTCGTAGTTGTTGAGGAGAGAACTGTCAATTTGACGCATAAGGCGAATAAGTTGACAGCGGCTGGCTTTCGAGCGTAAGATGACCTCTATCGATTGTAACAACAACGTGTTACACCATCCAGGAGGCCATAATGTCAAGTTCGGCAGCCAAGACGAGACATCTTAATATCCGCACCAGCGAGGACGAGTACCGTCGCATCAGCGATTTTGCGCGTTTCCAGGGCAAGACGATTTCCAGCTTTGCCCTGGAAGCGATGTGGCAGCAGATCGAGGACTGGGAGGATGTTCAAGCCGTCAGGGAATACGAGCAGGCCAAGACCGCTGACAGCCTGGAACTCATCGACCATGAGGACGCGATGCGGGAACTCGGCCTGCGATGACGTACCAGCTGAAGTGGCACAAGGCCGCGCTCAGGCAGTTCAAAAAGCTCGATGCCTCGGTGCAGCGCTACATCGATGTCTGGCTCACAAAAAACGTTGACGGCAGCAGCAATCCGAGAAGGACAGGGAAAAGCCTGACGAAGGATCTTTCCGGCTACTGGCGCTATCGCGTAGGCGACTATCGCGTCATCTGCGAGATTAACGATGATGCCTGCATCGTGATTGCCATCAAGATTGGGCACCGCAGTAAGATTTATTCATGACGCGACAGCTCGCACACGGGCGCGGGCACCAACGGGCACGGAGGGACGGTTCATGTGTCCCCATTTTGTCCCACTGGCTGCTTGTCTGCTCGATGCTCCTTTGCTATTATTGACGGAATGTTGGTGCAAGGACAAGAACGCCAATGCGACAGGAAGTGATAGGCATGGGTTATGCAGCCAAGGCTCCCATAGAATACCAGGCCGACGAACTTGCCAAATATCTTACCATCCCTGAGTCCTTCAGGGGTCTTGTCGTGCGGCTTACCCCAAAAGACCAGGCGAAGCACTACGAGCGTTTTGCTGATTTACCAAGGTACGATTTTGGGAAACCGGTCGCCGAACTACTGGATGAAACCCGTAGTTAGGATATGGATGGCTGTTTACGCCGATACCTCGTTTCTCCTGAGTGCCATTTCGACCGAATCGAGTTCCGACAGAGCCAGGACAGAACTCGACCGGGTTATAGCATCGGAAGAGCAGATTCAAACCTCTGTCATTACCAAAATTGAGATGGCAAGGGCTATCGCTAACAGGGGCATTGATCCCAAAGTCAGTACGTTTATCAACAGGCAGCTGACCTTTATCGACATCGATGAAACGATTATCCACGGTGCGATAGAGCTGGAAATCCCTCAAACGGCGTCCTTTTTGCGCACATTGGATGCGATACACATCGCTACCGCGAGGCAGCTTGCGGTCAAGACTGTCCTGACTTTTGACAACAGGCAGAGGGCGGCCTGCCAGTCTATAGGCTTAGACGTTTCTCCTTTGGATTGAGCAGGACCGACCTCACAGGGTTTCGAGCATCCTTAGACTGGGCAAGGCGACGCAAACGACGCAAACGTCAGCCGTCTTGAGGCACCCCCGCCGTTTGACCGCCCGCTTCTTTTCGTGTTGCCATGTTTCTACAAAGACCTCGCTTCCCAGCGAGGACACCGCCCCCGTTTCGACGGGGGTTGAACTTTTTATAGTGCGAGAATGTCCCTCAGCCTGTCTCTGATAACTCGCGTTGTTCCGGGACAGAAGGGGGACGGTTCATGCGTCCCTCTTTATTGTTCACTATCTACATGGCGCCGTGAGCCATGTTTTTTGTTGACGCTGATGCTATACTGTTCGTCTACCATCGAGAGGCGAGACGAGGTGTGAGATGGCAGATGCGACGTTATTGGATGAGATTGGGCGTATGCCTACTGCCGATGTCTACAAGATAGAGCTTTACGCAAGGCAGATTAGGCTTTCGCGGTCTGGCGCATTTGACGGAAAAAGTCTCTCTCCCGACAGGGGCAGCAGAATACGGAGCCGTAGGCGGTTTCGCATAGACGAGGATTCTGCGGAACTGATCAAGAGGTTCAGGGATTGATGCGAGCAGGATAAAGAACCCAAGGCCAACCGAATTGAACTACACTTCTATAAAGTTATGAAAGGAGAATTCATCATTATGGAAAAGCCCGATAACACAGTTACCAAAAAGGACGACAAGAATAAAAAGAAAGTACCATTACGCGTAAAATTTGCATTAGCTGGTACGGCAGCAGCAGTAGGTATTTTAGGCTTACCAGGTTGCGCCCCAGAACCAATAGACCGACCAACCGCAGAACAACCACCATTACCACCAGATACCGGAGAAACACCGTCAATTGACCCGGCAGAGCAAGCTAACAATCCAACCCAACCAAAGGCCGAGGGCAGTACGCCAGATGGGCCAGAAACATCAGGTTTACCAGCAGGCATACCAGAACCAATCAACAAAAATCCAGATCATCCGGGGTTTGCAGACGTGCGTGACAAGGCTGTTAGGCTAGCGCAACAATTTTTAGAGGAGGGTGTAGCAAAGGAAATAGTAAATATATATATATTCCATGAGGACACCCCTGACGGTTTTGTAATTATTTATAAAGACCAAAACGGGCAAGTGTACGGGAATGATAACCAGAACACATAAGAATATATCTCTTGCTCACAATTCTTGCATGCATCTTAACAAGTAATCGATGGCTTTATATATAAGCTTTTCCCCTAACCTCTAACCTCCTCATACTATAACACCCACCATAGATCGCGTCACATTCCGCATTGTCCGTGCCCCCGTCGCCAGCTCGTGCACTGTCTGTGTAGTATTCTTTAACCAATTAGCAATCTGCCCAAACTCTGCAATAGCAATGGCTGGTAACATGAATATGGACATACCACCGGCAATGACAATGCCAACTAACCAACCAATTGCGCCTTTCTTGTGACGAGCCAGGAAACTGTTATTCTTGTTATTCTTAGCAGCAATTGCAGCCTGGCGTTTGGCCTCTAAATTGGCTTTCCAGGCCGGCTCTTTGATGCTATGTTCCTGTTTAGCTATGTCTTTGGGATTAGTCTTTTATCTCTGGGTAGTTACTCTGTTCTAAATTATAGCCCCATGCATTTCATAGGTTAGTTACATCTGAACTGGTTTAGCACAAGTTGGTTGGAAAAGGCAAGCGATAATTTAATACAGTGGTGGTTTGTGGGCAATCGGGAAGTCTCCAATACCACCCTCAATTTCACCGTTCGGCAATTTAACAACAACCTCCCACTTATTAACGTCGTCGTCTAAAACCCCTGTTCTGTGGATCATTGATCCGGGATATTGCTCCTGTAATTTGCGGGCTTGGCTCTGGATATAATTCCAACGTGCAATGGCCACTTCTTTGGATACGCCCCATGTTTCCCAATCTGCCGGTAAATCTGCCGCTGTGTCATCAGTATCACCACCCTGATTATCCTGTTTGTTTGGGTCGTCTGGCTGCGTAGTCGGATCAGCTGGGTTATTGGCTGGTTCTGTCGGGTCAACTGGGTTGCCTGGTTGTGCTGCTGGTGTGTCTGTGCCACCTGGTTGCGCATTGGCGTTGCTATCACTACAACCAGCCAGGCTCGCTCCACCAAATACCAATGCTCCTGCCAGCATTAACCTTGCCGCTATCGGATCGTTGTTCTTTTTTGTATCTTTTTGGTTTTCGTTATTGGTTGATTGCTGTTTTTCCATAATGATGAATTCTCCTTTTATAACTTTATAGAAACTATGCCAAAACTGCGCAAAGTGCAAGAGGCACAATCTGGCAATCTTTGCCCTTGCGCGCCTGTAACAGAAAGCTGCTGCGAGGCCTTCATGGGCGTTCACAGCTTGGGGACAAGGGTAAAGTAGACAAAGAAATATTCATTGGATCATCTCTTTGGGTCTCCTTATGCTGTTGAGTATCTGCTGCACTGTGGCATCGTTCCAAGCATCTCTTGCATCGAAATCAGGGTTTTCATAAACACTTGATTCAAGCATTACATCTACAACGCCTCCAAAGTCAGAAGCATTGAGGGAGCCGAACATGAAATTAACTAATAGAGGTCGCCCGTCGCCAGAATCGTCAACAGCGCCAACCGGGCCATAACGCATCCAGCCTGAAGCTTCCCCGAGAGTAACCTGATATACAGTGCCCCCGGAATCTTGAAAATTACCGGCCAACTCATCCGCAGAATATGGGGTATTCGAATTGCCGCCGACAAAGTCAATCAAATAAGTGCCGTCCACGCTGGTGAGTCTCACCTTCGTATAGGCTACACTTCCATCAGGATGAAGGTCGTCTCGCACTTCTCCATTTTCATCTTGCCAAGTTGCCCACATCTCGCCCCATTCCCCTGTAATGTCAATCTCGTAACTATTGGCAATGTTAAGCGTCATCGAATCAGACTGAGAATCAGGCGCTTGCACCGCATTTGGTTGATTCTGTTCGGCAGTCGTCTGCTCTTTACCTTGGTTGCTCTCATCTCCCGTCGTTGACATGGAGTTCGCACCGTCGCAACCAAGAAGTCCGGTTACAAGCCAAATCGTAAGCACTCCCGCCAGAACGATTGCCAATCTCCTTCTCGCCGCCTGCTCCATGATTCAATTCTCCTTTGCCTCTATCCCGCTTAAAGCCGTAAAGCTTAAAATATTTTTGTAGCAGGAAGCGCTCAAGAAGGGCGCAGCAAAGGCAGCGCACAAGGCGCGTATGCGCAAAGGTGCGGCAAGTGTGGCCGTACCCGGGCTTGCAGTCTTATGCGCGGTTTGCATGAATCGAATCCCCTCGCTTCTCAGGCATCAGGTGGCATGCCGGATACGATTGTAGCAGATTGCGCGCCTCCCTGCTCCTCAGCCTGTCTCTGATAACTCGCGTTGTTCCGGGACAGAAGGGGGACGGTTCATGTGTCCCTATTTCTGTCCCGTCATCTTCTGCCCTTTTGACCGTGAAGTTCTATCGGTAGATGTCCTTGCGGTGCCCAATGGCCAATACAATGATAACGACCCTGTTATCTACAATCTCGGCAATCAGGCGATAGTCGCCAACTCGATAGCGCCACTGACCTTTGAAGCCAGCAGCAAGCGGTTTGCCCTGGGCGCGAGGGTCGTCACAACCCTCGAGGTTCTTACTCACCCACGCGAGGATAGCCGCCCTGTCCCTGGCATCCAGCTTGCCCAGTGCTTTTGCGGCCTTGCGCGAATACTCAACCTTAAAGGCCCCTTCAGCTGAGGCCATGGCGCGCCAACATCTCCTGGTGTGAGACAGTCGTTTGGTCGGCATCAAACTCGGCTTTTGCCTGACGATAGAGCTCGAGGTCGTACTGGTCTTCAATCTGGTCAAGGATGGCAAGTCTAATCACGTCAGAGACCGAGCGCCTGCGGCTGCGGGCGTAGTGCTTGATCAGCTGGCTCTCCTCTTCGCTGAGGCGGATTGCGGCGGTGGGCACGGCATTGTCCTTTCTACAATACTTAACAACGTTATACATTGTAGTAAAAATTCAGGCTGCCGGCAAGGTGAGGGAAAGGGCACGGAGGGATGGTTCGTGCGTCCCTCTTTATGAAGGCCGAGAGGATTGGGGCGCGTGGGCGGAGAAGCGAGAGGTGGGGGCAGCTGGCCGAGCAGCTGGCGGGGCGTAAAAATGGGGACGCATGAACCGTCCCCATTTTGTCTTCTCCATTTTGTCAATCTCTTTCGGTCTGCCCAAACCCTACGGACGTGGACCTAATGACACATATAGCTGGATTATTGCCAGTTGCGGATCCCAGCGACCACCCGCATCAGGTGATTGATCACAAATATAACCATACGGAACAATGTCATGATATTCATAATACACTTCCACCCGGAAACCGAGCGCATTCATTATATTGATAGCTTCAGCTTCTGTATAGTTTAAATACAAGCCCGGAATTTCGACTTTTACATCCTCAGGTTGGGCGGGTGCCTCAGGCGCCGGGGTCTCCGGCTGACCAGGCTGTTGCGGCGCGGCCGGCTGGTTATCCTGCCCGGGACTGGCTGGCGCGTCGGCCTCGGTTGATTCCTCGGCCTTGGCGGCCTCGGCGGCGGTTTTTAGTTCGGTTAATTCTTCGGCTGCAACCGCATCGACGGGAGCTGCCCAATCGGACAGCTGGGCCGCCAGGGTGGCGGCATTGTCATAATCGCCGCTGTCGATGTAGGCCTGAATATCACTACGCAAACTATCCAGTAACTCGCTGGAAATACCGTTCACCGGATGGCCGCCAATCTCGGTTAAAATGGGCTGGGCAAAGGGGTTGTCGCCCGACACGCGTGGTGCCACGACGTCGGCGACTATGCGACCAACGACCTCGTTCGTATCGCCGATGACAGGGGCATAGATTACGCCCTTATAATAGACATCGACCGGCACTTCGATGGGCGTGTCTGCGAGCTTATCATCAACACCAATGGTCGAGTCCTCGGGAAAGTCAAACGGGTCGTCCGGGTCATCGACGATACCGTCGATCTCTATTGATTCTGGACTGTCGGCATTTGGATTGTCGGAATGCTCGTCTGGGGTTGGTTGACTCTCGTCCGGTGCGGCTGGGTCCGCCTTAATGGTCGGCAAACCATCCTCACCGATAGTGACGCC
This sequence comes from Coriobacteriales bacterium, assembly GCA_031277035.1. Classification (GTDB taxonomy): domain Bacteria; phylum Actinomycetota; class Coriobacteriia; order Coriobacteriales; family UBA8131; genus JAIRXA01. The sequence continues at coordinate 11,595 of JAISLY010000022.1, read as the reverse complement.
GCCCGGTACTTCGACAATCGGCACCCCGTCCTCGCCCACACTGATGTTTGGCACCTCGTACACGGGGATGTCGTCCTCGTTGTCCTCGACCTCTTCTGCGGGTGGGGTGGTTTCGGGGGCCGTGGGATTGGTGAGATAGGCCGGGGGTTTACCGGTTTCGGAGGGTGGGGGGACGTGGAGCCGCTCAAAGCCGGGCGTTGATTCCCAACCGTAGAAAACTTCCACATAGTACTTGCGTCCGTTCTCGCCAATGTAAACGGCCATTCCGGCGTATTGGTATCTGCTTAACATATGCGCTCGGTGCCCTTTGCTATCGATCCAAGCATTAACGGCACTTTCCGGTGTGGAAGCACCCATTGTGATAATTTCACCGAAACCTGTATCCCTTGTCAGGGAAAAATCAGTGAGTAGCTCTTCGTTATCATGCCCGTTAGGTAAATTGTGCGAATATGACTGCTCTAACTGGCTGGCCCGTAGCTGCGCAAACTGGTATAACAACTCATCCCAAATATATGGTTCCAAACCCTGTTCGGCGCGATAGGCATTGGTCCGTTCAAACATTTCCTCGGCAATGGCCCGCGACTCCTCTGCGGAATAGCCGGCCTGGGACACTAGTCCAAAATCCTGGTTCGGGCGATAGACGGCGTGTGTAATCGGGGCCGGGGCATCAAAACGAACCTGATTGATATCGTCACCAGTCAGGGCGGATTTGGCAATGAGTCCCACCGGTTCGGCCGTCATATTGCGTGACAAAACATATTGATTGGTGCCGTTCGGCGCTAGACCGACAATCCGGCCCTGATAGCTACCGTCAGCTCGCTGTTCGGCGATAATTTGGACACCATCGGCGGTTTCATAAACTTCGGCGAATGGTTCGGTGCGTTCCCGGTCAGCCTCGCTGCCCTGTCCGGCCTCGGGCTGTCTGTCGCTGGGCTGTCCAGCGCCGATGAGGCCGACGGCAATGCCTGCCACTGCCACTACTGCCACCACCGCTGCGATGACGTAGGGCAGGTGCCTGCGGGGCCTCTTGCTTCCCTTCACGGCTTCTTCACGCGCCTCTTCAGCGCTCTCCTCAAGGCGCTCCGATGCCGCCTCTTCATTCGCATCCTTTTTCATTTCAACTGTTTTCCCCTCATCCATGTTGCTCACCTTTCTGTCTCATTTCATCCTTGTCGAAACGCCTTTCTTCCCAATCCTGTCAGCCACGAAAAAAAGCAACCGACGCGCCAAAGGCATCGGTTGCTCAAAAAGGCATATTCAGGATTGTCTCAGCTGGAGCTAAAAGCCCCCCCCCCCCCCATTTTTTGCAGCAGGAAGCGCCGGAGAGTGGCGCAGCAAAGGCAGCGCACACGGTTTGCATGCGCAAAGGTGTGGCGGGTGTGGCCGGGGCCGGACGTGCAGTCTTATGCGCGTTTTGCATGAATCGCATCCCCTCGCTTCTCAGGCATCAGGTGGCATGCCACATACGATTGTAGCAGATTGCGCGCCCCCCTGCTCCTCAGCCCTCAGCGGCAGATATAGTAGTCAAGCCGTGTTGTGCCGTACTCCCTGCAGGATAGCATCTCAAGGCTCAGAGGCACCGCCGCGTCGTTACCCCGTTCGTAGGTAATGAGCGTGTTGCTGCGCACGGCGCAAAGCTGTATCAGCCTCTGAAGCAGCAGCTCAAGAAGGCTTTGGTCCAGGGCATAGGGAGGGTCGAGAATCACAAGGTCGTAGGGGCCGTGCGCTGCAAGGAGCCTTGGCGTCGACGGGGCAAAGACATCACGCCCGAGGACAACGGCGCGTGAGCTGTCCAGCTTCAGAGCGCTGAGGTTCTCACGAAGCGTCAGAAGGGCCCGCCGGCTTGAATCGACAAAGGCGCAGAAGGCGGCACCACGTGAGAGCGCCTCGATGCCCAGAGCGCCGCTTCCCGCGAAGGCATCGAGGACGCGCATGTTCTCAAAACCCTCCGCCGCAAGCGAAGAGACGCTGCTTGCCCAGGCCTCGCGGACGCGGTCTGTTGTCGGACGGGTGCCTGTGCCGACAGCTGTTGTCAGGCGTCGTCCACGAAAGCTGCCTCCAATCACCCTCATAGCAGCTCCTCATCACGGGAAAAGAGCTGCTCGAGTTCCCAGGCAAGATGGCAGTGTGATTCCTGCTCGAGCAGGGGGTCGGTGCTGAGCAGTTCGGTTGCCTCACGATGGGCGATGGTAATCAGTTCGGCGTCGCGCACGACATTTACCAGCCGCAGATGGCCAAGGCCGTGCTGACGGCTTCCGAGAATGTCGCCTTCCTTGCGCAGTCTGAGGTCATATTCCGCAAGCTCAAAGCCATCATCGGTGCGCTCCATCGCCTCCAGGCGCACGCGGGCCTCATCGCTCAGCGAGCCTGCGACGAGGAATATCTCGGCATCCTTCTTGCCTCTGCCAACCCGGCCACGCAGCTGATGCAGCTGCGAGAGGCCAAAGCGGTCCGCATCCTGGATGAGCATTACCGTCGCGTTGGGTACGTCGATGCCAACCTCGACGACGGTTGTTGAGACCAGGATGTCAACGTCGCCGCGACGAAAGGCATTCATGGTCGCGCGCTTTACCGCAGCCGGCAGGCGGCTGGTCATCAGCTCAATGCGCCGCTCGGGAAAGACCTTCGCCCGCAAAAAGGCCAGCTCCTCCTCAGCTGCCTTGATATGGGGCCCATCGCCCAGGTCTGAAAACTCGGTGAGCAGAGGCAGCTGCTCGTCCTCCGCCCCTTCTGCCCCTTCTGCTGCTTCTGCGCCTTCTGCGCCCTCCGCCGCCCCAGCCCCCGCTTCGCGCCCTCCCTCCGCGCCCGCCGCCGCCCCCGCAGCGCCCTCCCCCGCTTCGCGTGCCTCACGGGCATCCGTCGCGTGTTTGGCATTCGTAATCAACGGGCAGATGATGTAGGCCTGCTCACCGCGCTCCAGAGCCTTCCGAATTGCCTCGTAGGCGAGGTACACACCGCTGCGCGGAAGGATGTTGGTCAGCCTTCGGGCCTCCTCGTTTGGCCGGGTGCGGATAAAGGAGGCTTCCATATCGCCATAGATGGTCAGGGCAAGGGAGCGCGGTATGGGCGTGGCGGTCATTGCGAGAAAGTCGCTTGCGGGCCCCTTATCGCGCAGGGCCGTGCGTTGCGCGACGCCAAAGCGATGCTGCTCGTCGATGATGACCAGGCTCAGATTCGCAAAATGCACATCGGGCTCAATCAGGGCATGGGTGCCAAAAAGCACACTGAGGCGGCCGGTCGCAAGCGCTTCGAGCAGGCTGCTGCGCTCGGCGGGTGGCGTTTGGGAGGTCAACAGGGCCCAGGGCACACCGATGGCATCGAGAATTGGCCCGAGCCCCTGGGCGTACTGCTCGGCAAGAACCTCGGTCGGTGCCATCATGGCAGCCTGGGCACCGCTGTCGTGCGCTGCGGCAAGCGCAAAGGCCGCGACGATGGTCTTGCCGGAGCCAACGTCTCCGAGCAGGAGGCGATTCATGCGCTTTTCTGCAGACAGGTCCGCGTTTATCTCCAAAATCGCGTTTGTCTGGTCGTCGGTTAAGGTAAAGGGCAGGGTCTGCCGCAGGGCACGTTGTGCCGGGCCGTCCGTTCGGTGGACAAACGGCTTGGCACAGAGGGCCTTACGGTTGCGGCGTCGCATCATGAAAAGCTGCAGAAGGTAGACCTCCTCAAAGGCGAGACGGCGATGCGCCTGGGCGCGCTGCGCCTCATCGAGAGGGCGGTGGATGGCCCTGAGGGCAAACTGCCGTGACATAAAGCCTTGGGCGGCACGAAGCGCGGGCGGCAGGGGGTCGAGCGGCGCGGGCGCGGTGGTGAGGCATTCGGTGACCAATCGGGCAATCCAGGCGCTCGTGATGTCGGAGTTTGCCCGGTACACGGGATGGATTGTGCCGTCGTCCTGTTCGTCGGTGACAGGGGATATGAGTGGAGAGGACATCCGCCAATAGCCGTAGCTGTGCTCCGCCTTGCCCAGCAGCATGAGCCGCATGCCCTTCTTGAGGGTCTTTGCGAGCCAGGGCTGATTAAACCAGGTGGCAATCAGCGCGCCGCTCGCATCAAGAAGGGAGACCTCGATGATGCTCAGGCGGCGGCGCGGGCGCTTTATCTTCACTTCGTCAACGGTGCCCATGACGCTGAGGCGCTCGCCCATCTTCAGTGAACGAATGGGTATGACCTGGGAAAAATCGTTGTAGCGCGTCGGAAAGTGCGTGAGCAGGTCGCGAACACTTGTAATGCCCAGCCGTTCAAGACCCCTTGCGCGCACGCCCTGCGCAAAACGGAGGGCATGTATGCCCGTATCGAGAAAGAGGGTCTGCTCCAGACGGTCCAAGTTCTCATTCCGCAGCCATGACCAGCGGATACAGCGGCTGATCTCCGCGATGAGCGTCTATCTCCAAGTCGGGGTAGGTCTCGGCTATCTGCTCGATAATCGCCTCAAAGCCCGCGTCGTCAAGCTCCTCGCCCGCCAAAATGGTCAGCGTGTCTGCCTCTGTGGCGATGATTCCCGCGAGCTCGACGGCAACCGCGGCAAGCTCGTTGCCGACGACCTCGATGCTGTCATCGGCGATACCTATGACATCGCCCGCGTAAATCGGTTTGCCCTGCGCCGACTTCGCGTCTTTAATCGCATGGGTCACCTCGCCGAAGCGCACCGATTCGATGGCCTGGCGCATTGCAGCTGCGTTTTCTTCAAGCGAAGCTTCGATGTCGGCGACAAAGAGGGCCGAGAAAGACTCCGGGACGCTTTTGGTGGGAACCACCTCAACGGCCTTCTCGCTCACCTGGGCGGCGGCGTTTGCCGCGAGAATGATGTTCTTGTTGTTGGGAAAGAGGATAACATTCGGCGCCCGGACGGCCTCGATGGCCTCCAGCAGGTCCTGCGTTGAGGGGTTCATGGTCTGTCCGCCGTTGACGACATAATTCACGCCAAGCGACCTCAATATCTTCTCAACTCCTGCGCCCGATGCCACTGCGATATAGGCCAGAGGGCTCAGCGCGTCCTGCGAATCGGGCGAGGCGACATTGCCGGTCTCCCCTCTGCGCAGCCCCTCCAGGCCCTCAAGACGGTCGGCGCTCTGAAGCCGCATGTTGTGAATGTGCACCTCGGCTACCTGGCCAAAGCCGGTCATATAACTGAGCACCGCACCGGGGTCGTCGGTGTGCACATGCACCTTGAAGTCAGGGTGTGTTCCAACGAGCAGGTCGCAGTCGCCTATGCCGGCGAGGAATGTCTGGGTCTGCTCGATGTCAAGCGCGGGGCTGTTGAGCAGAAACTCGGTGCAGTACAGATAGCTGCTCCCCTCCCAGTCGTTAATCTGCTCGATTGCAACCCTGGGCTGCGAAAGCCCCACCCACTCGACCGCGGGCACATCGGGCATCTCGCCGACAACCGAGGCAACAAAACCCTCTATCAACAGGGCAAAGCCGTAGCCGCCGGCGTCGACAACATTGTTCTCCCTGAGTACCGCAAGCAAATCGGGCGTCCGATTGACCGAATCGAAGGCTTCCAACGAGAGGGCTCGCAGTGCTTCAGCGAGCATCAGGTCCTCGTCGGCGACCTCGTGCGCCTTATCCGCCACATCGCGCAAAACCGTGAGGATGGTTCCCTCGACCGGTTTGCGCACCGCCCCAAAGGCGACTTCCACCGCCCGTGCCAGGGCCCGGGCAACCGTCTGTGTGTCAAAGCGTGTCGCCTGGGCAAGGCCATCGCAAAGGCCCCTGAGTATCTGTGAGGTAATAACGCCGGAGTTGCCGCGTGCGCCCATCAGAGAGCCGTGCGTGACCGCTTTACGGATGTCTGCCAGGCTCGCGGTCAAAGGCAGAGCGGAAAGCTCGTTCATGACGCTTTCCATCGTGAGCACCATATTCGTACCGGTATCGCCGTCGGGCACCGGAAAGACATTCAGGCGGTTGATGTCCTCTTTGCGCGCCGCGAGCGCCTGAACGGCGGCTGCGATGTGGGGGATGAAGTCGCTGGCCGTGCCGCCCGTCGTGACGTCCGTTGCGCTGCTGCCCGCGGTGCCAGGCGCACCCGTTGCGCCGCGCCCCGAGGTGCCCGCGGTGCCCGCGGTGCCAGGCGCACTCGTTGCGCCGCGCCCCGAGGTGCCGCCCGTCTTGGCAGGCGTCGTGCCGCCCGTCTCGGCAGGCCCACCGCCTGGCCTCTCATCTGCCGCGGTGCCGCCCGTCTCGCCTGAGGTCTTGATCTGCGCTCTGCTCATGAAAGAGATCCTGTCCTGTTCTGCCCGGGGATGCGTGAATACGGATGCGTGAATATCCTAGGATACGTGGATGCCCTGGACGTGCACGCGCACATCCGCGACCACAATCTGCGCGTAGTGCGTCAGCACATAGCGGATGCTGTCCGCGAGGTTGCGGGAGACGACGGAAAGATTCGTGCCATCCTCAATGACAACGAACAGATCAATCAGGGCGCCCTCCTCGGTAAAATCGACGAGAATCCCGCGCCGCAGACGACGGGTGGGCAAGAGCTTGACTATGCCGTCGGTGACGTTTGGAGCGGTCATGCCGACGACGCCGTAGCTTTCGAGAGCTGCGTAACCCGCGAGGTCGGAGATTACCTCATCGGCGATATTCAGGGTCCCGGGAACGGGGATATACGCTTCCTGTGACATCGTGCAACCTCCGCGCCTGCCCGCAGCACTGACGGGCACTTCTCAGGGAATACTGCTGGAGTCGCACATTATACCATTGATGTCCTGTGGTACCCTGAATCCAGGCGACGAAACCAAGCGACGGATGTCTGGCGCGGTGTGCAAGGCTGACAGACGAGAGGCACAGGGAGCGTGCGAAATGCCCGACATACAACTCCGGTTCCATAAGGATGTCATCATCCTCGACGGCGCCTTTGGCACCATGCTCCAGCGCGAAGGGGTGCCTGTCGATGAATGCGGCATGCTTCTCAACGTCCTTGACCCCGAGCTCATCGCTGGCATACATCAGCGTTACCTGACGGCCGGTGCCCAGGTACTGACGACGAACTCCTTTGGGGGTACCCGAATCAAATTGGCCGAGTATGGCCTTGCCGAGCGTGTCGAGGAGCTGAACCGCGCAGCCGTACGTATCGCACGTGCGCTGCGCCCCCAACACGTCCTTGCGGATATTGGGCCCTGCGGCCTGCTGCTGGAGCCTCTGGGAAGCGCTTCTTTCGATGAGGTTTTTGAGCTGTATGCGGAGCAGGCGCGTGCGCTGGCACAGGAGGGCCCCGACGCCTTTCTGATTGAGACCATGGCCGATATTGCTGACGCACGATGCGCCCTTCTGGCGGTGCGCTCAGTCTCCGATCTGCCCGTCTTTGTTTCCTGTACCTTTGATCGAAGCGGACGTATGGAGCTCTCCGGTACCCCGCCGGAAGTCGCGGCCGTAATCCTTGAGGCCTGTGGAGCCAGCGTCGTTGGCATGAACTGCGGACTGGGCCCCAAGGAGCTGCTTCCTCTTGCCAGACGCATGCTCACCGCAACCTCGCTGCCTCTCATCGTGCAGCCAAACGCGGGCATCCCCCACCTGGACAGCCGGGGTGAGACGGTCTTTCCCGGGACTGCCGATGAAATGGCGGCCATTGCCTGTGACCTCAGAGCGGCCGGCGTTCAGTTCATCGGTTCCTGCTGTGGTTCGACTCCCACTTTTACGGGGGCCCTTTACGCCTGTGTCGGCGATACGGATGTGGTCGCGCGGCCCGCAAGTCCGTTCTCGGGAAAGCTCGTCCTTGCCTCCCCCCGTGCACTGCGAATCCTCGGGCAAGACGAACCCGTCTGCCTGATCGGTGAGCGGATTAATCCAACCGGCAAGGCGGTGTTGACCAGGGAACTTGAGGAGGGAGAACTCTCCGAACTTCTTGCCCTCGCGACGGACCAGCAGGCAAAGGGGGCCGCGCTGATCGATGTGAACGTTGGCTCTCCCCTTGTCGATCAGCTCGATATGCTTCCCAGGGCAACGAGTGCGCTCTTTGCCGTCGCAGACGCTCCCCTCTCGCTGGATACGACCGATGCTCTGGCCCTCGAGGCGGCACTCAGGATATATCCGGGGCGTGCCCTTATCAATTCGGTGAACGGCGAGGAACAGAGTCTTGCCACCGTCCTGCCGCTCGCGCAACGCTATGGGGCAGCCGTTGTGGCCCTGACGCTTGATGAGAACGGTATTCCCAAGACCGTCGAAGAGCGCATGGCGATTGCCCTGCGGATACGCGAGCGCGCCGCCGAGTACGGTCTGCGCGACTGTGACCTCCTCTTTGACGTTCTGACCATGACCGCTGCCAGCGACCCTGAGGCCCCCACGGTCACGCTTGATGCCCTCCGGGCCCTCAGCGACCAGGGGCTTTACAGCGTGCTGGGCGTCTCAAACGTCAGTCACGGCCTGCCCAACCGCTCAAAGCTCAACGCCGCCTTTGCGCGCGCCGCGACCTCCGTTGGCCTGAGCGCCGCCATCGCGAACCCGAATGACGACGCGCTGCGTGAGGCTCTTGCTTCGCGCGAGAGCGAACGTGGGGCGGCTGGCGTGGGCGCGGGGGCGGCTGGCGTGGGCGCGGGGGCGGCAGGGGCTGTGGAGGCGGGGGCGCTTGGCGCGACGACGGGCGCGCGTGCCGCGGCAGACGCGGCTCTTGCTGCCTGGCGCGAGACCCTTGCCGCCTCTCTCGCCGAAGCTATCGGCGACCTGGATTCGCCAGGCGAAGAGGCGCAGACAGCAGCGGGCGCAGCAGCGGGCGCAGTAGCGGTGGCGCAAGGTGCGGGAGGGGCCGCAAAGCCTTCTCAAACCTCGCAGTCCGAAGCGCAGTTCTCCACACGTGACACCTTGCGACGGGCTGTTCTGCGCGGCGACCGAGGCAAGATGCCCGCGTTAATCGACGCGGTTATCGCCGAAGGTACCGCACCTGAGCGGATTGTCGAGGAACTTCTGACGCCTACGCTGCAAAAACTTGGTGAGGATTTTGGGGCGGGCAGAGCCTTCCTGCCGCAGATGATGATGGCCGCCGGCGCCATGAAGGTCGCAGTCGAGAGGATACGGCAGTGCCTTCCGGCACAGGAGCGTGACGCGGTTGCCGGAAAGGTTCTTTTCTGCACGGTCAAAGGAGATGTGCACTCGATTGGCAAGGACATCTGCGTCGCCCTGCTTGAGAGCCAGGGCTTTGTGGTCAGCGATCTTGGGGTTGATGTCACGGTCGAAGACATCATCGAAGAAGCACAGAGTCGTCAGGTCGACGTCATCTGCCTTTCAGCTCTGATGACCACGACGCTGCCGAATATGCGCGAGACGGTCACGACTATCTACCGCACCCTGCCTCATTTTGCCAACGACGCGCATCACGCAGTGGCGGTCGGTGGTGCGGTGGTTACCGAGCGCTGGGCACAGGAGATAGGAGCGCTCTACGCGCCCGACGCGCCGGGCTGTGTCTCTCTTATTCAGAGGATATGCCAGGCTCCATGACTCCCGCTGCCAAGAACAAACTCGTCCTTGCCCTGTCACTGGCAATGTTTCTGGCCGCGGTCGAGGGCACCATCGTAACTCTCGCAATCCCTACCATCGTCAAGGATCTACAGGGCTTTGACCTTATCAGCCATGTCTTTTCTGTCTACCTGATAACCGGGGCGGTTGCGACCCCCATCTATGGTAAGCTCAGCGACCTGTATGGCCGCAAGCGGACGCTCATGGCAGGCATCGCCATCTTTCTTGTCGGCAGTGCCCTGTGCGGGCTGGCACAAAACATGACCATGCTCATCATCTTTCGCGCCATTCAGGGTATTGGCGCAAGCGCCATCTTCGTGGTGCCAATGGCCATTGTCGGCGACGTGTTTCCTCTCAGGGAGCGAGGAACCATACAGGGCGCCCTCAGTATGGTATGGGGAATTGCGGGTCTTTTTGGCCCCTTCCTCGGCGGTTTGCTTATCGATCTGCTCTCCTGGCACTGGATATTTTTTATCAACATCCCCTTTGGCCTGCTCACCATTTTTATCCTGCAGACAACATTCAGCGAGAAAATCAATCGGCGCGCGCACCATATCGACTATCCCGGGATTCTCACCCTGACTGCCGCCCTGCTTGCCTTCCTCGCAATCTTTGTGCTGGGAGACGGCAGCTCCTCGATTTTCACCCTTCGCAACGGCCTGCTGCTTCTTTGTTCTCTGGTGCTCCTGGTGGTTTTCTACCGCATTGAGCGGCGCTCGCCCGAGCCAATTGTTCCACTCGATGTGCTCACGAAATCGAGTGTTTTTGTCAACGTCATCGCCTTGCTCTTCATGGGGGTCCTTCTGGGAATCGATGTCTATACGCCTATCTATCTGCAAAATGTCATGGGATTTAGCCCCCTTATCGCGGGACTGCTGGTCTTGCCCATCTCCATCTCCTGGATGCTGGCCTCCATCCCAGTCGGTCGGTTCATACATCGCTTTGGCGGGAAGCGCGTAAACGTCATCGGTGCGGCCTTAACGCTCTTTGGGCTTGTGCCTCTTCTGTTCTTCACGCGCTCAAGCCCGGTTCTTTTCATCATTGTTGTGCTGTTCTTTCTCGGTATCGGCCTTGGCATCGCGGTGAGCACACAGACGATGATTATTCAGGATTCTGTGGGTTTTGAGCAGCGCGGCGCGGCGGTCGGCCTTAATTCGCTGGTGCGAACGCTTGGTCAGACGATTGGCATCAGTGCCTTCGGTGCCGTCTTTAACGCGAGCATCGTCGGCGGTTTTGTGAAAGCTGACATCACGCGCTATGACCTGGGCAACCTCTATGACCTTACGGCCTACCAGGCAGGGGTCAGCTGGGAGCAGATTGTTGCGGTGCTCGCCGACGCAATCCATGTCATCTACCTTATCTTCTTTGTCGTCATGCTGCTTTGCGTCCTCCTCTCGCTGCTGATGCCCAAGCCGCCCGTTTTGCCCGAATCGGCGGTTGCAGAGCCAGACGACGCGCTCGAGCAGTAAGCTCATCCAGCGTCACATCTCAAAGCGGCATAGCCAGGAAGGTGCCTTGCCCGCTTGCTCACGGGCGCTTCTCCGTACGTTCCTGCCCATCTATAGACAATGGCCCCTGGCTTTCTGCCTCCTTTGCCCCCTGCGCTTTCTTCTTGCGCTTCTGCGGCGGAAGCGGCCGTGCCTCAAGCCCCTTCTCAAGGTAGTCGTTGACAATCCTGCGAGAGACGCTTTCCTTTGCGCCGCAGATAGTGAGAAACAACAGGGCAAAGGAAAACCATAGCCATGCGCTTGCGAAATAGGTAGGCGATGTGAGCATAGCAAAACCGCAGATGGTGAGAAAAACGCCGGGTATGCCGATTACCCCCCAAGCTGTCAGCCTGAAAGGGTTGTGTTTACACGAGATGCGCCGTCTGTCGCCTTCATCAAAAAGAGAGGCGATGAAGACAAAACCGTTGTAGTTATCGCCGGAGACAAGTTTGTACGTTCCCTTTCTGGTTCTACGCATTCCGAGTCCCCAGTAGCGGCCACGGCTAAAGATTTGCGTGCCGTCACGTTCCTTCCTCTCAAGGTACTCGGTGTTGAGGCGCTTGTCGCATTCCTCCAGGCTCAGCTTTGTCTCGTATTCAAACCTGAACAGGCTCATTTCCTGCTCCTTCGCATCTTCCTGTCGCCCGGATGACCG
>JAISLY010000021.1 GCA_031277035.1 Coriobacteriales bacterium | reverse complement strand
AGGGGACGGTTCCAAATTGTCAACTTTTTTCGAAAGGGACACTGGCCACGAAACCGCAGGCAAAAAGTTGACAATTTGGAACCGTCCCCTTTGTCAACTCCCCAACCCCTTCAACCCGTCCCCTTTGTCAACTTCCCAACCCTCTCACCTCCGTCCCCTTTGTCAACTCTATCTCACACCAGAAACGCGCCGGTCTGGCGGCCCCAGAGGCGCGCGTACTCGCCGCCTGCCTCCAGAAGCTCGGCATGCGTGCCGTCTTCCACAACACGGCCCTCACTGAGCACGACGATGCGGTCAAGGCTTGCGACGGTGGAAAGGCGATGTGCGACGACGATGGCCGTGCGACCCTCCATGAGGTTTTTCAGGGCGTCCTGTATCAGCTTCTCGCTCTCGGAGTCCAGCGCCGAAGTCGCCTCATCAAGCACAAGAATCGGACGGTCGGCAAGAATGGCGCGCGCAATGGCCACGCGTTGGCGCTGGCCACCCGAGAGCTTAACGCCGCGCTCCCCCGTGATGGTCTCAAATCCGTCGGGGAGCTGCTCGATGAATTCCAGGGCGTTGGCGCGCGCGGCGGCCTCGACAATCTCGGCCTTTGTTGCCCCCGGGCGCCCATAGGCGATGTTCTCGCGCACCGTGCGGTGAAACAGCAGCGGTTCCTGTGGCACGTAGGCAATCTGCTGGCGCAGGCTTGTCTGCGTGACCTGCGAGATGTCCTGACCGTCGATGCGGATGCTCCCGGCCTGCAGGTTTGACAGCCGCAGCAGCAGGGTCGTCAGGGTTGTTTTGCCCGAGCCTGAGCGCCCCACGATGCCAACACGCTGCGCTGGCGGGATGGAAAGCGAAAAGTCGCGAAACACCTTCGCGTCAGCGTTGGCGTCGGCGTACCAGAAGGTCACGTCGCAAAAGTCGATACGGCCTCTGCTGACCTCAAGGTTTTGTGCGTCCTTCACATCGGCCACCAGCTTGGGCTCGTCGAGAATCAGCGTCATGTCGTGCGCGTCGCCCAGCCCGCGGTTGACCATCTGAAAGACCATGCTGATGCGGTTGAACTGCATCGTCAGCGCATAGGTATAGGTAAACATCATCACGAGTGTGCCGGCGCTGATGCCAAACCACGCGTTGCCGCCCGTGATGAAGATGACGACGAGAACCATGATGAGAACGATGATGGTCGAGGTGATGGCGCCGCGCAGGGTGGAGGCGCGCATGCGGCGCGAGTCGGCGGCGACCACATCCCGGTTAGCCGTGTCAAACAAATTGCGTTCGTAGGTCTCGCGCCCGTAGGTCTTAACCGCCAGAATGTTTGTAATGCTGTCGGAAAGCTCGCCGGAAAGCGCGTTTTGCGCCCCGGCGGCGGCCGAGTTCAGCGGCAGCACGCGCTTATACATCAGCCAGGCGCAGAGGAGATAGACGATGAGCAGCAGGCTTAGAATCAGCACGTACAGGGGTACGAGCCCGACCAGCATGACGATGGTAAAGACAGCCGACATGACAATGGGGATTACCGCGTAGATGAGGTTTTCCATCAGGGTCGTGTAGGCGGCCATGAATTTCTGGGTCTGAGAGACCAGCGAGCCGCCAAAGCGATTGGTGTGAAAGGTCATGCTCTGGTCGGAAAGCGTGTCAAAGGCGCGGGTGGCCAGCAGATACGAGGCGCGTATCGCGAGCTTCCAGACGGAGTAGTCCTGCAGCTTGCTGCCCGCCTGCCCCAGCGCGTTGACGACGATGAGCGCAAGAATGTAGGGGCCAAACTCCGCAAAAACGCGGTCTGCGGGGATGTTCTCGGCGGCCACCTTGTCCACGATGAGGCCGACCACATAGGGGTTGCCAAAGGAGAGGAAGAAGACGAAGGCAAGGGTGGAGATAAGCGCGAGCAGAAACATCGGCATCTGCGCCGCCGTGGCCTGCCAGTAGAACTGCAGGGTGCGAATACTGGTGGAGGCAGGCGCGGCTTTCGCGGGGCGCGGGGTGGGCGCGCCGGGCGCACCGGGCGCGTCGGGCGTGGGGGGCGCGTCGGGCGCACCGGGCGTGGAGGGCGCACCGGGTGTGGGGGGCGCGCCGGGTGTGGAGGGCGCCCCGGGTGTGGGAGGCGTGGAGGAAGGCGGGCTCATACGACGGCTGAACGCCTCCCTCATGCTCCGGTAAAGACGGGTGGGCGCTTCTCGATAAAGGCCCGTTTGCCCTCTGCGGCATCGGCGGTTGTCGAGATGAAGGCCGCGCCCCAACGCTCAAAGGCGGCGGCGGTCGCACGGTCGGTATCCAGGGCAAGGTTCGCGCTTTGCTTTACCAGGGCCAGAGCCGCCGGTGCCTGTGCGGCAACGCGCCGAGCGAGCTTGAGCGTCTCGTCCCACAGCGCATCAAAGGGTACAACCATTGCGGCCAGACCCTTGGCGTAGGCCTCCTCGGCACTGATGCGGCGGGCCGTGAGCGCAAGCTCCTTGGCAACGCCCATGCCCGCGACGCGTGCGAGACGCTGGATGCCGCCCGCGCCCGGCATGATGCCCAGCCCCACCTCGGGCAGGGCGAGGGTGGCCGTGTCAGCGAGAATGCGAATGTCGCAGCCCATCGCAAGCTCGACGCCGCCCCCAAGGCAATAGCCGCCAATCGCGGCGATGACGGGCTTTGGGCAGTTCTCGATACGGTCGATGGCCTCCCTGAGTCGATTGGGCGGAAAGGGCGCCTCAGAAAATCCCGTGATGTCGGTGCCGGCCATAAAGGCCTTTTTCACGGCGGAGCGGATGACGCCAACGCGGACGGCAGGTTCGCGCTGGAGCAGATCGACGAAGCTGTGGAGGTCCTCGTGCGCATCGGCGCCCAGGGCGTTGAGTTTCTCGGGGATGTTAAAAGTGAGAACGGCGATGGTCTTATCGATAATCTCAAGTTCAAGCCGATTGAGTTGTGGCAGTTTCATGGTAGCCTCACATCTTCATCCGTCGCCGCGCAGCAGCATTGTGAATACGCCGGAAGTATCGTAGCATGACAGGGAGCAACAGATGAAGGAGACGGGCAACGCCACAGAGGGCACCGCCGAGAGCACCACAGAGGGCACCGACGCCTCTGCGTCGAACAGGCCGCAGACCAGATGAAGGAGGCGTACAACATGGGCGCGTTGGAGTTGAGCAGGGACTATTTTCTCAAGGTCGCCAGACCCGCCCTGGAGCGGGACTGTGCCGACGTCTACCCGCGCCTGGCGGCTGGACTCGTGGGCAATGGCTCGGATCGCTATGGCTTTGACGACGAGATTTCACGGGATCACGACTGGGGCGTGGATTTCTACCTGTGGACCACCGAGGAGGACGCCGGGAGCATCGGTGCGCTCAACGAGTGGAAGCGGCGGCTGTTCGCTGAGCACCCGCCCAGCTCGGTCGCGCAGCGCTCACAATACTGCCTCGAGGTCAACGCCATGACCGTCGCGGACTTTTATCGACAGCTCATCGGCACGCCCGACCGACCCCAGACGCTGGGGGAATGGATTCGCGTCGGCGATGAGAACTTCTCTCTGGCCACCAACGGCGAGGTCTTTCTCGACGGCGCCGGGGAGTTTTCGGCCATACGGGCTCGCTTGCTAGAATACTATCCCGAAGACCTGCGGCGCAAGCGGATAGCCGCCAAATGTATGGAGGTCGCCCAGAGTGGCCAGTATAACCACCTGCGCATGGCCCGGCGCGCCGACTGGGTGGCCACCCGCACCACGCTCACGCGCTTTACCGAGGCGACCATCGCACTCGTCTTTTTGCTCAACAGGGTCTACCGGCCGTATTACAAGTGGGAGTTTCGCATGATGCGCAGCCTACCCATCCTCGGAGAGGCGCTGGCCGAACCTCTTGAGCGGCTCGCTCTCTCGCCGGGCTTTGGCGAAGCCGAGCTCAGGGCGCAAAGTGAGGATGTCGAGCTTATCTGCGCCGCACTCGTCGCCGAACTGCACGCGCAGGGCCTGGCCCGCTCACACGAGAGCTTTCTGACTGCCCAGGGCGCGGAGGTGCAGGCCAGCATTTCCTCGGAGGGCCTGCGCGCCATGCCTGCCCAACATTGGATATAGGAGGCCATCCCCATGTCAAACCCAAAGAACATCCTCGTCCTCGGCGGCAGCTACTTTGTCGGCCGGGTCTTTAACATGCTTGCCTCGCAGGCCGGCAATCTGGAGATGTTCGTCGTCAATCGCGGCAGATACACCCTTGGCAAGCCGCACGTCACCGAGTTCAAATGCGAGCGCCACGACACCAAAAGGCTCGTCGAGCTCCTCCCCCCCATCGACTTTGACGCGCTCATCGACCTGTGCGCCTATGAGCCGGGCGACATCTCGCTCATCCTCGATGCCCTGGGTACCCGCGCAGGACACTACATCGACATCTCCACCAGCAGCGTCTACGCGCCCAACCCCCACAGCGCCAAGACCGAGGCCGCGCCGCTGGCCACAGGCCTTGGCGATGATCCGGCTTCGCAGTATGTCGCCAAGAAGCTCGGGCTGGAAGGCGAGCTGACGGCGGCATGTGAGGCACGGGGCGTTCCCTGGACCATCTTCCGCCCGGCCTTTATCTTTGGACCGTATAACTACGCGCCACGCGAATCCTGGTTTGTGGAGAAAATCGTGCGCGGCGAGCCCGTACCCGTCCCCACCGACGCGGCCGCACGCTTCAGCTTTGTCTACGTCTCCGACGTCGCCCGGGCGCTGATGGCCGCGGCGGGAGACGGACGCGCCTTTGGCCGGGCGCTCAACCTCGCAGGTCCTGAGGAGCTGGACTACCCGCGCTACCTCGCCGAGCTTGCACGCTGCAACGGCGGGCCCTTTGCCACCGAGGAGTTCACGGTCGCGCAGGTGCTTGAGCAGAACATCCCCCTCCCCTTTCCTCTGACCGCCGCCGAGACCGACCTGACCAGCGGCGAGCTTGCCGCCACGACCCTCAATCTTGCCTACACACCCTTCTCAGAAGGTATGGAGAAGGCTTTTACCGCCTTTCGCAACGTCTACGCCGAGCACTGAGGCGAGTTGACAGGGGACGATTCAAAGGTGACAAAGGGGACGGGTTGAGGGGACCGGTGAGTTGACAAAGGGGACGGTTCCAAATTGTCAACTTTTTGCCCAAGGTCACGAACTCGAAACGCCATTCGAAAAAAGTTGACAATTTGGAACCGTCCCCTTTGTCAACTCACCGGTCCCCTCAACCCGTCCCGCCCGACGCCTCGCCTTAGTTGGACGGGGTGGGGTGGGGCAAAGCTCTCTCCGCTTGGAATTTTATTTGAACAATCCCCGAACAAAAGGAGATCTTCTGAAAACTGACGTCACGAAAAGGAAGTCTTTCGCGCAAATCGTCAAATAGTATATATTCCTCCTCGTAGTCCCATAGCGCTTCATTCCTTCCCCTGCAACTCACTAACTCTTTTTCTGTCTGGAAGGCCACGTCCCCTATCAGCAGCATCCCGCACTGCGATGCGATTTTAGATACTTGCATAATAAGGGCTATCTTTTCATCCATATTCAGATGATGGAGAGCATAGGTGCTTATCACAACGTCGAACCTTTCCCCGAATAGTTCATCAGGCAAACCCAACTTGAGGTCATGTAGATAAAACGTGGCAAGCGGCATTTCCCCTCTTGCGACATCAATCATATTCTGAGAGTAATCGACACCAACTACAACATGCCCGTCATTGTATAATCGTTTTGCTAAACTACCATGCCCACAACCAAGATCCAAGATGCGGCTTTTGGAAGAGGATGCTACGCCCTGGTATACTTTCTGCAAAACCTTGTCGTGCCCGGCAAAAGGAAATCTACCTGCTTCATCACAAATTCGCACATCGCTATCGTAGCGATGAGACCAGCTATCAAATTCACTGCGCTCCATGTCGCCTCCATCGAATTGCTCGATTTCAGAAGGTGACAAAGGGGACGGGTTGAGAGGGCCTGCGAGTTGACAAAGGGGACGGTTCCAAATTGTCAACTTTTTGCCCAAGGTCACGAACTCGAAACGCCATTCGAAAAAAGTTGACAATTTGGAACCGTCCCCTTTGTCAACTCTCAGGCCCTCTCAACCCGTCCCCTTTGTCAACTCGCAGGCCCTCTCAACCCGTCCCGCTTTGCCATTCGTCCGGATAGACGGCAGGGCGCTGAGAAGCTGTTATGCCCTTCATCATTGCCTGAAAAGCGGGGCTCCGTGGTATACTCGCACAGAGAACATGCCTGATGCGAGCCTCGAAGGTTCTGTCGGGCTTGGTGCAGGCTTCGAAGATTGTATCTCGGGTGAGTATCGGGCGAGTTGGTTTGGGGGATGTCGGCCGCTTTGTGGTAGGCCATCGCGCGACCACAGAACACGGCGGGCGCTCCCTGAGGAATTTTGGCGGGCGGAGCGTGAATACGCTGAAGCAGATACATCATCACATATGCTTACGCACAGGCAGGTCGAAGACCGGCGGCATGACGCTCATCGAGGTCATCACCGCGGCAGGCATCATCGCGCTGGTCTCGCTGGTGGTCATAAGTGCCTTTTCGACCTTTCTCAACACGCAGCGCCTGGCCTTTGAGAACAAGGTGGACGCCGAGGCCGTTGAGGCTCAGATTGCGACAGGCGAAGAGCCCTTTGAGAGTCTGCCGGGCGATCTTGAACTGAACGGCTATTCCCTGCCAGGCGACATTGAGACCTACACGGAGGGGCGGCGTTCCTACTCTGTGCTTGAGGGTGTTGACCCTGTAATCATACCGACACCGACCCTGTACTTTGGCGACGGAGCGAGAGTATACGCAGGCGAAGGCCAAACGTATGACACCGTCCCGGCCGGTGGTACGATGACGTACCGGGTCACGACAGGCGGCCGCTATCTGCTGGAGACCTGGGGCGCCAGGGGCGGCAAGTCGGGCGGCACGCGCACGGGCAATACCTACCAGGAAGGCTTCACGGGCGCGTACGCCAGAAGCTGTGTAACTCTGAGTGAGGGTGTTGAGCTCAAGCTGCTTGCGGGCGGTATGGGTGGCAACGGCTCCGGCGGGGGCGGCAGCTTCATCACCACATCCTCCTTCAGCCCGCTCTGCATCGCCGGCGGGGGCGGCGGGCAGGGTGGGCCTGTTGTCACAGCGAGTAACAAAAATATCCCGCACGCCAATAACTATGGTCAGGCCTCGACAAACGGCGGCTCGACGAACAGCAATGGTGGCGGCACGGGGGGACAGGGTGGAAGGGACGGCATAGACAATGGGCCGGCTTCCGGCGGCGGCGGACTGGAGAGCGCTGGGAGCAATGGACCGTATGGCCCAACAGGGGGAGAGGCCTTCATTGACGGCGGCGAGGGCGGCAAAGGTCGTACTCTGACTTCTGGACACACTCCCTGTCCCATTGACAATGGCGGTCTGGGCGGGGGCGGGGGCGGCGTCGTCAATAACTACGAGGGATATTTCCGCGGCGGGGGCGGGGGCGGCTACAGCGGTGGCCAGGGAGGTACCTATTCGTCCACTGGCGGCGTGCAAAACGCCGGCGGGGGCGGGGGCGGCTCATTCGCCAAGTCAGACGTTGTAGGCGTCAACAGTCAGACCATCGCCGGCAACGCGTCCATGCCCGACCCCCTAGATAGACACTACACGGTCAATTTCGAGACCGGGCAGATAAACGGCCTGCAGATGGTCGGCAACGCCCGCGGCGGCTTTATCCGCATCACCTACCTGGGGAGCTGATGCGGGATGAAACGTGACAAAAGGGACGGTTCCAAAGGGTCATTTTTTTTCAAACGGTCTTCCAGCTCACAGCCTAAGTCAAAAAAGGTGACGTTTTGGAACCGTCCCTTTTGTCAACTCTTGCCCACGTCAACTCGTGGGGCGACGTTGGTCTGGGCGCTTGTGACCTCGCTTGTCCTGCTCATCATCGTGGGCATCGTGGCTTCCATCGTCACCGTCTCCTACCGTCAGACCGCCGCTTCCCAGACCGACACGCAGGCCTACTACACGGCGCGTTCGGTAAGCGAGCGGATCACAAACTGGCTTTCGGGCACCTCAGCGACGATTGTGCAAGGCGGCTCTCTCAACAACCAACAGATGTTCATCAGCGAACTCACCCAGTACCCGACGGAACAATTCTACAGCGAAAAAGACCTCGGGGGCAGCATGGGTACCGCCAAGGTGTACGTCTCTATCAACAGCAGCTACGACGTGATTACCATCGTTACGACGGGCTTTTTTGGCGAGCAGCAGGAGACCATCACCTCAACGCTCGCCCTCTCAAAAAGTGGGGGCTTTACCTATCAGAACGCCGGATTTCCCGCGCAGTCCACCTCAAACTTTGCCACGCGCGAAGACGGGCTGCCCTCATACGAGACGCGCGAGAAGGAGCTGAATGGCAGACGGCCCGACGAAAGCCCAACCGTTGTGGGCAACGAGCCGCCATCGCCAAACCAGGGTGACTGGTATGCTACGATGGCAGACTACAATAACAACATCATGGACGCGGCGGTGGCGAACGGGGTGCGTGATGCGGGCGACGAACTGACCTGGCGTATGTACGAAACGGGCGACGAGACGTACTTTGCCGAGATACTGGGCACCGCGGCCTGGACGAGCAATCTTGATTCAGACTACGAAAATACCATCCATGACAGCCGCCACTTCCTGGCTCCCGAAAACGGCCGCTGGACCATAAACCCGCTTTACCGCTACCGGAACGCCGGCACCGGCAGCAAGCCTGAGAACTCTTCCACCGCAGAGAACAACACCCGGCCCATCATGATCTCGCTGAATGGCACGCTCGGCAAACATATGGAGCTGCGCCTGGGCGGAGATGCGACCAACAACGCCCCAACCAGCGGAGAGGGCAGCTACTACAACTCCCTGATGGGTTTTGACCTCACGGATAACGCCAGCACCACAACGGATAATCCTTTTGTGGAATACTACGACGACAATGTCTTTGCCAGAGCGCAGGCACTCTGGCATCCGCAGAGGTGGGGCTCGATGACGGTCTACACCCAGACAAAACCCCTTGCACCAATACAGGCGGGCGTGGAGGCGCGCCTGGTCTTTGGCCCCTATATGCGCATCTTCCGAAAGAGCTTAGAAGCCGACTCCGCCTACGGCGATTACTGGAACTGGGGGCGCTACGTGGGCAACCCCTGGTATGGCCAGGACGAGGACGACTGGAACGAGGCCTTTCCGGACACCTCATACCCAGGCACTTTTGGCATGGCCTATATCCCCGAGTACTACGGCAACGACGCCCAGTTCTTCTTCCTTGATACGAGCGAGAAGCCGGTACTATTCATCCAGGGAGTGAATATTCTCGACCAGAACAATGTCACACCGACAGACCCCCGGACCCGGGGCGTTATCTACGCCCGCCGCGGAGTGGAGATAGGCGGAGGACTCGTTAAAACGACCTCCGCCTATGACGACGCCCTGGGGCAGACAACCCGTCACGTAAACTCCAATGTCGACGGCTTTAGCTACGGAACGGCTCCCTACGCCGTTCAGTACTTTGGCACCACCGCCCGCTACAGCCAGATTCTCTATAACACCGACATCGTACTTCGCACGCCAGAGGGCACAAGCACACCGCGCACCAGCCGCATCTTTGACGCGACGCTGCCAACGGACGGCGCCTACGGGCAAAACGATTACTTTGCCAGCGTGACTGATAAGAAGTTCTCTCCCACCGTGCGCATCATCGGAGGGGACATCTATGTGGGCGCAGGCCAGACCCTGACCATCGACGGCGGACGCATCAACCCGAAGGCCAGCGCAGACACCGTCACCTTTGAGGGGCACACGGTTGCCCTTGGTACGTCGGCGGGCGAGTACACGCAGGTCGTCGCACCGAATGCCATCACCGTGGCAGAAGGCGGTACGCTCGTTATCCGTGGGCAGGCCGATGCAGCTGGCGCCTACGTGGCCCCCTCCGCCTATGCCAACGTGGACGCCCCCATCTATGTGGAGGGTACCCTGAACATCGAGCAGGGCGCGCGCATGACCAATCAGGTTTTCTGTTACAACGGAGGTGTGGTAAACATCAACGCCCCGGCAAACGGCACGACCCTGGGAGAACATTCGCTGCTCTGGTCGCGCCGCATTGGCGAACTGGGTGCCCAGGACGGCCTGTTTATCTTTGCCGGTGGTACGCTGAACACCAAAGACGGCGCGGGCTTGCAGGCACATGTCTATGTGGGCGGCGGCGGCGTGATGAATATCGCGGCGAGCACGGTCATCCAGGGCGATATCGACGTCGTGGGTACGCTGAACATCGCCTCTTCTCTCCACCTCACCTCCGATTCGGCAGACCTTGTTGATGATCCCCGTACCGACGTAAATGAGGCCTCGCCTGAGCTCCACGGCATCTTCATCTACAACGATCTTGTCGCGGGAGCAGGTACGCTGAACATCAGCAATCCGGGGGCCTTCCCCCCAGCAAAAGCGTCATGGACCAACACCGGAGGCATACATACCTTTGCACCCGTCCCCGGCATCACCACAAACGCCGCGAGCATCTTCTGCGCAAAGCGCAACGAGACGACGAACGTCTGTCAGCACTGGACGACCGTCGACGAGGTCTGGATGCCACAGGGGGCGGTCTCGGGGGTGCCGGAATGAAGAGAATGAAGATGGGCGGAGACGGCTGCGGACAGAGGGGTTTTACGCTCGTCGAGATGATTGTCGGGCTTTCCATCTCGGTTGTCCTCATCGCGCTGGCCGGCTCGCTCATCATCTTTGGCATGAACTTCCTCAACCGCACCGAGACACGCGCAAGCGACAAGCACCTCGCGGAGCAAAGCGCGGACTTTGTTAAGCAGCGGCTGCTGTACGCGCGTTCCATCGCGGTCATTGAGGCTGATACGCCGCCCGTCTCAGCCTTTGGGGGCGAACTTCTGTTCATCGGCACAGCCGATCCGGTCACGGGCAAAATCTCCATCACCAACGAAGGGCACCTCTACTACATGCGCACCGGCGACACGAACCCCGTGGATGCCTTTGGCGCCGGGAGCTACGATGGCAATGGGCTGGCACTCAGCTTCCGGGCGATTGTTGACAATCCGGATGCCCCCGCCGATGCGCAGATGCGCACCTCCAAAACCTTTGAGATAACAGCCAAGACTATCCGCGATGGCCAGGTCATCTACACCTCAAAGAAGACCTTTAGCCTTTACGAGGCTGATCCCAGCAACAGCGTATCGCCGCAGCAATCGATGAGTATCGACTCCTGGAACGACGACAACAGTTTTGAGGACCGCGAGAAGCACTACTACCTGCTCATCAAGAACCTGTCTATCGGCTATGCGCAGACGGGCCTCATCGCGCAGTATGACGCGATTGACAACGCCGTTGCAAACGGCACGCCCTACCACGACCCTAGCGCTTCCACTTGGGTAAACCTCTGCGCGCCCGCCTATAATCCCATGCAGCTGTACTTCACGGACGGCGGCGGCAGCGTCCTCGAAAACGCAATCTATTTTGACGGCGAGGACGACTATGGAAAGATCATAGGCCTGAACCTTAATGAACAGAATGCGGTGACCCTTGAGATTGTCTTTCAGCCGACCAACGCAGGCAAAAACACCATGCTCTACGAATACAGCCCCAACTGGAACGACTACTCCGGTTCCTTTGGACTGGCCATTTTCAGTAACGGACATGGACCAAAGCCAGCCGAAAACCATACCGTCGAGCGCTTCGGCGGAGCGTACGATGCCCCCGCCGCCGCCGCCGCCAGAAACTTCCTGTACGCCTGGCCCACCGACCGCTTCAGTACCTTCTCAACGGTCATGGTGGCAGGCGCCAACGACCCTCTGGGGCGAAGCGTCTATGTCAATGGGAACCTGATGCCCTATCAGGGAGAATATCCGGGCACGGCCGCATCGACTGCGGGTACGCAGACGCAGACCTTTGGTGACTATCCGCTTTATATCGCGGCACGGGCTGGCAGCTCAGATTTTTTTCAGGGCATGATTGCCTCCATCCGTATCTACAACCGCCAGCTGACACCAGCGGAAATCAAGCAGAACGCCGATGAGGATTACTTGCGCTATGGAAGATAGTTCATCTATAATGGCTTGCACGGCAAGCCGTGGGAGGTCTGCCAGTATGCTGTCCGTAAACGCGCACAAAAACACACGACGGGGATAGCTGGAATGCCACGGTATATCTATACTGCTCTGGCTCTCGATGGCTCGCGTATCTCGGGCACCCTCGAAGCGCCCGACGTCGCCTCCCTTTCGGGCCTGTTGCGCAGCGAGAACCTTTTTCTCACCAAATACCATACCCGCCAGGCCAAACAGCCCTCGCGCAGACTGAAGACCGAGGAACTCGCCGACTTTTGCCGCCAATTAGCCGCGATGCTCGGCGCCGGCATCATGCTGATTCGGGCGATGACCATCATCTCACAGCGCAACCTCAAGCCGCACATCAAGAAGATATACCTGCAACTCATCGACGACCTGCAACGCGGCTCAACCCTCTCCGAGGCGATGGCCCTGCGCGGACGCGCCTTTCCCGAGCTGCTCATCAGCATGATTCGTGCCGGGGAGAATACCGGCAGGCTGGATGCGACCGCCGAGAAGATGGCCGCGAGCTACGACAGCGAACATCGCCTCAACGGCAAGATTCGCGGGGCGCTTGTCTATCCCGCCATCCTGCTCGTGATGATTATCGGCGTCGTGCTCATTCTCTTTACCTTCGTGCTGCCGCAGTTCATGGGGCTTTTTAAGGACATGGTGCTGCCTCTGCCAACCCGCATCGTCATGGGCATCAGCGACTTTCTCCTCACCTCCGGCGTCCCGCTGGCGATTGGCATCGTCCTGCTCATCGCCGCGCTCATCTGGTTCTTCCGTCGGCCGCGCCCGCGCAGGGCCTTTGACCACTTTAAGCTGAAGATTCCGCGCATCGGACGACTGCTCAAGACCATCTACACCGCACGCTTTGCCCGCACCCTGGCCTCCCTGTACGTCAGCGGCATTCCCATGATTCAGGCCCTGAACATCGCCCGAGGCACCATCGGCAACAAATACATCGAGACGCAGTTTGATGCCGTCATCGAGGCTTTGGGCAATGGGCGCACCCTCTCGCAATCGCTTGCACAGGTGGACGGCTTTGAGCCCAAGCTGCGCTCGACGGTTCTCATCGGGGAGGAGAGCGGCTCGCTTGAGCGGATGCTTGACGCCATCGCCGAGCAGTACGAATACGATTCCGAGGTGGCCAGCCAACAGCTCGTTACCATCATAGAACCGGTGATGATTGTCCTTATGGCCGTCATCGTCTTCTTCGTCATCATCTCGGTCTTACTGCCGATTTACCAACTGTACTCGGACGTCGGGACACAGGGAGGCCTGTGATGACAGAAGGAGGAGCTCAGTGAGCGTATCGCTGTACTGCTCGGCGAGCAATCTCCGCGTGCTGGTGGGAAGCGTCAACGCACGACAGGCGCGAATCGATGCGGCCGCAGACCTTGCTCTGCCCGAGAACGCGATGCTCAACGGCATCATCACCGGGCAGGATGCCATGCGCCGCTTTCTTACCGAGGTCAACGAGACTCACGGCCCCTTTAGGCAGGAGGCCGTACTGTGCGTGGAGAGCAGCCTGGTTCGCACCCGCGTCATCACCATACCCAAGGTGCCTGAGCAGCAGATGCTGCGCTTTGTGACCGAGGAGTTGAACAGCGCCCTGGACACCGAGGCCGACGACGTCTTTGATTTTGCGGTGCTGGGCCCCAATCGCAGCAAAGGCGGCATCGACGTGCTGGGAATCGCCGTAGGCCGGGCCCTGCTCGCAACCTATATCTCAGTCTTTGAGGAGGCGGGCTTTAAGCTCAGGCATATCGATGTGGGAGCCAACGCGCTGATTAAGGTTGCCACCTTCAGCCCGCATCTGCTCGACGGAAACGACCTGCTGGCGCTGATTGACGACGCCACGCTGTTCCTGGTGCTTTTTGACCACGGACGCTTTGTCCTCGTGAAGAAGTACCGCCTGATGGCCGCGCCGAACACCGATGAACGTCGTCGGGAGGTCGGTGAGCACCTCTCAACCTTTGTCCAGTTTCAAAAGACGCAGAATTCCGAGGGGGACGTCCACGCCGTGCACGTCGCGGGCATCTCTGCCGAACGAATAGCGCAGCTTGCCGAGCTGGTCAGCTATCTTCAGATGCCCATCATACCGCTTGACATCGACGAGCACCTGAAGTTCTCCGACAAGATGGCCTTTGGGTCAGGCGACTTTGAGTCATACAAATATCTCTTCAATATCGGCGCATTGATGGGGAGGTGAAGCGCACGCCATGGCAAAGACAAAGGATATAGACCTGTATCGGGTGATGATGACGAAAGGGACCAGGACCCCGGTGCTGGCCATTGTCATAACGGCTGGCGTCATCGTTGTGCTCGGCGCGGCGATGTACCTGTGCTTCCTCTTCTTCTCCACGAGCATCGCGGAGCTTGTCGCCCAGCGCGACGAACTCGACCGATATGTGACCAGCGAGCGCACCGCCTCCGCCTACCAGGAATCGCTGGACTACCAGAGGAAGGCGGGCGATATGGCGCAGCTTTCCGGCGGGGTAAAAAGCACGCTGGTTGCGCTTTCCAGCTATCCCAACCTCACCCAGGAGGCGTATGCGCGGATTATGAACCTCTCCGGCACAGAGGTGATGCTTTCCGGCGTGAGCTACGACCGGCGCACGGGCGTCTTTGCCTTCCAGGCGACGAGCACAAACGTGATGAGTTTTTCCGCCTTTGTTGAGGCGCTGCGCAACACGGGGCTTTTTGCCGACATCCAGTATCGCGGCTATGTGAAGGCCGAGCGCACCGAGATCAGCAGCCAGAGCACCGATGCCGCAGGGGCCACGCACGTCACCTATACCACCATCGTGGAGTACAGCTACTCCGCGCAGTGCCAGCTCATCAGGCCACCGGCTCATCTACCGGAGGTGGCTGAGGGTGCTGAGGGCGCTGGCGGCGAGGGCGCGGGTGCTGGTGCGGGTGAGGGCGCTGGCGGCGCTGAGGGCGAGGGCGCGGCTACTGGTGCGGCGGGCGCGGGTGCTGGTGCGGAGGGCGCGGGTGCTGGTGCTGGTGAGGGCGGCGCGGCAGCCGAAGAGGCAGGTGGTGCGTGATGGGCATCTTTGACCGCAAAGACCCCAAATCCCCGGTCGTCGGCCTGCACGCAAAGCCCGGCCCGCTCTCGGAGGAGACAGCGACGAACCTCGGGGTTGCGCGCAAATCCGACAAGCCCCTGGCGGCGGCACTGGCAAAGCTGAGCACGCGCGAACGCGTCCTGATCGTCGGCCTGTTGATTGTGGCGCTTGTGACCGCCCTCGTCTATTTTGTGCTGCTGCCCGCCCTGGAGCGTATCAGCAACCTGCAGGAGGAGGTCATCGCACTTCAAACCGAGAGGGACGAGCTGGATTCCATTATCGCCCAGGAGGCGGGCTGGCGTGATAACTACGAACGTTCAAAGAAGGATTACAACGTCTACCAGCAGTTCTTCTCCCCCTATATGACGCCCGAGGACCTGGATCGGATGGTCACGCAGATGCTGGTGGACGCCGGGCTTGACCCCACGCGCCTCTCGATGACCTCGCTTGCCGTGGAGGCCCTGCCGCTGTATGCGCCCGAGCCGCTGGTGCCCAATGTGCTGCCCGAGTCCCTGCTTGAGGGCGGTGCGGAGGCAGACGAGGGCGCCCTCGCCGAGGGCGGAGCTGCCGAGGGCGGCACGGGGGCTAACAGCCTGGACGAGGCCGTTACGGGCGGCGGCGCCGCCTCAGATGCCTCAGATGCCTCAGATGCCGCCGCCTCAGATGCCGCCCTCGGCGTCGAAGGCGCGGGTGCCACCTCACTTGCCAATCCCACCCTCGGCGAGGGCGACGCATCCGGCGAGGTCTACGTTTACACGGTGGACATCGCGGCTGACGGCGATGAAGACGCTCTGTTCCGCTTCCTGGAGGCCATCTATCTCCTCTATGGAATCGAAGTGACCACTTGGAGTATCCAGGAAGCCTCCGTCATCGCGCCCTCCAGCGCCGTGACTGCCAGCGGCGGCACCGGTAGCGGCGGCAGCGCGGGCAGCGCGGGCAGCGCGGATGGCAACGAGAGCGATGCGGTCAGCGACAGCGTAAGCGTACAGCTCAAGATATACGTTTTTGTCGGCGAGCCGATGGAATAGATTCGACGGAATGGATTCGGCGACATGGATTCGGCAGCATGGATTCGACGACAGGGGCCCGGCAGCATAAATCCGGCAGCACGGACCCGGCGAAGTGGGCCCGGCAGTATGAATCTGGCAGCATGAATCCGACGAAAGAGGGCCGATGGGAAGAGAACAGGCGGGCAGAGGGATGAATCATGGCTGAGTCGAGACAGATACGCATCGGAGATCTGCTCAAGGAGTACGGCTTCCTTGACGATGAGCAGTTGGATCGTGCGCTTGCCTACCAGAAACAGAACAACCTGCGCCTTGGCCAGGCGGTCATCGCGCTTGGTTTCGCGACGGAAAACGACGTGCTCCTGGCCCTGTCGCACAAGATGGGCCTGCCGCTTGTCAAGATGGACACCCTGCACGTCGAGACAGACGCCGTGCAAAAGATACCGCGCGCAATGGCCGAAAAGGACACCGCCATTGCAATCGCGGAGCGCGATGGGATGCTTGAGGTCGTGCTCAACGACCCCATCGACCTCTACGCCATCGAGGAGCTGCAAAACGCGGCCCAGATGCCGCTGAGCCTGATGATTGCGTCGGCCGCCGAGATCAAAAACGCCATTGCGCACTACTACAGCGAAGTGGAGGCCCGGCAGGCCGTCACTAAGCTGGGCACGACCTTCTCCACCATGTTTCCTGAGATTGAAGAGATTAACACGGTAACGCTGGGCGACGACAGCACGCCCATCGTCAATCTGCTCAACTCCCTGATGATGCGCTCCTATTCCAGCGGCGCCTCCGACCTGCATATCGAGCCTTTCGAAGAGACAAGCAAGGTGCGCATGCGTGTCGACGGCGCACTGATTGACTACTCCGATTTGCCAAAGAACATCCATAGCGCGGTTGTGGTGCGACTGAAAATCATGGCAAATCTCGACATCGCCGAGAAGCGCCTGCCGCAGGACGGCCACTTTCGCATCGCAATCTCCGGCACCGACCTGAACATCCGCCTCTCGGTCATTCCCACCATCCATGGCGAGAAGGCCGTGCTGCGCTTCCTCTCAACAAACACTCCCATAGACCACGCGGACCATTTTGGCATGGTTGACGCGGATTACGAGAAGTTCATGCGGATACTCGGCCATCCCAACGGCATCATCTACATCACCGGCCCGACCGGCTCGGGCAAGACGACCACGATGTATATGGCCATCGAGAAGTTCCGTGAGAAGCCGATTAATATCTCGTCCATAGAAGACCCGGTGGAGCGCAACCTGATGGGCGTCAACCAGGTGCAGGTGAACAACATGGCGGGCCTGACCTTCCAGGCCGGCCTGCGCTCGCTCATGCGGCAAGACCCCGACGTCATCATGGTTGGTGAGACGCGCGATGCCGAGACCGCCTCAATCTCGGTTTCGGCGGCCATCACCGGGCATCTGGTTATCTCGACGCTGCACACCAACGACGCCCTGGCCTCGATTGTGCGCCTGGAGGACATGGGCGTGCCTCCGTATCTGGTGGGCAACTCGGTGGTCGGCCTGCTTGCGCAGCGCCTCATCCGCAAGATATGCCCCTATTGCATCGAAGAATATCGTGCCTCGGAGATTGAGCTTCTCTCCATGGGCGAGCCCGAGGGCAGCGAGCTGGTTTTGAAGCGCGGGACCGGCTGCAACTACTGCAACCAGACGGGCTACAAGGGCCGTATCGCCATCCATGAGATTGTCATGGTGGACAAGAAGATGCAGCGCATGGTCGCCGAGAGCGCACCGATGGCGGCGCTTTATGAGTACGCGCGCAAGGAGCAGGGTATGGCAACGCTGCGCGAGCGTGCAAAGTCGCTGGTACTTGAGGGGATTACGAGTATGGAGGAGTTCCTGAAGATTGGCGAGACGGTAGACTGAGCGGCGGGAGTATCACATGGCACACATTACGCTTGAGACTCTGATTGAGTATGCGCGGGAACATGACTGTTCCGACCTGCACATCACCTCGCATCAGGCTCCGACCTTCCGCCGACTGGGAGAGCTGTTCATCGGCCCCTTTGAAGGCACGCGCGAGGACTGGCGCGCGATTATCCTCTCACTTCTCAACGACCTGCAGCGTGAGGAGCTGCAGATGGGCCACGACCTGGACTTCTCCTTTGAGGGTTTGAGCGCACAGCGCTACCGTGTCAATATCTACCGGCAGCAAAACGAACTCGCCGCCGCAATCCGCGTGCTGCGAAACGACATCCCCTCCCTGGCCGATTTGCATCTGCCCGAGGTCGTCAGGCAGCTGGCGGAGCAGCCGCGCGGGCTCGTGCTTGTTACCGGGCCGACGGGTTCGGGCAAGTCAACGACGCTGGCCGCGATGATCGACTACATCAACGAACAGCGTCGCAAGCATATCATCACGATTGAGGACCCGGTCGAATACGTGCATAGGTCCAAGAACTGCCTCGTCCATCAGCGCGAAGTGCACCGCGACGTGAGCTCCTTTGCTGCCGCCCTGCGCTCAGCGATGCGCGAAGACCCCGACGTTATCCTCGTGGGCGAGATGCGCGACTTTGAGACGATTTCGGCAGCCGTAACGGCCGCTGAGACGGGGCACCTGGTCCTCTCCACACTGCACACGACCGGCGCGGCGCAGACGCTTGACCGCATCGTTGACGTATACCCCTCGCATAGTCAGGGGATGATTCGCTCGCAGCTTGCCGGCGTGTTGCGCGGCGTTCTCACCCAGACGCTCGTGCCGCTTGCCGACCAGAGCGGGCGCACGGTGGCGACCGAGATACTCATCGGCACCGACGCGGTGCTAAACCTGATTCGCGAGGGCAAATACCACCAACTGGGCTCGACGATGCAGTCCTCCGCGCATGCCGGGATGCACACGCTTTCCGGCGATTTGGTACACCTGATGCGCCAGGGGCGCATCACGCAGGCGACAGCCGAGGCCGCCGTGAACAACAAGGCCGAACTCGCGCAGTATCTTGGTGGAATGTAGCAAAGCGCCCCAAATCGCAGCCATCAACCGCTCGCGTCTTCATTGGCTCTGCAAACTGCATCGGCGAACGCGATAAAAGCCTCGCGGTTCAACTCCAGCAGTCTTGGTGTGTCAGCCTCCTGCGCCCGCTCAAAGAAGCTCATATAAAGCCTGAGTGCCGCCTTCATTCCAAGGCCACCGTCTGTCGCGGCGCCATGAACCTGCGGCAGGATGAACATGAAGGTCTGATAGGCTAAGGCACGATTCTCCCCGAACAACTCAGAAAGGGGCTTATTGAACTTGCCATCTGCGAGCTCTTGAGCCAGTTCGTTCGTGCGTCCGCGCTTGACACAGTAGAGGAGGTACATCTCCTGCTTGAAGCCGATTTCCTCAGCGTATGCAAGCAGGCCGGAGAGCGTCTCCTGGTATCCGGGAGACTGGTCTTTGAAACTCAGGCGCACTGCCAGTGATGGTTCTGCTGCGAGCGTTGTCTCCTCGTTGCTGCCACTCGCCGTTATCGCAGCTTTGGCTTTTTGGCGATATTCATGAGGCGAGACGCCAGTAAGTTTACGGAAGAAGGTCGTGAAATGACTCTGTGAGCAGAAGCCGAGCTCACGCCAGATGTCGGCCATCGGATGGGTAAAGGTGAGCAGCAGTTGCTCGGCAAGACCCAGCTTCTCGCGCTGGATGAAGCCGTAAACCGTCTCACCGGTCTCTTGTCGATAGATGTGAGAGAGATGGCTGCGGGAATAGCCGATGGCCGCGGCAACAGACGATACCGTCAGGGATTCATGAGCGTGTCCGCGGATATAGGATCTGGCCACCTGGATAGGCAAGGAGTAAT
Organism: Coriobacteriales bacterium; assembly: GCA_031277035.1. Classification (GTDB taxonomy): domain Bacteria; phylum Actinomycetota; class Coriobacteriia; order Coriobacteriales; family UBA8131; genus JAIRXA01. The sequence goes on along the minus strand of JAISLY010000021.1, from coordinate 3,687 downwards.
GAGCCTCCCGCTGATGCTCCCGCACCCGCTGCACCAGCTGGATGTAAAAATCGGTGTTGAGCTCCAGAACCTGCTTGATTTTGCTGGCCTCCCAAAGTGATTGCTGGTTCTTGATGAACAGGCTGTATACCTCACGTTCGGGAATCTCCTCTTGAATTGCGACCAGACAGGCCTGGCTCCAGGAGTATTCGAGCGAAGCGCGTGCAAAGGCCAGGTCGTCACCAAAGACCTGTTCCCAGTCCCTGATGTTGCCCGGTGAACGCATGATCTTGATGATCCCGTCCATATTGCCTTGTTTAACGTGTTTAAAGACCTGCTTCTGTTGTGATAAGCCATTTTTTTCTGCATACTCATTGGCGCGATCAACGGAATTTGCCATTCTGCTCACCCCTGACACGCAAATCAAAGGCTGAATAAGCACACATATTCATTATCCCACATGCCTATGCAATGCGTAGATTACGAAAAATCATAACTGTGTAGAGTTTTAGATATCTGTGCTGGATAAAACACCAAAAGTCCTGATTATTAGCTACATATTTTGTAGATTGCTATACATTTTTCCCGGTAATCTTACAGCACAGATTTTTCTATGCGCGGCCCGGCAAGAGCTCCCACAGGTAATCGGTGGGCATCCGTGAGAGTTGTGAGGCTGCGAGTGCGACAAACGAGCCGCGGGTTCAAATTGCAGGCTACCGGGAATCGTGTGCAGAAAGGAGGTACGGTATGTATCCAATCAAATGCAGCGTCGAGGTCACCCAGGTAGAAGGGCATATGCTCTGTCTCAAGAGAAGCATCGGCCACAGCTACATGGGCTGGGCTGAATGTGCCATGTGGTAGACGAATAGAGCACTGATAAGGAGGTGCAAGAAGCGTATGAAGTTCACAACGACAGAAACTGAGCGAATGACCCCCAACAACATATCCGATGTCGGACTGCTGGACGACGACAGCGGACTACGGTTGTTTCGAGGCATGATGAGCCCCTGGGGGGCCATCAAATCATTCAAGGAGACCTACAACTTCCTGGTGCGCCACGGCGTGATGGTGGCCGTTGGCGCCGTGAATGCCTATCAGATCATAGAGCCGGACCAGGAGAAGCGCCAAGGGTCGATGTCCGGCTGGTGGAAGCAGTCGATGCTTGAGACCTGGGGGCCAGATGATGCCATGGGGCAGGTGGCCGAGTTCGAGTATAACTACTCGATACCGCCGTTCATCAAGCAGAGCATGTACCGTACTGCTAACTATGCGGACTGGGGCGACGAGATGATGCTCATGCCCGGAGAGGTTCGTTCTGCGACCAATGACCGTATTGAAAAGGAAATTCATCAGTGCATGGTCGACATCGTCGGCCCGGATGCCTGCGACCTCTCTGAAGGCGGCGGCCAGTGGTTCTGCAAGGGGCTCTATGGGCCAAACGGTATCGGCTATGAGAACTACAACGGCTACCTGGTGCAGCGTAAGGGCTGTGGCGACCCAGTCTGCCGGGTAGTCTGGGAAGCCAAGCACAAGTTCGGCGAGCATGCCAATCATCCTGGTGGTGAAGACTGGGAGGAGTGGGGGCCGCCGAACTCCGGCTATGCGGCAGACATGCTGCTCCCCCGCAAGGACGAGTGCGAATTTTTAAACACCGGGGTTTACACGGCACCGCTTGGCCAGGAGTTCACGGCTGGTGAGATGTTCAAGATGAACTCCAGCTGGCCGATGGCCTACTCCTATCACGTATTGGAAGGCCTGCGCTCGCGCAACGACGGCGAGGTGTCTGACGGCGATATGTATACGCTTCGCACCATGCTTGACGCCACCGGCAAGATTCAGTTCGCTGAGGCAGTGACCAGAAAAGCAATCCGCGCATGGATGGATGTACCAGCAGATGTGGATGACTGCCGAGTGATGGGTGGCTATATCTCGATGATCTGGCAGTCCAAGGCTATCGAGTGGAGATTCGCCGAGTTCACCGAGAATCAGGTGGTCATTGACTGCGACTCCACGAGCCTGTTCATGTACGGGATGTATCCGGAGTACGCCAAGCTTTATGAGGCGCTTTTCAACGGCATGGTCAAATCCCTGGTCAACACCAGCTGGGTGGTTGAGTGCGACTATGACTACCTGGAAGAGGAGAACATGGTGCGCTACACCATCAAACGGGCAGTCTATGGCAACAGGCGTCAGAAACCGGATTACGACTATGACCGCACAGCCGAAGATAAGGCTAAGGCCCAGGCTCGGAAGCAGGCCATGAAGAAGATTGAGAAATGACGAGGAGGTGATTTAGGTGTTCTATCTTTATCAAGACGATTCTTTGCGAGCGCAACATCAGGCAGTGCGCACGACCGCTGGCTGGTATGACTTCACACATCGGGTTGCGGAGGTCACCGGTCCAGACGCCCGGGCCTTCCTGGACAAGATGTACCCCGCTCATCTGGCGGCGTTGGCCGTTGGTCGCGCCAAGTATACGGTCATGCTGGACGAGGACGGTCTGATCTGCGACGACGTGATCATCTTCTGTCTGGAGGAGGATAAGTTCTAGGTCTCGACGCTGTACATGAAGGACCTCCTCAAGCGATATAGCTGGTACTCTGACGACTTCGATGTAGCTTACGAGGACATCACGGCGGCTTGGCGAATGTACTCAGTGCAAGGGCCTGTCTCCGACAAGGTTGTCGATGAGGTCATCGACAACACGGTCGAGGGAATGAAGTTCTTCTCCATCAAGGACACCTCGATGGGAGAGGTTCAGTTGAAGGTAGCCCGCTCTGGGTTTACCGGGGAGAAGCTCGGCTTTGAGATTTACGTGCCCACCGAACAGGCAGAGGCGCTGGAGAAGAAGCTCGATGCGGCGGCCAAGAAGCATAAGGCGGTGCATGTTACCGAGATTGATGTCATGGCTTTAACGCTGTCTGCCGAGGCAGGGTATTACCTGATGCTCGACATCCGCCGTTGTACGCCTTACGAAGTCGGCTTTGGCGAAACCATCTACTGGGACAAGAACTTCGTGGGCAAGAAGGCCTTGAAGAAGCTTAAAGGCAAAGAGCCTGCTCGACAGCTCGTGGGCATCGAAGTACCTGACTATGAGGCCACCGTCTATGGCGGACCCAAAGGCGCCAGCGTCATCAAGAGCGGCAAGCCCATAGGCCGAGTGACCAGATTCACCTATGGCTACACCGTGGAGAAGAACATCGGCTATGCGCTCATCGAGTATGGCTCTGCTGCGGTTGGCGAGAGCGTGCAGTGCAGTGGGTTTGATGCCATAGTCACCGACAAGTGCCGTCTGAGTTAGAAGGCGAGCGCTGTAGGCAAGGCTTTTAAAGGACGTGTTGCTGAGCGAACGCAAAGCCGCAGGTGCGGCTGCTAACAGAAAAGAGGAACAGAAATGGCCATCACTATCAAATCCAAGGTCAAGGATATTTTCGCCAATGATGAGGCCTACGCCATCATCCGGAAGCACATGCCTGACATGGATCGCGAAGACCCCCGCATGAAGCAGGCCCTGGGCATGAGCATGCAGGCCCTGCTTGCCTTCCCGGCCACCAAGTGCCCTAAAGAGCTGCGCGAGCAGATTGCCGAAGAGCTTGAAGAGGCTGATATCGACTAGCAATCTGCATGCCTACAGAGGGAACCTGCTGTCAGGCTCCCTCTGCGGCAAACCCTACTAACGGTTTGAATACAATGAATTAAGGAGGCTCG
>JAISLY010000015.1 GCA_031277035.1 Coriobacteriales bacterium | reverse complement strand
TTTTACCGTCCCGCTGTACACGATAAAGACGGCAGCATACCATTTGGGCATAACTGCAAGCAAACTGAATCGGTGGGCTCACAAAGAGGGCCTGCTTACAATGTTGACACCAGAAACACAGCATGGTGCCAGGCTTCCATTCATTGCACTGGTAGAAGCACAGCTCTACTGTGAGTTCCGACGAGGTGGACTGTCCTTGCAGACCATCGCTTCTGGCATGAAAGCCATCAGAGCTAAGCTTGGCAAAGATATGCTGAAGGAGGGTAGGCTTGCGTATGATGGCAAAGATATTCTGATGAATCTTGCAAGAACAAGCGACGCTCCTGAGTGGACCAGGGCAAAAGACCTTCAAGCAACAATCCCAAAGATAGTCGAAGAAGGGCTGCGCCTTATCACATGGGACGAACAGCAATTCCCCCAAACCATCAAACTCGCAGCTTACGGCGATACAGACATTGTAGCGGATTACAGATTCGCATTCGGTCAGCCCATCATCAAGGGCACAAGAACACGCGTTGATGATGTCATTCAGCTGTTCAAAGCCGGGGAGACTCTCAAGGACATCTGCGATGAGTTAGCTGTTGCGAGTTCTGTAGCCGAGTCGATCTTACGCACCCATGTTGCAATCGCAGCCTGAGTTTTTTGTTGATCACTGCCTGGGAACAAAGCGGTTCCCCGAATACCTGCGCAACAAGGGGTTTGAAGTAAAAACGATGATGGGGGTATTCAGCCGCTCCGACGTACAGGATGTCGAGTGGATTGAGGCCGTCGGGGGCAACAACTGGATTGTGTTTACAAAGGATGCCGCCATCCGCAGACGGGCAGCTGAACGGGATGCGGTTATCAAGCACACGCTCAGAATGATTTGCCTGGTGCATCAACAACTTTCATTTGCGGAAAGCGTCACGGTCATTGAGAGAAATTGGAGCCGCCTTGAGAAGTGGTTCTCAAAACCAGGGCCGTGGATAGTAGCTGTGCGTAAATCAGGAATTGAAGAAGTGCGCTTGCCAACTGTAGGAGTATGACTACCATTCCGTTGAGAGCATCAGGAAGCCGAAGGCGTGCCATGGGCAATGCACTGACAGCTGGAGTGTCACAAATTCTCTCTTGACATATACAGTCTGACGATATACAGTTTAACTGTTTAGTTTTGCTATATACCGGTACCATGCATAAGAGGAAGGTGAGGTCGTGAACCTCAACAAGCTGCTTCCGCTCACCGAGACGACCTTCTACATCATGCTGTCGCTTTTGGAGCCGGCGCATGGCTATATCATCATGCAGAAGGTAGAGAGCCTGAGCGAGCAGAAGGTCAGGATTGCGGCGGGGACGCTTTATGGAGCGCTTGAGAACCTGAGCGGGCAAAAACTCATACAGGAGGTACCCAACGACGACAGACGAAGGCGGGTGTATGTCCTTACGGATAAGGGCAGAAACCTTTTGCGCCTGGAAATTGAGCGCCTGAAACACCTGGTAGTCGTTGCAGAACGTCTGATACCGGAGGGAGGTCAGCCACAATGAGGGTCTTCAAGACTTTTGTCGATATAGATAAGGAAGAAGCCTATCTGCGTGCCATGGCGCAAAAAGGCCAGCAGCTGGTGAGATACACCTCCTACGGGGTCTACATCTTCAGAGCCGCTGAGCCGGCACCGCTGAACTACCGGGTCGATTACCGTATCTTTACCGGCAAGGAGCAATTTGAGGAATACCTCACCCTGTTCGCGGACGCGGGTTGGGAGCACGTCTGCGGAAGTTGGCAGAGTGGCTCACAGTATTTTTTGCCCAGACCGGGCACGGTGCAGACGGAAGACATCTTCTCGGACGAGGAATCCAGGGCTGCGCGCTATAAAAGATTTGGGCAGTTCAATCTCTCTTTTGCTCTGCTCTGCGGCCTCTGGGCTCTTGCCCTTCCCGTGCTGTGGGGCTACATCTCTGGTTTGCCCTCTGCCGATTTCCATGACTGGTACCTGACCCCGGAGCTTTGGGAGCTAAGCGGCCTGAGGTTTTGGCGGGCTTTTCTCCTTGAGACCCCATTCGCTCTGATGAGGGTTGGCTTTATCCCCCTCATTGAACTCGTACTTCTGGCCCTGACAGCCCTCACGGGCTACTGGGCATGCAGGGCCTGGTGGCTCTACCGGCAGCATAAACGCCAATGGTGAACATGAACGGGCGCCAACGCGTCGGAGCAGGAGCGACACACATACTGGCCTGACCGAGCACAATACGCGCCTGACACAGCGAAAACCATGAGGCCATCTCCCCGTTTTGACATTTTCACATCAGCCATGCGATGGCTTGATCCATCGGTCTCCTACACTTCCTCATGTTCGATTATGAAAACCCACTGAGGAATGGAGAAACAATGGAAAGAGGATTCTCGCGTAGAGACTTCGTTGCAGGTGCCGGCGTTGCCCTGGCAGGCGCTGCAGCCCTTGGAATGGCCGGCTGTACGCCGGCAGGTGGAGGGCAGACCCAGACAGCGCCGGAGGAGATTGCTTTTGACAGGGAGGCTGACATCCTCATCATCGGCGCTGGCGGAGCAGGACTCACAGCGTCGATTGTCGCTGCTCAGGGTGGAGCATCGGTTGTTGTACTTGAGGCGACATCGGCTGTCGGTGGCAACACAATCAATTCCTCAGGCGTCATACAGGCGGCGGGTACAGAGGAACAGAAGGCGTTTTCTGACACAGACGATGATACTCCGGAGAAGCACGCCGAGTTCTATCTACAGTGTGGTGAAGGTCAGCTGGACGAGGATTTGATCCGCTTTGCCACAGCTGAGGCACCTGGATGTATCGAATTCATGAAAGGACTCGGCATCAAATACGAGGTGGTATACGGCAATGGATTCATTCCCAATGTGAATCCCGAAGTGCAAAAACCCCGCATTCATCTGGCTGGTACTGACACAAACGACCTGATGTATGGCCAGGCACATGTGGCCGCTCTCATGCGGGCGGCAGAGGCGGCGGCGGTCGAGTTTGTCTACAATACGCGCGGCATCAGACTCATTACCAACGCCGAGGGCACCGTCATCGGTGTGGAAGCGGAAGATGGGAGCAGGTACAAAGGCACTCGGGCCGTGATCCTGGCTACCTGCAGCTATGATAGAAGCGAGGAGTTTGCCAAGTCCTTTAATCTGCACATGGTGCAGACGCTCAGGGATGGCCGCGCCCTCACGGTGGCCACGAACATCGGCGACGGATTGCGCATGGGTATGGCACTCGGAGCGGATCTCGCAGGCATGGGCGGCTTCATTGGATTATCCAACAATATCGGTGGCACACCCACACTTCCTCAGGTTCCCGAAGTTCCCGGCATCATCGTTAACAAATACGGCCATCGCTTTGTCAGCGAATCTGACCACTACGCCTGGGTGCTCCGAGCCATCTTTGCTCAGGAAGATCATATCGCATGGGGCGTGTTCGACGCCAAAGCCGCAGCGCTCACCGGTGCTGTCGTTGGAGGCGTAAGCCCGATGAGTGATGATTTTTCTGCCGAAATCGCGGATGGCACGGTTTTCAAGGCAGATACGATAGAGGATCTGGCTACCCAGGTGGGCGTCCTTCCACAAAACCTCAAGCGAGCGATTGATATCTGGAATGCCGATATGTCTACAACGGGGAGTGACAGTCAGTTTCCAACCCGTGCATGTGGCCTTGAGACGATTGATACCGCACCGTTCTATGCCACCAGGAGCTATGATTACAGTCTCGGCGCTTTGGGGGGTTTAAAGATCAACACCAAGGCGCAAGTTCTGGATACATCCGGAAATCCTATCCCGCATCTGTACGCAGCCGGTCAGGTCGCCGGCGGCTTTATGGGGTCATATTATCCCGGTACCGGCACGGGCATACTGTCCACATTGGTGTTCGGCAAAAGTGCAGCCACCAACGCTTTGGCAGAGACCGCCTTCTGAGACGTTTTGCTCCAGGGCGCAGGGGTGTTGCAGGGTGTAGGGGTGTTGCAGGGTGTAGGGGCGCTCCGAGGCGTAGGATGCTGCAAGACGCCGGGGCGCTCCAGGGCGTAGGGTGCTGCAAGTCATGTCTTGCGCTCCTGCGCCTGTTCACTATCCAGCAGGTCAAGTAAAACTTGCTGGGAGTGCACCCCGAGCTTACGATAGATATTGCGCATATGAGTACGGGTGGTGTTGTCGGAGATAAAGAGTGTCTTGGAGATGTTCGTGCGGTTGCGGCCGCGAGCCAGGAGTCGAAAGACATCCGCCTCGCGCGCCGACAGGCCATATCTTTTGATGATGCTCTCCAAGCTTCCGACCACAGGCTCTGGGCGAAGCAGCACCTCATCGATATTATCATCAAGATCGATCGAAGTGCCAGCTACAAAGGTACGATCGAAGGAGAAAAACCCTGCCATCAACAGCAGATAGACCACTATCAGGGAGATGATGGTCGGAGTTTGGGAGGAATGCGTAACAAAGGCCAGTGTGCGATCACCTATGACAGAGCCCAAAGACTCGGCCAACACCAACACGAACAGCCCCAGCAAAAAGCGCCTTTCCAGAACCATGCCTTTCTGATGACCAGACCAGAGAGCCCAGACCATAAAATAGAAGCTATTGAAGCCGATGATGCAGATCGACTGAGCGGCCATGTAGGATGTGGGGAGGAGCGGGAGTAGCACGTATGCGATGCCTATCACAGGTATCGTGACAAAACAGATTGCTTTAATAAGTCCGGCTGACTCGAAGAACGTGGCCAACACGAAGATCAGTATCGCTGAAATAAAGATGGCGAGCGCATTAAGGCCGCTGTCTGCGACCACAGGATATGCAGTCTCAGTGGCAAGCCGTTGCATCAGACCATAGGAAAGGCCAACGATCAACGGCAACAGTACCACACGTATCAACATCGCTCTCCTTGATGCCGACGAGCCCTTTACCCTATCAGCAGACGCCGTATCGCCCCTCTCACCTGGCAGACGCTTCAATGAGACAAGCAGAAACAATCCGACCAGCACCGGCATGAGATTTGCCAGAAGATAGCGCAGGATCTCCGGTAATAAAAGGATGATGCTGTCCAGGCATGAGGCCAACAGTAAGGCAAGCGCCACATTGAGAAGCAGGCGTTTCGGGCCTTTCTGCGACAGGTGTAGACCGGAGCGGTACAAAAGGCCGGCACTTGCCACTCCACAGGTAATGACTCCGATGATGAGAATCGAGACAGGACTTTCGATTACCGTGCTGTACAAAAAGATCGAGGTGCCTAAAAACATGATGGCTGACGACGTTGCGACAAGGCTCCTGTCATGATCGGCACGAAGGCGGCCTGTCACCACCAGCACAAATGTCACTCCCAGAACGACCGCTTCAGAACCAAGCCAGAGCGAACGCGCCTGAAGAAGATTCAACCCCGTGACCCACGCGCCTGTCGCCAGAGTATCGCTCCAAAACAGCAGAAACATCCAAACCAGCAACGCACTGAATGACAAGCAGGCAAAGCTGTCTTCGCGCAGCTGCCTCGCGAAGCCTTCAAAGAGCATTTTGAACCTGTTATGCATCATGAACTTTTATCTTCTCCATGCCTCATGGTATCTCAAAGCAAAGTAATTGAAAATCGCATCAGCGATGCGAGGGTGTAAGCTTTTCTACCCGCATGATAAGGTGTGAGTCGGATTGGGTTATCCGAAGTAACACGGATTTTGGGAGGGTATGGATATGTCAGAAATCTCACGTAAGACATTTCTCAAAAGCTCGGTCATAGGTGCTGCTGGGTTGGCACTGGGTGCCTTGGTGGGTTGTTCGGAGGCGGGTAAGGGCTCTACCGATGCAACGCCAACTGCAGCAAACTGGGACAGAGAAGCCGATGTCGTTATCTGTGGAGCCGGCGGCACAGGCCTCGCAGCAGCCTGTTCATCGGCTGAAGCCGGAGCATCAGTGCTCGTATTTGAAAAGGATTCCAAGCCCGGTGGTACGACTGCCTTATCCGGTGGCGTCATACAGGCGGCTGGCACCAGATGGCAAAAGGAATTCACCTCCTTTTCGGATGACACGCCTGACAGACATGCTGAGTGCTACCTCAAACAGGCTGAGGGAATAGGAGACGAGGAGCTGATACGGTCGCTTTGTACCGGCGTACCTGAAGATGTAGAGTGGCTTTCCGCCATCGGCATCAATTTCGTCAAAGTCTACGGCAACTGCCATGTGCCCTATGCCGAAGAACTCCACGCTGACCGAATCCACGTCTATGAGGGCGGTGGTGGCATCGGACAGGGCGGCGTACTCACGGACGCCGAGTACGCAGAGGCGCAGCGTCTGGGCGCGACATTTGAGTTCTCAAGCGAAGTCTTACATCTTGTATACGACGCTGAAAACGGTGTTTCCGGCATCATTGTCTCAGTTGGGGGAGCAGAGCAACGCGTCAAGGCAAACAAAGGGGTCATTCTTGCGTTGGGAGGTATCGATCGCAACCTGGAACTCGCCAAGGCTCTTAACCAACAGCAGTACTGGGATCTTACCACCCAGCAGTCCATGATCTCAGAATTCGCCAGCGGGGATGGTATCCGCATGGGGCTTGAGATTGGTGCTGCTCTAGCCACAGTGGGCGGAACGATTGATTTCGACCTGGCCACCGGACAGGCCACCGACAACTCACTTCCACAGTTGCCCTGCGTCACCATCAATGCGTCAGGCAAGCGCTTTGTGTGTGAAGATGCCACCTACGCATATCAGTATCGGGCGATTTTTCAGCAGATGACGCAGCTTGACGGACCCACCTGGATGATCCTTGACCAAAACATGGTGGAGCAAGGTGTTGGCCCTTGGGCAGCGGACGTAGATGCGGCCGTGACCGATGGCATCTTGATCAAAGCGGACACCTATGAAGCATTGGCTGAGGCCCTCGGGATATCTGCTACAAACTTTGTCAATACTATGACACTTTGGAATGAGAACGTTGAGAAACATGGTGCCGACTTGGAGTTTGGACGCAATACGCAGCTCATCAAACTCGACAAGCCACCCTTTTATGCCCATCTGAATGTTTCTGCAAATCTCGGGTCATTAGGCGGTCTGAAAATTGATAGCAACGCACAGGTATACGATCTTACCGGTAAGCCGATTCCGCATCTTTATGCAGGCGGTATGAACTCCGGTGGCTGGTACGGGCTCTATTATCCCGGTTCCGGCACATCTCTCAGCGGCGGCCTACACTTTGGTCGTGTGGCAGGCAGGAGTGCTGCAAACGCATAGAGTCACGTATATAGAGAAAGCCGCTGGGTTTCCGGCATCCGAATGAGAGAATGACAGCATCGACCTCCAGGCCGTTCTCGTCGTGACGTGCCTCAGAGGCAAGAATACCATAGTTATGGAAATCTCATTATTAAGAATGCGGGTTTTTTAATATACGTTATGCGAAAAGAAAGGCACGGGAAAGTAGCTGGCCTGGAGTAGCTGGCCTGGAGAAGACCGGGGGGTTCTTCTCCGGTATCAGCACTCAGAGGCGGTCCATGCCTGCCCGATTGCCAGGGCGCGTTTATTGGGTTCGGCGAGGTCGGCATGTTTTGCGGGCACGCTCTTGTCGATGGCCTTCTCGCAGGACTCCCTGGTGGCAAAGCCCGTCGCCGCGAGCAGTTTGCCCACGAGAATGACGTTGGCAAGGCCTTTAAGTCCGTTGTCCTCGGCAAGCTGCGTGGCCGGCACGGTGTAATACTCGATGTCTCCGCGCATCGTACAGGTACCCACCATCGTGGAATCGACGATAACTACACCGCCGGGCACCACATCGGCGATGAAGCGTTCATAGGAGGGCAGGTTCATGGCAATAAGCGCGTCGGGCGCGGTGACAAGCGGCGAACCGATGGGCTCGTCGGAGAGGCAGACGCTGCAGTTGGCGGTGCCGCCGCGCATCTCGGGGCCGTAGGAGGGCAGCCAGGATATTTCGCGGCCGTCGATCATGCCGGCCTGCGCGATAATCTTGCCGGCAAAGAGGATGCCCTGGCCACCAAAGCCGGCGAGCATGATGTTGAGATTTTTGCTCATGACCTGGCCTCCTGCGCTGCTGCTGCTGCCGCAGGTGCGGCGGGCGTCGCAGCCTTCGTCGTGGGCGCCGTCGCAGGCGCGGCCTTCTCCACGCCAGCCGTCGCAGGTGCGGCCTTGATGTCGCGGTATACGCCGAGCGGATAATACGGCAGCATGTTCTCACGCAGCCACTCAAAGGCCGCAGCCGGCGTCTTACCCCAGTTGGTCGGGCAGGTCGACACGATCTCGATAATGGTAAAGCCCAGATCCTCAATCTGGTATTCAAAGGCCTTTTTGATGGCCTTTTTCGCAGCGCGGACGTTCTTGGGGCTGTCCACCGTCACCCGTTGCGCCAGGGCCACACCGTCAAGCGTGGCGAGCATCTCGCAGACGCGAATCGGATAGCCCGCGTCCTCAACATCGCGGCCGTACGGGCTCGTCTGCGTAATCTGCCCCGGCAGACTCGTGGGGGCCATCTGTCCGCCGGTCATGCCATAGATGGCATTGTTGATAAAGATGACGGTAATCTTCTCCCCACGCGTTGCGGCATGCACGGTCTCAGCCGTACCGATGGACGCGAGGTCGCCATCGCCCTGGTAGGTGAAGACGACATTTTGGGGATGGACGCGCTTGATGCCGGTGGCGACCGCCGGTGCGCGGCCGTGGGCAGCCTGCGCCATATCGCAGGAGTAGAAATCATAGGCGCAGACACTACAGCCCACCGGGCAGACCCCGATGGCCGAGCCGAGGACGCCCAGCTCGTCTATGACCTCGGCAACCAGCCGCTGGACGATGCCATGCGAGCAGCCCGGGCAGTAGTTGGTGATGGCGTCGGTGAGGGCCGGGGTGCGGGTAAAGAGGGGGGCGGGGGTGGCTCCCGTGGGGGTGGGGGTCGCCGTGGGGGCGGCAGTCGCCGCGGCGGTCGCGGGGGCGGCAGTCGCTGCGGCGGTCGCGGGGGTGGTCGCCGCGGTGGGGGCGGCGGTCGCGGTGGTGTTGGTTGTTGCAGCGACCGCGTTTGGAGTTGTCGCGTTTGCCTTCATCACGTTTTCCTCCAACTACTTCAGCTTGCTTTGAAAGGGCACGAGATCAATCTGCCCGCCATCCGCGATGCGACGCAGGGCAACGAACAGTTCCTCGGGGGTCTGAACAACGCCGCCGGTGTGCGAGAAGAAGTTCACGGGCGCCCGGCCATTGACCACGAGGCGCACGTCGTCGACCATCTGGCCCATCGAAAACTCGCTCACGAGGTAGGCCTTCGTCGTGGCAACGCTTGCCTCGATGATTGCTTTTGGAAAGGGCCAGAGCGTGATGGGGCGGATAAGGCCGACCTTGATTCCCTCGCCGCGCGCCTTGTTGATGGCGCTGCGGGCGATACGCGCCACGGCCCCATAGGCGACAACGAGAATCTCGGCATCTTCGGTGAGATAGGTCTCGGCGCGTTGCTCGGCGGCCTCGATGGCACGGTAGCGCTCCCAGCGCTCGATGATGGTGTCCTCGAGATTTTGAGCCACCAGCTGCAGAGAGTTTGCTATATTGTGCGTACGCTCGTTATGGTGCCCGGTGAGCGCCCAGGGCTTGGCGGGCAGCGCGGCAGGATCGGTGGGCTCGGGCAGCGCAACCGGCTCCATCATCTGGCCGAGCAGGCCATCAGCCAGAATCATCACCGGCGTACGATAGCGGTCGCCAAGATCGAAGGCCAGCGCCGCGAGGTCGGCCATCTCCTGAACGGTGGAGGGGGCCAGCACGATGATGTGGCCGTCACCATGACCCACCGCACGCGTCGCCTGCCAGTAGTCGGCCTGGCTCGGCTGAATGCCGCCAAGACCGGGGCCTCCACGCTGGACATTGACGATGAGACCGGGCAGGTCGGCACCGATCATATAGGAGATGCCCTCCTGCTTGAGACTGATGCCCGGCGAGGAGGAGGAGGTCATGACGCGGGCGCCGGCTGCCGAGGCACCGTAGACCATGTTGATGGCCGCAACCTCGCTCTCGGCCTGCAGATAGACGCCGCCCTCCCTGGGCATGCGCTTGGCCATGTAGGCGGCCAGCTCGGTCTGGGGGGTGATGGGATAGCCGAAGAAAAAGCGGCAGCCGGCGCGGATGGCGGCTTCTGCCAGCGCTTCGTTTCCCTTCATGAGGACTTTCTCACCCATAAACGCAACTCACCTCTCTCCAGGGGGCCAACACATTCATGGTGTGCCACGCCTCGCCCCACCACAGCACGCCTCGCTGCGCTTGGTCACAGTACGCCTCAGCCCATGAACGAACAGGCGCCTCTCCCTAGCGCTCTATCGTAATGGCCACATCGGGGCACATCAGGGCACAACTCAGACAGCCGATACAGGCCGCCTGATCGATACAATGAGCCGGATGGTAACCCTTCTGACTGATTTCCTCGTTGTTCAGGGCCATGATCTGCTTCGGGCAGGCATCAACGCACAGCCCGCAGCCCTTGCAGAAATACTTATCCACGATGACCCGTGCCATACGGATACTCCCTCACTGATCTCCCACTGGCGGGCGCAACGCGTGCACCCAGCCCCAAAAGCGTGTCCGAACAGTCTCTCATGTTTTTGGGCAATTGTTGAGGGTTCGGCGGTCTGGGCTGGCTTAACGGTTGCGCTTAGCGGTTGCACGCACCTTCGCGCGCTCACCGCTGGTAGCGCCAGGCAACACGGCAACCGTGCGTATTACTTCGTCTTTATCCAACACAACAGTGCCTCCGTATCCTTGAGGAACTTTTTGCATCTTTCCTGCGTAAGCGTCTCGGCGATTTCTTTTTTGTACTCAGGGTATCGACTCTCAAGGTAAAGCGAGTTGAGGCTGTCAAGGAAGGTGCTTTGTTCATCGCTTAAATCATCCATCAAATCAGCCTTAATGGCACGTTTGGACAGGTCGCTCTCATCTATCGGGTGCGAATGGGGTGATGGCGGTACCTGCAAATGCGAAGGATGAGGTAGCCGGCGAACAGGGCCGTGTACGTCGCCAGCGCGAGAAGAGCCTGAGGGGTTCCCTTCAGAGCGGACGGCAGAAAAGAACCCAGCAGATGGAGATAGATAAGGGCAAAGAAGGGATAGGCGAGCAGCTGGATGCGCCTCCACCACTCAGGACTCAAAAGGCGCTTCACGCCACTCAGAGAGGTGAGCGCTAAAAATGCTAATAGCACTAATAAAATAACGGCAATCAGCAGCGAGGCCAGCACGCCGGGCTTCAGGGTCATGAGGTTCGCAGCCATTTGCAGATAATGGAGCAGATAGGGTATAAAGTGGCCGCAGATAAAGATACTGGCGAGCAGTGACAACTCCGCCCGTATCGGCATCAGAGCACCCCGCATTCGCGAGTTCTCGCCGAACACGCCGATATACATCACCAGTGCAAATAGCGCCACGGCGACCTGCCCCCGTTGGATAAAAGACGCGTATGAGCGCAGCAGCGCACTCGGGTGGGAAGCAAACAGGGCATACAGGCCGATTCCCACGGCGAGTGTCGCGGCAGCGTAGAAGAGCCAGGGCCACCGCTGCAGGGGGCGTCGCAGCGCAAAGGCCGCCAGAGGTGTGAGCGCTAAAGTCAGCAGCAGGTTCATATCTCGATACATTCCCCTAACGGACCCATACCTGAATAGACTCCCTTGGCAGGCGCATATCCCGGTACACTCCCTCTCCTCAACAAAGTCGCAGCGAGAAGGTTCGCAGCGCCCCGCCTATCAGAAGGGCAAGGCCGCGATAGAAGGAAATTTTGGCCTTCTCGGCAACGCGCGCCTGCCAGTTGGGAAGCCAGGGAAGGATATTCTGCTCCAGAAAGTCCCGCTGTTCCTGCTGGTATCGTTTGGCAGTCTGCGCCTCACCGGCCACCTGGGCCTCGCTCTCCCTTGAGATGAGCAGAGCAAGGAATTGCAGCATAAGGCCCAGATGATCGTCGGGCTCATGGTACTTGCGCTCCAGCTCCAGGCCATAACGCGCATACCACTGACGCACCTCCAGCGTCTTTGAGCCAAAGATTACGGGATCCTTCTCAAAATACCAGGTGGCCCAGGGCGGGGCCTCAGGTTCTCCATAACCGACCAGAAGCCGCAGCCACTCGCGCCCAAGCTCCGCAACCACATCGGCGAGCTCACGGCTGGCAGCCTCCCGCGTCCAGGCGTCAAGCAGTGCAATGCCCTCGGCAACCTGCGGCTCGTCGTCGGCAAAGGGAATGGCCGCAAAGAAGCCTTCCTCCAGCAGATGCCCTATCCGCGCTTCGTCCGGCTCCTGATACAGGAGCATGCCCAGGGCGGCAAAGGTCACAGCGGCAGCATCGAGCAGCTGCGCTTGTCCATGGTCGAGCAGCTGCGCTTGCCCGTCATCGAATGGCTGCGTCTGTCCAGCGACAGGCGAAAGACCCCCTCCCCTTTCTCTTGGCATCAGAACTCTTCGGGCAGATTAACGAGTTGGCCGGTACCCTCCCCGGTCTTTTGCGCCCTGCGATGAGGGGCAAGTACGACTGAAGGGCCGGTCGAGTCTGCGGGAAGCGGCTCGATTTCAACGTCGCCTTCGCCATATAGGCTCTTGAGCTCTTCGAGCTCGCCAAAGTCCAGCGCTCGCATCAGACAGCCAGAGACGCACAGCGGCTTATCGCCCTCGGCGATAAGCGCCGAGCACATATCACATTTGGTGTAGATGCCACGGGCCTCCCACAGACTCGGAGCGTCATAGGGACACGCGCTGAGACAGGAGCCGCAGCCGATGCAGAGTTCCGCATCGATGCTCACGATGCCGGTATCGCCATTCTTCTCAATCGCCGCCACCGGGCAGGAGGCAACGCAGGCGGGCGCGGCACAATGGTTGCAGGCCATGGAGATAAAGTAGCCAAAGATATTGTCGGGTTCGTATATCCCGGTTGCCTCATCGAGTGTCCAGGAGCCATTTTGGTAGTTGAGAACCTTGCGCCAGAGGGTGTCGACGGGAAGGCCATAAGTCTCCTTGCAGGCAACCTGGCAGGTTTTGCAACCGGTGCATTTATCGGAGTCGAAATAGAATCCATATTGAGCCATCTCGCGTCCCTCCTACTCTATGCCCCTGGGCAGGACGAGGGCTCGCCTCTTGTCCGGCTCCAGCTTGATGTCGCCTGTGTACTTCTCAACCTGACAGATGGTACCGGTCCACGACTGCGACCCCTGGCCAGAGGCAGCCGGTGCCTGCAAGATGTTGGGATTGCCGGCAATATCTATGCCGGTGGCCTCATCGATAAGCGTCCAGGCGCCATCCTGCAGGGCTACCGCACCTGGGACGACCGTTGGCATGACCTTCGCCGGGCGGAGCACCTTGCCATGCGGGCTCGTCATCAGCACGAGATCGCCGTTCTTGATGCCACGGGCCTCAGCATCCACCGTACTCATGAAACACTCCTGCGGAAAGGCCTCGCGAAGCGAAGTGACCGAGTCGTTGACCGTATGCATCCGACGCAGGGAATGGGGCGTCCACAACAGCAGCGGATACTCCTCAGTCTGGGAGCCCTCGCCCTGATCGGGCGTGAACTGCCATTTGCCAATGGGTGCGATGACGGAAAATCCGTAACCGTTGACCACCGCCGACAGCGTGGGGCAGTATATCTCGAACTTGCCTGAACCTGTCGCCGCCGGCGATCCGCCTGGATCGGCTATAAACGCCGCCTGAGGAATGTAGGTCAGAGCATCATCCCTGGCACGCCTGGGCTTGTAAAAGCCCTTCTCCTTAAACTCGGAAAGCGTCATGACGCCTTCCTGAGGCGTCCCCTCTACCCCCAAGGCATCTATATCCTCCTGCGTGATGGTCAGCAGCGGAGAGAAGCTGCCCGCGGTGTCCGTGGCATATGCGGCGCCGGAAAGCGAGTAATAGGTCTGCTCGGCCGGACTCATTGTCACGACCTTTGACACATCCAGGCCCAAAGCCTCTGCCAGCTCAGCGGTAACCTGGGCCTCAGTCCGCGATTCGTAGAGCGGCTCGATGATACGATCCGCCCAATAGACGACATCGGAATTATTCGTCCACGCTAACTCGCCTTTCTCCCACCAGGTGGCGATGGGGAGCACGAGGTCCGCATAGCGCACGGAGGGGCAGAAATAGGGGTTCATACCCACGACGAAATCGACCGTGCGGAAGAATTCGATGGCTTTCAGGGTATTGGGAAGCGAGTTAAGCGCGTTTTGATAGCCACCGGTGTAGATCATATGGATGTCGAGCGGCTTCTTGCCTCCCGGCCATACATCGCGCCCGTATTCGCCTGCCAGGCAGGAAACCCAGCATTCGGAGAACTCAATCTTGTCCCAGGAATCCCAATCAGTGATCTCAGCCCAGTTGGGCGATGTGACCAGACCGGGAGGCGTGAGCGGATTTGTGGGGTTGAGTCCCTTACCGTTGGATGAGTCTCCTGATTTGACGGAGGGGATCGTGGACATGCCCTCATGCAGTCCGACCCAGGAGGCATAGCTGCCAGGCCCACCGGGGCTGCCATTCATAAATGCGAAAGTATAAAATACCTGCCCGAACATCTCGCCAGCAGGGATCTTCGTCGTAGATTGACCTGCGAAGAAGGCGATTTTCTCCGTAGCCGCCACTTCCTCGGCCAGCCGTCTGATGGTCGCGGCGGGAACACCGCTTATGGCAGCCGCCCATTCAGGGGTCTTGGGCTCACCGTCGTGGGTGCCAAGCACGTAGTCTTTGAAGTTCTCTTCCCTGGGGGCGCCTTCGGGCATATGGTCGGCATCAAAGCCCACACAGTAGGTATCGAGATAGGCCTGATCGTGCAGGTCGTTGGCAATCTGATGATAGGCCATGCCGAGCACAAAGGCTGTGTCGGTTCCCGGACGAATAGGCACCCACTCGTCGGCGACGCCCTGGGCAGTCTGATTGAGCCAGGGATCGACGATAATGATTTTCGCGCCGTTTTCGCGAGCGTGAGCAAGTTGGTAGGTGGTGTTGCCGCTCTTGTTGGCCTGCCAGTTGCAGCCAAAATAGAAGTGCAGGTCAGAGAGCTGCAAAGCCAGATAGTCGGGCGCGTCAAAGAGGCCTCCGGTCATGAAGAGCTCCACAAGCGGCCAGCTACCAAGCGATACCGTCCCCCAATCGTGATGCAGGGCGCCACCCAGATGATTGAGCAGACTTTCCATCTGGTCGTAATAGGTGTCCCCTATGTCGGAATACCCTGTGGTGAGAATGCCCCGTGTGCCGTATGCGTCGAGCACTTTTTTCGTCTCCGAGGCGAGTATCTCCATCGCCTCGTCCCAGCTGATACGCTCCCATTCATCTTTACCACGCATCTCGCCATTGGGGGCGTCGGGCGACCAGCCCTTCCGCTTCATGGGATATTTCACACGGTCGGCCGAAAGGGTGTTGCTGATCTGAGCCCGCCCGCGGGCGCAGGCACGCTTTTGCAAATATTCAAAGCTGTCTTCATCATACTGGCCCTGGTCAGTAATCAGCCTTGTGGGTACCCCATCCTCAACCCATGCCTTGAGTAGGCAGCGCGAGGATCCACATGAACAATTGTTCATGCACGGAGCGGTCTTCCAGACGCCTGCCTGCGCGGTCTGCCCGTTGCCACCGACATCTGTATCACCGGCATTGCTGCAGGCTACAAGCCCACTCGAAATCGCGAGGCTGCCGGCCGCCAAGGTGCTCCATTTGACAAAACTGCGACGGGATACCTCTGCCCGCTGTGTGCTCGCTTCGGTCAGAATTGTACTCATGACGTGCCCCTTTCTGCTCTCATGCTGCCTCAGAGGCGCTATCCGAACAGGCGGAAGCCCCGGATGAAGAGCCCGCGCCAGCATCCCCCACGTATCCGCACAGGGCGCACTTGTTGACTCCCGCCACAAGGTCTGCCCCGCAGGCTGGGCACTTGCAGATGGCTATTCGTATGCTTGATGGGTCACAACAGGTATCACTACACATCTTTCTTCCTCCTTCTCCTCACCGTGGCAGACGCCCTGGAGGAGCTTTTCTGGGGGTCTCAATTGCCTCCAAAACGCTCCTGCCAAGACCACTTAAACGATAGTCTTACCCTATCAGGTAGCTTGCAGGAAGGGAATTGGTGGGGCTTAAAGGTTTGTTAAAGATTTCTTAAAGAAGGATAGCATAAGTCTGGGTAATCTAACTATTCCAATCCGAAGAGGTAGCCCACACTGCGCGTGGTGCGCAGAAGGCGGGGATGAGAGGGGTCGTCTTCGATCTTCTCCCGAATCTTGCGGATGAAGACGGCGATGCTGGAGACCTCTCCGGTAAAGTCGTCACCCCAGACCTCCCGGGTAAGCTCTTCGCGGGTGACAATCTCGTTTTTATGCTGCGCGAGATACGCGAGCACCTGAAACTCCTTGGGCGTGAAGGGGACGTTCTTTCCGTCGCGCAGTACCCGGTGGCGGCGCAGATCGATCTCCAGACTACCTTCATGGATGGATTGCATCGTCTGCTCAAAGACGCGCTCAAACTGGCGCAGGTGCGCCCGGATGCGCATGAGCAATTCCTCGGGGCTGAAAGGTTTTACCAGATAATCATCGCCTCCGGCGGAAAAGCCCACGCCCTTATCCACGATGTCGCCTTTGGCCGAGAGGAAGATGATGGGGATGCGCAAACCCTGTTCGCGGAGGTGGCTGCAGACGTGAAAGCCGTCCATGCGCGGCATCATGACATCGAGAAGGAGCAGGTCGGGATGCTCGTTTTCGATGACGGTGAGAACCTCGGCCCCGTCGTTTGCGGCACAGAACTCGTAGCCGCCGTCCTCCACAATCAGCTGGACGATTCTACGCATACTGGCTTCGTCATCAGCAAGCATTATCTTCATAAAGCGCCTCCTCCTTCCCTGTCTGCAGCGCCGAGTGCTGGGGTGCCTTGTCGGCCGCAGCGCCGGATCGCGTGTCGGATGCGCCTACCGCGCCAAGTGCGCCGCTCCCGGCAGCGTCGCCTTCATCATCAGGCGCGTTGCTCACTGGTATGCGCACGGTGAAGGTCGAGCCACGCTTGGGCTCGCTTGTGACTTCGATGGTGCCCTGGTGCGCCTCGGCGAGATCCTTGACAACAGTAAGCCCAAGGCCAGAGCCGTTGTAACGACGGAATGCAGATTTATCAAGCTGCACAAACTTCTCAAACACAAGGGAGATCTCCTCGGCCCTGATGCCAATCCCCGTGTCGCTGACCGCAAGGACAATCCAGCCCTCGTCGCCAGCCTCAGCACCTTCCTCGTAGCGCACGTTGATGCTCACCTCTCCACCGCGTTTGGTGAACTTGATTGCGTTTGAGGCAAGGTTCTCAACGATGCGCCTGAGCTTTTCCCAGTCGGCCCGGATGAGAGGAACCTCGGGAGCAACCGTGGTGACGAAGCTGATGTCCCGACGCTCGGCCAGAGGGCGCGTGACGCTCTCCACCACGCTGATAAGGTCGACCAGATCGACAAGCTCATAGTTCATCTCAACCCTGCCGGCGTCGATGCGGGCGACTTCAAGAATGTTGTTGACCATGTTGAGAAGGATGCTGCCGTTTTCCTTCAGTTCCCTGATGGTATCAAGATCACGCTCGCTCATGAAGCGCCCGGAGTGCTCCCAGAGATCGGCAATCGCGAGGATGGCCGTGAGCGGCGTACGAAACTCGTGGCTCATGGTGGCAAGAAAATCCGATTTGTAGCGGCTCTCGTCCTTGAGCATCTCGTTGGCCCGCTCAAGGTTCATGCGCTGCTCATCAAGCACCCTGTTCGCCTCCGCCAGCTGGTGGGTACGCTCCTCCACCTCGCCCTCCAGATTGTTGTAAAGGCCCTGGAGTTGCTGCGCCATGGATTGGAACTTGCGTTCCAGCTCGCGTATCTCGCCGGATGAACCAGTCTCGTCAAAATCTATGTTGAGATTACCGGATTCCATCTGCTCGATGGCCCGCTCCATGCGGCGCAGGGGGCGCGTCACCACCAGGGAGATTCCCAGATAGACGATGGCGATGGTCGCCGCCGATATGAGAAAGAAGGAGATCGACTGCTGCAGGATGTTGGCGTTGATGTTTTCCATATACAGGTCGATGGGCATGATTACGCTCATCGCGCCGGCAAGGTCACCAATCTCAAGACCCTCTTTGACATGACCGGTGACATCGAGCTCGCCGGCAGGCTCGCCATGACAGGAGAGGCAGGACGCCTTGATGCGGATCGGCGAGGCGTACCGGAAGACATCGCGCTCATTGAATGTGGTAATCCCATAGTATTCGTCGATGTCGGCTCCGCTGTCGAACTCGGTCAGGGCGAGGGCCTCAAACTCGTCGGGGTAGGCGTTGCTGTAACGAGGCGTAAAACTCACATAGCGTATCTCGTAATCGTTTTGCTGCATGAAGAGTTTTGCGACGCTCTTGCCCGCGATGGCGCAATAGATGTTCTTAAAGTTGTACTCGCCATCTGAATCGGTATCGATACGGTGCTGATTTATGTCGATGAAGTCCCAGACCGCCCGCATCTCCTGATCGAGTATCTGGGTTTTCTCAAGCATCTCCCGCTCTGCCTGTCGTATCTGCGAATTGCTGCTCCAGGCGACGTTGAGCGCGACTGACACCACGAGCAACACGATGAGCAGTACGCTGATCTTGAACTGTATTTTAAGGTTCTTGAACATGATGGCAGTCTACGTGCTCGTTGGCGAGGTGACAAGGGCGGGCGAGAAATGCAGGGGCCGTGGGAATCGCGAGAGTCATGGGAACCGCAAGGCTCTGGGAACCACAAGGTCATGGGGAACCGCAAGGTCCTGGGGAGCACAGGGGCCTGGGGGCAGCTCATCCGGCTTTTTGTTTTGTCAGCTCCCGCTCCCCTTGCGCGCAGTCAACTCATACAGGCGCTCGAGAATGCGCACCATCGCCAGCGTGTCGAGGCGACAGTAGGCCAGAAGCGCGGCACGGATGCGTTCGCGCTCGGCGGGCGGGCGCAGATGCAGGGTTTCAAAACTCGCAGAGGCGCTGGCTCCATCACAGATGAGGTCGAGCGCCTGATAGTCGAGTTCAGGGTCGCCTCCACAGAGCACGGGGAGCACCTGCTTGATGGAGTAGGAACCCTCAAATCCCCGCTCGTAATACGCGCCGGAGGCAAAGGGCTCCATCAGGTCGACCATGCCGTTGGCGATGGCCTCCAGATGGGGGGCAAGATCCTCAAAGCAGGCCGCAAGTTCGCGCAGACGAGCCTGCTCAAAGCTCATGTTCCAGGCCACGGTGCAGGCATCGGCAGGTATGTCGGCAACGAGGCGGCAGGCCAGAGCGCGCCGGGGGTCGCTGCCCTCGGGTGCGAGGAAGGCGCGGTGCTCGGGCTCGGGCTCGGGCTCGGGCTCAGGTTCGGGCTCGGGCTCAGGCTCAGGCGCGGGCTCAGGTTCGGGCTCAAACTCGCGCTCGAAAGCAGCAAACTCGCGCTCGGAGGCAGCGACCCCGCGCTCGGAGGCAGCGACCCCAGGCTCGGAAGCAGCAACCCCGCGCTCGAGAGCAGCGGCCCCCGGCGCCCCTTTTGCAGCCGAAAGGATGTGCAGGGAGTACTGGAAGGGTATCTGCTGATAGGGTCGCGTGGCATCCCACAGGGGAATGGCCGGCATGATGGTCTCAAAATCCAGAAGGTACAGCGGATAGCGCAGGGTGCTCAAAAAGGCTCGAATCGCCCCGCTATCCAGATGCGCGGAAGCGTCGTTGACTTCGGTTGCAACCTGCAGGTAGGGCCGAGTCCCTGGCTTGAGCAGCCCGGCTTTGAGCACATCGTCAAACGTCACAATGCCCTTGCGATAAGCCTTAAAGGCCGACGCCCGCGTAAAGCCCCGGATGTCAAAAACGCTGTGGGGCGGGATGTGCCGCCAACACCAGGCGGTATAGCCGCAGTCGTACGGGTCGTAGCAGTAGCGGCCGATACCCATGCCCGGCTCCTCTGCGCCGCTCGCAATCGTCTTCAGCCGCAGGATGTTCTTTGAGACCTCGGGCAGCATCTCAGCTACCTCGTCAGTGTGATCTTCCAGGGTAAAGAGTCCGTCAAGGTCCAGCTCGCCGTTGCGCGTATAGCTGTTGTCGATATGCAGCAGCGAGACGCTGTGCACGCCAAGCCCGCTGTGGATAAGAACGAAGGCCTGAAACGCCATGTCATGCAGGTAGATGGGGCGCATCGAGGTTGAGCTTTTGACCTCGACGAGATGATAGCCGCCGGTTTCCTCCTCGCGAAGCAGGATGTCGACCATGCAGAGGTTATCGTTAAAGCAAAAGGTCGCCTCACAGACAACAGGGGTTTTTGCCGCCAGAAGTTCCTGGGTACGCTCAAGCATCCCCTGCATATCCTCAGCGTCAAAGGGTACCTCGACAAACTCCCCAAAGTAGCCCATCGCCACATCGCCGACGCGGCTGCCCGCATCGAGCACCGCCTGGTTCATACGCGACTCGTCAAAGGCGTCGCGGCGATGCTCGTCCATCCAGAGCATCTTGGGACACTGCATCCCCCGCGTGTAACGTGATTTTGAGAGCCTCATGGCAGCTGCGCATTCATCGTTCGAGAGGCTCCCAGGGAGTGCCGACGATGATGTCGATCGGATAGACCGGAATGCCAAACATGCTGATGTCCTCAGCGAGCAGGCTGGTGAGAGAGGCGGCGAGCCGGCGCGGCGCGGTAATGCCGGCCAGCGGCAGACGCGCACGCTGGGCGAATTCGACCGTTGCGCCAACCGAGGAGAGGATGCCCTCAGCCGTCGTAAACTCCTTGAGGTGCGTGTTGCCCAAAACCTCGGTATTCGCCAGACCGCTCGTCAACTCGGTGGCAATGAGCAGCTCAAGATTGTTCTCAACCGAGGCCATCTCGGGACGGCTGAAGTTCACAACGTTTACCATGCGATACGGGCGGGCGGCGATATGGGCGGCGTATCGCCCCAGGGCGCGCGCGCCATCCGGGTCGCCACCGACATCGAGGATGACCGCATGCCCCTCCGCAGCCGCCTCGATGGCTTCGTCGATACCGGGCGGCAGCGAGGGCGTATCAAGATTCGAGGCGCCATGCACCGGCCCAAGCAACTTGATGCCATGATCTTCCACAAAGGCGCGGTGATCGGTCGAACGAAAGTACGGGTTGACGATGTCAAGATCGACAAGCGTGACCCTGACTCCGGATTTTCGCAGGTCGCGGGCGATGTTAAGGGACAGATTGGTCTTGCCGACCCCATAGTGTCCGACAACGATGGTAAGCCAGGGCGCCGTTGAGAAAATCGTCATATCGCCGCCGAGGCCGCCGAGGCCAGAGCCGTCGGGGCCGCCGAGGCCAGAGCCAAGGCTGGGGCCGAGGCCGGCGGCGGTGCCATCGCACACGCCGCCGAGGCCAGAGCCGCCGAGGCCGCCGAGGCCAGCGCCGTCGCCGGAACCAGAGCCGCGGCCAAGACCGGGGTTGTCGCCCGGGCCACTGCTGCCCTCATCGCCATCCCTCCCCCATCAGAGCACCGACAGATAGCGCTCGCGCTCCCAGTCGCTCACATAGGCGCTGTACTCCGCCCATTCCGCCCGCTTGTTGCGCACAAAATAGCTGTGGATGTGCTCGCCAAGGATGGCGCGCATCAACTCAGAGCCCTCAAAGAGGTCGATGGCTGTGCCAAGAGTGGACGGCAGCGTACCAATGCCCTGCTTCGTCAGTTCCTCAGGCGTAAGCGCAAAGGCATTTGAGACAAACTCTGCCGGCAGTGCAAGCTTCTCCTCAATGCCTGCAAGGCCGGCGCCGAGCATGACGGCAAAGGCCAGATAGGGGTTGCACGAAGGGTCGGGGCTGCGTACCTCAATACGCGTCGCGAGTTCCTTTCCAGGCTTGTAGAGAGGAACGCGCACGAGCGCCGAGCGATTGCGCCGGGCCCAGGTGATGTAGACCGGCGCCTCAAAGCCAGGAACGAGGCGCTTGTAGGAATTCACGAACTGGTTGGTAACCGCGGTGAATTCCGGCGCATATTTGAGAATGCCGGCAATGTAGCTCTTCGCGACCTCGGAGAGGTTATAGCCCTGCGGGTCGGCGGCGTCGAAGAAGACGTTCTCGCCATTTTCGGTAAAGAGGCTCTGATGCACGTGCATGCCGTTGCCGTTTTCTGTCGAGATGGGCTTTGGCATGAAGGTCGCGTAGACGCCATGCTGCAGCGCCACCTCCTTGACCACGAGGCGATAGGTCATCACCGCGTCGGCCATCGAGAGCGCGTCGTCATAACGCAGGTCAATCTCATGCTGCGAAGGAGCAACCTCATGGTGAGAATACTCCACGGGGATACCCATATGCTCCAGACTGAGCACCGTGTCGCGACGAATGTCTGAGGCCAGATCAAGCGGCGTCAGGTCAAAATAGCCGCCGTTATCCAGAGGCTTTGTGGATGCGGGATCGGAGAAGTAGAAAAACTCCAGCTCGGGGCCGACGTTCATCGTAAATCCCATGTCGGAGGCCTTTTTCAGCATACGCTTGAGGGCATAGCGTGGATCGCCCTCAAACGGCTCGCCATCAGGGGTGCGCACGTCGCAAAACATCCGGGCCACGCCATTTTCCTTCGGTCGCCAGGGCAAGGTCTGGAAGGTTGACGCATCCGGAAAGGCCAGCATGTCGCTTTCCTGGATACGTGAGAAGCCCTCGATGGACGATCCGTCAAAGCCCATCCCCTCCTCAAAGGCGCCGTCGATTTCTGAGGGCGTGACCGCAAAGGATTTGAGCGAACCCAAAACGTCGGTAAACCAGAAGCGTATGAAGTGAATATCATTCGATTGGATGGACTTCAGGACATAGTCCTTTTCCGGTGAGAGTTCCATGCAGACCTCCGAGGGGTCGAAACGCGGTAGCAGGGTGAGACGTGCGGTGCGGTGCGTCATGCGACGTGCGTCGTGCGGTGCGATGCGAGACGTGCGTCGTGCGTCGTGCGGTGCGTCGTGCGGTGCGGTGCGAGACGCATTTTTGCGAGCTCGCTCGCTTGCTAGTCGTGTTCGGGCAACTTAAACTCCAGACCCAACTCCTCAATCATCTCGGCAACCTCGCCCTGTCCTTCGAGGAACAGGCCAAACTCGTCGGGCGCAAGGTAACGCAGCAGCGTGACGAGCTCGCCAAAGTGCTCGCGCTCCTCGTCGCGGATGTCGGCCAAAACCTTCTTGGCAACCGGATCGTCGGTGGCCTGTGAGTGGGCGTCATAGAGAAACATCGCCTCAAGCTCGCCGACGATGTCGAGCCGTACGGCCTGAATCAGGTCTGCCTTGGAAATTTGAGGAGGATTGCTCCCCGCAAAAGGATCGGGAAACGATGCCATAATGCCACCTCTTTCCGCCGCCTGCGCGGCTTCTGCCCTGTGCCGCCTGCGCGGCCTTCGTGGTTGTGCTTCGCCGTCTTACGGTCGCCCCGTTTTGTCCACCCTGTCATTATGCCATCATCGTCCACGCGGCGAAAGCGGCACCTGTCAACACCCCTCACCCCACTTGCCCTGACACGCACGCGGACGGCACCGACCAACCACTCAGGCCGCGCGGACGGCACCGACCAACCACTCAGGCCGCCGGGCAGACACAGGTGGGCCTTCTCCTGTATATTCTGTCGTATCAAGCGGACGGACGATACCAGAAGGAAACGCTCATCATGGATGGCCCCCTGCTCTACCTGACCGGCTCCCCGGTCCTGATACTGGCAACAACCCTGCTCAAAGACGCACAGACAGGGGCACCCGTCGCGCAGGCACGGTTCAAGAGCGTCTCGAGCCGTACCCTGTCCGCCCTTACGATTGAGATAAGCGCCCAAGATGCAGCTGGCAGGCCGCTCCAGGAAAACAGCAACTTTCAGTATCGCGATCTGCGGGTTGTGCAGGGGGATGAGTTTGGGGGCGATACCTCAATACCGCTGCCGGACGCAAGAAGCAGCAGCGTGTGCCTTACCGTGCGTGAGGCCCTCTTCGACGACGGTTCCTCCTGGGAGGCGCCGAGGCGAGCGCGCTGGGAGAGCATTCCTCCCCAACAGAGTCTGCAGGAAGTCCTCGGCGACGAGGAGCTGCTTGATATGTACCGAATCAACACGAGCATGCGCGCGCATCTTGTCCCGGGCAGCTTCTCCGACCTCTGGTTTTGTGCCTGCGGAGCAGTGAACCGCAGCAGTGATGAGACCTGCTTCAGATGTGGACTGGAGTTCACAACGGCAACACACTTCTTGAGCAGAGCGGTTCTTGAGGAGGAGCGTGCCTGGTACCGAGAAGGGCAGCAGCATGCAAGAGAGCGGGCAGAGCAGCGGGTGCGGCGGCGCAAGCGAGCTATCAGGTACGGCTCGATTGCGGCGAGCCTGCTTGTGATAGCAATCGCCGCGCTCCTGCTCTTCTTTGGCATCGTCAGGCCAACGATGGGAAAGGAGGCACTTGAGAATCCTTCGGTGGGCGACACGGTCTATTTTGGGGATACCTACTGGCAGGTCCTTGACGTTCAGAACGGTCGCGCGCTCCTCATAACACAGGATATACTGGAGAGACGCCCCTATGACGACGAGTACGTAGATACCACTTGGGAGGCATGTTCCCTCAGGGCCTATCTCAATGGCGACTTTCTGAACGCGCATTTCAGCGCGGATGAAGAGGGGCGGATTGCCCTTACCAAGCTCGTAAATGCCGATAACCCCGAGTATGGCACCCCTGGGGGCAACGAGACGCAGGACAGGGTCTTTCTTCTGAGTATCGAGGAAGCCCAGGACTATTTCTCAAGCGATGCCGCCCGCCAGGCAAAGCAGGAGGGGCGGGCATATTTCTGGTGCCTGCGCTCTCCCGGCAGCGGTGCAGTCCCTCTCACGGATATCCTCACAGACACAGACGTCACTTTGAGTGAGTTCGCGGACCATATCGTTGACAACGTCGCCTTTGTGGGCGCCGATGGAAGCATTGACACTCATGGCGTCGACACCACCATCGCCGCCATCGGCATCCGCCCTGCCTTATGGCTGAACGTGGGAGCATCGGGTGACAGAGAGGGCGTGCGCACCTCGTAACACGTGTGCAAAAAAGCGTTTTGCCCTGCTCATCAGATGCCTTTTGCCTCCCCTGCCAGCCGCCGATTGATACAAACGCCCTGAGCTGAACGCTTCAAAAATGCCGGTGCGCCAAAACGGTTCTTTACGAATACGGTGCTGTTCTGGTATCTCATCAGAGAGCAACGGTTCTCAGGAGGTGTGCTGTCATGATGTTCTATGAAAAACTGAAGGAGTGCCGCGAACAGCTTTCCCTGTCGCAGGAGGATATTGCAAAGACGCTGCACGTAACCCGTCAGGCTGTATCAAAATGGGAGAGGGGCATTAACGAGCCGGACCTTGAAACCATTGTTCGGCTGTCGGACCTATACGGTGTAACGATTGACACTCTGCTCCGTGAGGATTTGTCCGTAGTCAGAAAGCTGGCGGTCAAGGAGCGCTCATACAGAAAACTCCTTATCGCCGTAGCCGTTCTGGGTGGAGTTGTTCTGCTCATGCTCCTGTCAATCTCACTTCAAATAAAGTCATGAGCAGGGAGGAGCCGTGTTGACCACAAACGCTTCCCGCAAAAAACCGCAAATCAGTTTGGCCACAGGACTGTTGCTTATTGCCTTTTTGCTGCTGTATGTGCTGGTGTTTGTCGTAAGGCTGCCAAAACTCTTTTTCGCAGGGCAGACGCTCTTGCAGATTCAGGCAGGAGTCTATGGTGTGTGTGTCATAGCCGGCCTGTTCATTTTTCGCCGTGACCTCATATCGGGCCTTACAAGCTGGCGGTCCTCTGCAATCAGCAATATGCTCTGGCTGGTCGGGGCCTTTGTCGCAAGCACCATCATGGTGAGTATTGCCGCGTATCCAGCGTATGCCATGGGATTCGAGGATGTCAGCAATGCCGATTCGGTATTGCTGATGATAAAGGCTCTCGGCAAGCCGCTTGCGGTTCTCATTATCGGGCTGTGCGGCCCAATGACCGAGGAGTTGCTGTATCGCGCGTTTTTGATTGGCAGAGCAAAGGCGAAGTTTCCCTTGTGGATATGCGTGATACTGTCAAGCCTGCTCTTTGCCGGCATGCACCTCAGCCGGCATGCACCTCAACGGCTTATCCTTATTGAATTTTCTGGCTATCCTCCCGCTTTTCGTGCAGGCCCTGATATTGGGCATTGCGTACGCCGCGACGGGCAATATTACCCTGCCTTTGCTTATGCACATCATGAACAATATGACCGCAATCCTGCTTTACGGAGGGTATTAGAGGAATGCCCCGGGGATAGACGGCAACTCAGCTCATTTTGAAGCCTATGCCCCAGACGGTTGTGATGTAGTCGGTTGCGGGGCCTGCGGTGGCGAGCTTGGCACGCAGCTTGCTGATGTGCACGTTTACCGTGTTGTCGTCGCCAATGAAGCGGCCGCCCCACACGGCCTCGTAGATGCTGTCCTTGGTGAACACCTTGCGCGGGTTGCTCATCAGCAGTTTGAGGATGCCGTACTCGGTCTTGGAAAGGCCCGCCGAGCGGCCGTCTACCAACACATCAAAAGCCTCGGTATCCAGTACGAGGTTTTTGTGACGGAGGAGCCCGGGCACACCCGGCGAGCCAAACGGGTTGCGCACGTTCCCTTGGGCTTCCCCTGCACCTGTACCTGCGCCCGCGCGAAGCTGCACCTGGATGCGGGCCAAAAGCTCCGCATTATCAAAAGGCTTTGTGAGGTAGTCGTTTGCCCCGGCGCTGAGAAGACCCACCACCGAGTCCTTACCCGTGACCGCCGTGAGCACGATGACCGGCACGTCACGGCCCGCCGCCCGCATCTCGGCGAGCACCTCAAGGCCGCCGCGTCCCGGCAGCATCAAATCGAGCAGGACAAGGTCAAAGTGCTCCCGCTCCAGCAGCATGACGGCCTCGCTGCCCGAGTAGGCAGCATGAGGCTCGTAGCCCTTGCCCGCAAGCAGCGCACCAAGCATGGCGCTGATGTCCGGGTCGTCCTCAACGGTCAATATCCGCGCCACAGGCCCTCCTTCCCTTCTCCAGATAGAGCCCGGTCCAGTGCTGGCAAAGCCTTGGGCTGACGGCCTGAAGTGTCCAACAAAACGTCCGTACCCCCGTCCCTTTTGGCAACTCCTACCAGACGGTGGTGACCCAGGGATGTGAGCGTATCCGCTCGTCGTCTGTGATGAGCGTGAGGTTTTCCAGCGCTGCCTGAGCGACCAACAGACGGTCGAAGGGGTCACGATGCTCCCACTCCATGGTGCCTGCCTGATAACTGTGTGCAAGAGCAATGGGGAGGTCGACGACAGAAAGCCTGCGCATGACCTCGGCGTAGTTCTCCACAACAAACGCGTAGTCTTGCAGCTTTCCCAGCCGATGCTTATAACTCACCTCATAGGCACTGATGGCGGAGAGGTACAGCGTCGTTTCGCTTGACTCAATCACTTGGCGCGACAGGCGCCCCAGACGGGCGGGCTCTTGAACCGCCCAGAGAAAGGTATGGGTATCAAGGAGGTAGCCACGTTGGTCGGCAAGAAAACTCACATCCCCCATCGTTGCAGCTCCTCCTCGGGAAGCGGGTCGAAAAAGCTGTCGTCCCAATTCCCGCTGCCCCTCACAAACCCAAGCTCCCGCTTTGCCTGCTTCTCATAGGGCACAAGCCGAACAACGGGGACACCGCGGTTGGCAATGATAATCTCCTCACCAACAAGCGCCTCGCTGACGAGCCGGGAGAGCTTGGTCTTAGCCTCGTGCATATTCACAACCTTGGCCATAGCTGCCTCCTGTCCGTTGGCTCACGTTTGTCCAAGGTTAGCAAAAGGTTCTAGCTAAGTCAACTAAGTCCTATCAATCACTTGCCTCCTCAGCCGCCGCCGATACCGCCGTTGCCACCGGTACCCCCGTCACTTCAGCCGCCGCCGGTACCGCCGTCACTTCTATCACCGCTGCCGTCTCCGTCGTCTCCGCCGTCTCCGCCGTCTCCGTCACCTCCGGTGCCTCTGCTTCGGTGTGAAACTTGTACTTCTTATGGGTACGCCGCAGGAATCCGTCGCATACGATCAGGAGCATTGGCAAAAAGACGATGATGAGCGCCAGGGAGATCAGCACACCACGTCCGAGCAGCATGCCGAGCTGCGAAATAAGGGCATCGCTCGACATAAAGACCAGGCAGAAGCCTGATATGGAAAGAATGAGCCCGGAGACCAGGATGGCCTGCACCATCTCCCCAAGCGTCTTTTTCATGGCGGGAATCTTTGGCAATGTCTTGCGGTTGGCAAGATAGTAGTCCGTCAGCAGAATAGCGTAGTCAACCGTCGCCGCAAGCTGCACAGTGCCCATCACGATATACCCGATGTAGGTCAGGGAGTTATCCTGAAAATACGGGATGGACATGTTAATCCAAATAGATGCCTTGATAGCCAAAATGATGAGAATTGGCAAAAGCCACGAGCGAAACGTAATGAGAAGGACGGCAAAAATCGTGAGAATCGAGACCAGTTCGACCACCTTGTCATCGGTCTCGATAAATTCCTTCATATCGTAGAGGTTCGGGCTATACCCCAGCATCAGGGTCTTGTCCCCATAGTATGATTGTGCGATGTTGCGAATATTCTCAACTACATCAAAAGAGACCTCACCCTCATATTCTATGTCGGTGTTGACGAGGATGCGTGTATAGTTTTCGGAGTAGAAGTTGGATACAACCTCGGTATCGAGATAGGCGGAGGGTATCTCTGCTCCAACGGCCGTGACATAGGACACGACAGCCTTGACATGATTCTGCTTGTCCAGCTCATCACAAAGCAGCACCTCCTTGGCCGTGTCGCCACGCGGTACCATGAGGACGAGCGTGTTGGTCTTTCCGAAGACGGCCTCAATCTGCCCCGCGTCATTCTCTGAGGTCGCAACGCTGCCGGTGCCGTACGTGAAGTTATTGTGCGACTGAGCCAAAAAGCAGGGCACCATTATGGCAAGTACCAGGATGAAGACCGGAACACGTATCTTCATGGCACCGTTTCCGATATTCTTAAAGCTCGACAGGATTCTCTTATGCTTCGTCTTGTCGATTGCCTTGTGCAGAATAAGGGTCAGCGCAGGCATCAGGGTCATGACGCAGATAAAGCTGATGAGGATGCCTTTGACGAGGCTGATTCCCATATCGGGCCCGATTTTGAACTCCATGAAAAGCAGGCCGACAAAGCCAAACAGCGTTGCGGCCGCGCTTGCCGTGATTGCCGGGAAGGATTTTTTCATCGCCTCTCGCATCGCGGTCGTAATGTCATCGGTGGTCTCGCGAATCGAATTGAAGCGGTGTGAGAGAAAGATCGCGTAGTCTATCGAGATTGCCAGCTGAAGAATCGGCGCAACGGCAAGCGTTACGAAGGAAATCTCACCCTGAAAGATGTTCGTGCCAAGATTGATGATAATCGCGACGCCGACCGTCAGAAGATAGAGAAAAGGCTCAATCCAGCTTGTGGTGGAGATAATCAGGATGAGAATAATCAAGGGCACCAGCACGATGATTGCGCGCATGGTTTCTGTGACGGCCAGCTCCTGGGAGAATGCCTGCTCAGCCGCCGTCCCGGAAATTTTGATTTTCTCGCCAATAGCCTCGCGAATGGCGGCGACGGTGTCTTTTTCCGTGCCGCTCTCAACGGTCACAGAAAAGAGCGCTGCCCCGTCCTTGTAATAGGCCTCCACGGTGTCGGCATCCTGCAGATTCATCGGTACACGCAGGTCAACGATGTCGTCAAGCCACATGACTTCCGTGACGTTTTCTACCGCAAGCAGCTTTTCCTTGCACTCCTGGGCCTCGGTAAGCGAGACGTCCGGCACCATCACGTTTGCATTGGGAATCGACGTCTCCATCTCTTCTTCCATGACTTTGAGCGCGATGGTTGAGTTTGCCTCCTCGGGCAGATAATCGGCCATGTTATAGTTGATGCCAACGCCAAGGTACGCGAACACGCACACGACGGCGATGAGAGCATACAGCACGACAATCCCCTTGCGATGCCTGCTGATGAAATAAAACACCTTGTCCATACGTCTCCTTGCAGATTCTCATTGACACTACAGCTTCCGTGCTTTATTTTATAACCAACGATAGTCGTTTAATCAATCAACGTTTTGTAACGAGTGTTGGTTAAACAACTGAACTTGAAAAGAGGCGAATTGAGGAGAGGCGAGTACGATGACAAATAAGACCGATCTGCGGTTTGTCAAAACAGAGCGCCTGATTGAGGAGACCTACCTCAAACTGAAAAAGGAAGCATCTGCCTCGGTCAAGGTAAGCGAGCTGTGCGCGAAAGCTTTGATTAACAAAAGCACCTTCTACTCGCATTACGAAACGATGGAGGCCCTCGACGAATACGTCTGCGCAAAGGAAGTGGGGGGCATGCTCGCGCACTGCCCAAACATAGACGACGCCTTTGCGGATACGCCCGCCTTTGTAGAATCCCTGGTAAAGATGATTAAGGAAAACCTGCCTCTGATTGAGATACTCTTTAAGAAAGACACCATCAGGCAGCTAAGCGTATTCGAATCCTGCCTTCTGCAACGGTATCTGCACGGCAATGAGTCGCCTCAGATGGAGATGAAGATCATTTTTGCAATCGGCGGCGCGGCGCGACTTTTAATCACGAACCAGGACAAAGAGCGCATCCGGATGACGATACAGCTGATAAAGCTGATCTTCGATTCCGGCGAGTCCTGATTCGGTCGAGGCGGGCAGCGGCCAGGCGGGCTCCCGGCTGGGCTCCCGGCTGTACCCCCACCTGGACTCCCGGCTGGGCTCCCGGCTGGACTCCCGGCTGTACCCCCGGCTGGACTCCCGGCTGGGCTCCCGGTCACACACCAATCGCCTGCAGCACCCTGAGAGCCTCACGGGTGGGGGCGACGTCATGGACGCGCACGACGCGCGCACCGTGCAGCGCCGCCCAGGCCGCAACCGCAACTGACCCAGCGACGCGTTCGTGCGCCGCCTCGACACCCGTCAACTGCCCGATGAAGCCTTTGCGCGAATACGCCGCCATGAGCGGATAGCCAAGCGCGGCGAGCGCAGGCGTGGCGCGCAGCAGCGCGAGGTTGTGCTCACAGGTCTTGCCAAAGCCCGGGCCCGGGTCGATGCAGATGCGCTCGGGCGCGACGAGCGCTGCCTCAAGCATCCGCGCCTGCGCGAGCAGCCAGGCGCTCACCTCCCCAACGACATCGTCGTAGTGGGGGTCGAGCTGCATGTTTTTTGGCTCGCCAAGCATGTGCATGACCACAAGACCCGCGTCGCAGCCGGCCGCCACCTCAACCATAGCCCTGTCGCGAAAGCCCGAGACGTCGTTGATAATCGCAGCGCCTGCCTCCACGCAGGCCGCCGCAACCGAAGCGTTGCGTGTGTCGATGGAGATGATGAGCCCCTCGCTGACAAGTTGGCGCACGACAGGCAGCACCCGCGCCAGCTCCTCGTCGGCAGAAACCGCCTCGGAACCGGGGCGGGTGGATTCGCCGCCCACGTCGATGATGTCCGCGCCCTGCGCCACCAACGCTCGGGCATGGGCGCAGGCATCCTCAGGGCGCTCATGCAGACCGCCGTCCGAGAAGGAGTCCGGCGTGACGTTGAGGATGCCCATAATCAGCGGGGCACGTACCTCAAGCTCAAAGTTCGCGCATCGCCACATAGCGTTCCCCTTGCCTGTCCCTTTCGTGTTACCTCAACCGAAGATGAGCGACAGGGCCTCGTCACGGGTCTTCTGTGAGGTCTTGAAGGCGCCACGCACCGCCGAGGTGGTCGTCTTGGAGCCGGGCTTGCGCACCCCGCGCATCGACATGCAGAGATGCTCCGCCTCGATTACCACGATGACGCCATCGGGATTGAGCTGCTCCACGAGCGTGTCGGCAACCTGGGAGGTCAGGCGCTCCTGAACCTGGGGGCGACGGGCAAAGATGTCGACGAGACGCGCGAGTTTTGAGATGCCGCAGATGCGGCCATCCGCGCCCGGCAGATAGCCAACATGTGCCAGACCAAAGAAGGGCACCAGATGGTGCTCGCAGATGGAGTAGAAGGGGATGTCCTTGACGAGCACGAGCTCATTGTGGTTCTCGCCAAAACTTCTGTCAAAAAGCGGGGCCGGATCCTCGGTAAGGCCGGAGAAGACCTCTGCGTACATCCGCGCAACGCGTCGAGGCGTGTCCAGAAGGCCCTCGCGCTCGGGGTTCTCGCCAATACCCTCAAGTATCAGCCGCACCCCCCGTTCAATCTTGGCGTGATCCAAGGTCCTGCCCTTCATCAGCGTCGCGATTATCTGCAGAGTCGTTTTCCTCGTCGCCCCGGTCGCCGTCATCCTGGGCAGCATCCCGAGCATCGCCCTGGCCCTCGTCGCCCCGGCCCTCGTCGCCCTGGCCCTCGTCGCCCTGGCCCTCATCGCCCTGGCCCCCGTCGCCCCGGGCGCCGTCATCCTCATCACCCTGTCCGGGCCGCACGCGCCCGCTCAGCAGATCACGCAGGGTCGGTTCCGCGAGTCGTTGACGGGCATCCGGCGGCGGAAGCGGGTTCGTAAAATCCAAAAAGCCCGCCGATTCCTCAAACCTTTCGGAATCTGAGGAATTCGACAGACCGGCAGCATCCACAGAGCCCGCAGGGCCCGCAGAAGCCGCGGAGCCTGCAGGGCCCACAAGCGACGCTGGCGTCGGTGGCGCAAGCTTTGCAAGCCGCTCACGCTCCTCGGCGGCATGGCGCTCGTCATCCTCCTCCTGCTTCTTGAGGGCGGCGGCCTTCTTCGCCAGCATCTCATCCTCGCCGGCAAGGTACTCCTCCCAGGTACCGTTGAGCAGGGCCTCCAAAGCCTCGCCATCCACCGTCTCGCGATCAATGAGCACGCTGACCATCAGCTCAATCTGTTCCCGACGAACATCAAGCGTCGCATAGGCCACATCGTGGGCCTTGGCCATGATACGCGCGACCTCTTCGTCAATGCGTTGCGCGGTCGCCTCGGAATAGTCCGGCGTCGCACTGTAGTCGCGGCCCAAAAAGACCTCATGGTTCGCCTCGCCGTAGACCTGCGAGCCAAGCGCCTCGGTCATGCCGTAGCGCGTGACCATCTGACGGGCCATCTTCGTGGCCCGCTCCAGGTCGTTCGAAGCGCCGGTCGTAATGTCATCGCAGAATATCTCCTCGGCAACCCGTCCGCCCAAAAAGACGGCAAGGTCGTCGTACATTTCGTTGCGGGAGTTGAGAAAACGATCCTCGGAGGGTAGCGAGAGCGTATAACCAAGCGCCTGGCCTCTGCTGATGATGGAAATCTTGTGTACCGGGTCGGAGTTCTCAAGAACATGGCCAACCAGCGCGTGCCCCGACTCGTGGTAGGCGATGGTGCGCTTCTCCTTCTCCGTCATGACGCGGCTCTTGCGCTCCGGGCCGGCAATCTCGCGCTCCATCGCGCTTTCGAGCTCGCTTGTCGTGATAAGGCGCTTGCCCTGACGCGCCGTCAGAAGAGCGGCCTCATTCATCAGGTTTGCCAAATCGGCGCCGGTAAAGCCCGGCGTCATGCGAGCGAGCTTCTCGAGATCGACCGAATGAGCCAACGGCTTACCCGCCGCGTGCACCTTCAAAATCTGCTCGCGCCCCTTGAGGTCAGGCCGCATGACGATAATCTGCCGATCAAAGCGGCCGGGGCGCAACAGAGCCGGGTCGAGGATGTCCGCGCGGTTTGTGGCCGCGATGAGGATGACACTCTGGTGATCGTCAAACCCGTCCATCTCCACCAGCAGCTGGTTGAGGGTCTGCTCGCGCTCGTCGTGCCCGCCGCCAAGACCGGCGCCCCTCTGGCGTCCCACCGCGTCGATCTCGTCGATGAAGATAATCGCCGGGGCAGCCTGTTTGGCCTGCTCAAAGAGATCGCGCACGCGCGAGGCTCCCACGCCGACGAACATCTCCACAAAATCCGAGCCGGAGATGGAGAAGAACGGCACGCCCGCCTCGCCGGCGACCGCCCGGGCCAGCAGCGTCTTACCGGTGCCCGGAGGGCCGACGAGCAGCACGCCGCGCGGAATTTTCGCGCCGAGGCTTTGATATTTGCCCGGATTGGCGAGAAAGTCCTTGACCTCCTGCAGCTCCTCGACCGCCTCGTCGATGCCGGCAACGTCTGAGAACTTGGTGGTCGGGCGCTCCTCGTGGGCCTTCTTGGCCTTGGTTTTGCCAAACTGCATCTGCTTGTTGTTGGCGCTGTTAAACTGCGAGAACATAAACCACATGAAACCGACGAGTATGAGGATTGGAAGCGCGGTGCCAAGGATGGTGAACCAGAAGTTTGAGTTTGCGACATCGACCTTGAACCTGGTCTCGGGGTGCGCGGCCATCAGCTCGTTGAGGGAGTCCTCGCCGATATAAGTCGAGGTAAAGACGAGCGCGCCCTCGGGAAGGGCGGGGTCGGAGCTGCGCTGGCTTGCGCCGGGCGAAGCGCTGGAGGAGCCGCCGCCTGAGCCGCCTGAGCCACCCGCCGCCGCGCCCGAGCCGCCCGCCGCGCCTGAGCCGTCCGCGCCTGAGCCGCCCGCCGCAGCGCCACCGGCACCTCCCGCCCCCGACCCTGCCGAAGCAGCAAGGGAGCCTTCCTTGAGATAGTGGCCGGTCAGAACCGCGCTGTTCACCTTGTAGGTGACGTCGATGACGCGGCTCTCCTCAACAGCCTGCACGAACTCGCTGGTCGTCAATTCGTCAACCGTGGGCTGCCGCATACTGTTAAAAAACTGCGAGAACAGGACGACAACGAGCACGGCAAAAATCGAGCCGTAGATGATGAGGTTGCGACGGTTCCGAGGTTTGTTCACAGGGGGTTCTTCCTAACTGTAGGCCTTCGGGTTGAGGATGCCAATGTAGGGAAGGTTGCGATAGGACTCTGCGTAATCGAGCCCATAGCCGACGACAAACTCGTCCGGGCAGATGAGGCCGACGTACTTACACTGAATGTCCGTCTCCTGCTTGCCTTCCTTGAGCAGCAGGGTCACGACCTCGACGGAGAGCGGACGGCGTGACCTGAGATTTTTTATCAGATACTTGAGGGTCAATCCGCTGTCAAGAATATCCTCGACAATGAGAATGTGGCGCCCCTCAATCGAGGCGTTCAGATCCTTGATGATGCGCACGACCCCAGAGCTTCTCGCCTCAGCGCCATAGCTTGAGACCGCCATGAAGTCAATCTCAATGTCATTGGTAATGGCACGGGAAAGGTCGGCCATGAAGATAAACGCGCCTTTGAGAACCGTGACCAGCAGCACCTTCTCGCCAGCGTAATCCGCACTGATTCGCGCCCCGAGAGAACGCACGCACGCAGCGATCTGTTGCTCGTCAAAAAGAACCTCTGTGACATCCTCATGCATCATGCGCCCGCCTGCCACCTTCCGACTTCTGCCTGCCGCCTTCTGAGCAATCCTGCTGTGGAGAGAAACGAGCCGCCCGGATTCCGTGAATGGGCTGCTCATTCGCCGTTTTGCGACGAATGATCAGTGTACCGCAAACAGCGCGAACCGTCACATCGCCAGGTATATCCGTTGCGAAACCGACACGAGCTCCCTCGCGCGCGATGCGTCTGAGGTGCTCAGAGGTGAGCCGTGCGCCTTCGGGCATGACCGCTGAGCAGGCACGATGGATAACGCGACGGACAAGCACCGGGTCGCATTCAAAGAGTTTTGCGTCGATGGTGGCAAGCGGCTCGGGCAAAATGCGATCGATGACAAGGTAGCGCTCAGCAAGCTCCTGTGCCTGGCGGGAGAGAAAGGCGTCCTCCTCGGCAAGCACATCAAGCGAGCGGGCAAGGGTGGCACGCAGTTGGGAGTTGCGGGTCTCAAGCAGCGGAATGACCTCATGGCGCACAAAGGCGCGCAGCCGCCGGGTGTCCCTGTTCGAGGCATCCTCGCGCCACAACTCGTGCTCGCAGGGTGCCTGGTCGCCTTGCGGGACATCCTCACGCAGCGCCTCGCGCAGCAGCGCCTCGCGCAGTTCGGCCCGCGCGCAGTCGAGCAGAGGCCGGATAACGCGTCCGTTCACAAAGGGGATGGAGGAAAGGCCGCCTGCGCCTGCGCCGACGATAAGGCGCATGAACAGGGTCTCGACGCGGTCGTCGCGCGTGTGCGCCGTGGCGATGCGGCCTCGCGCGGGGTCGCATCCCGCCGCGCGGCAGCGCTCATCGAGCAGCTCACAGGCCGCTTGATAGCGCGCCTTGCGCCCCACGTCTTCGAGGTTGCCGTTGGTCTGCGCTGCCGCGCGGGCGGCAATATCTACACTATGTAGCTCGTAAGAGAGCCCAAGTCTGCGGGCCAGAGCGGCAACAAAGCGCTCATCCTCGTCGGCGCAGGCGCCGCGCAGCTGGTGATTCACATGCAGAACGGTATAGCGGTGCTGCGGATACAGCCTCGGCAGCAGCTGCGCCAGGGCAACGGAGTCCGAACCGCCGCTCACCATGAGTATCACCTCGGTGGGCTCGATGGCGGCGTTGCCTGCGGTGGCGATGGCGGCGTTGCCTGCGGTGGCGGTGGCGGCGTTGCCTGCGGTGGCGGTGATGCCGACGATACCCGCGCCCGCGCCCGCCTCACCCGCGCCCATGCCCACGCCCGCGCCCCCGCGCGCGCCCGCCCCACCTGCGGCCACACCCGCGCCCACGCCCGGCAGCATGCCGTGCGCCTCAACAGTGCTGCGGATGGCGTTCTCGAGTGTATCCATGCAGATATTGTAGCATCGAGCACTGGTCCCTCTGCCAGGTTTTATCAAGGAGATGGCCCAGCCAAAAGAAAGCCTGACGGATGCCCTGCAAAGTACACCTGAAGGCTTTGCCGAACCTTCCTTCCGCCAAAAAAGCAGAGCAGTTTAGCATCTCGCCCGATGCGTGACCCGATGTGCGACCCGATGCGTGCCTGCCTCACTTCCGATATTCTTCCATCGCCCTCCGGAGACCAGCGCGCAAAATGCGCCGCATGCACGCATTGCCCAAATTGACCAGAGCCTTCTTTTTACCTACACTATTACGAGTATCAATATGATTAGTATGATTGGAGATATTGATGATTCAGGAGGTCTCGGCAGTTCGCTTCCGCCAAAATCTCGGAGCAATGATTGCCCGCGTGCAATACAACAAGGATGCCGTTGTCATCAACAAAAGTGGTAAAGCCGCTGCGGTTCTGGTCGATCCTGAGCTTTTCGAGCGCATAAAGCGACTTCGGGGCACCTTCGATGCCCTGACCGACAAACTGGCGACTGCATACGGCGATGTAGAAGAAGAAAAGGGCATTGCTGAGATAGACAATGTGGTTACTTCTTTGAGAGACGGAAGCGTCCGGTAGTGCGCGTCGTCATCGACACCAATGTCCTGGTATCTGGAATAGCCTACCCGCAAAGCGTTCCCGGCAGAATAGTGGGAGCCTGGAGGAGCGGTTCGCTTGGCTTGGTCACATCGCATTACTTACTGGACGAGTTCAAACGAGTGTTGCCGAGACTGTCGTGCAACACGCTGACCGCCGACGAAATAGAACAGCTTGCGGACTCTCTGCTTCTACTGGGAGAAGTGGTTGATCCTGAGAAGATAGATGACATGGTGCGCGACGCAAAGGATAACCCTGTACTTGCAGTCCTGGTCGAATCGAAAGCGGAGTGCCTGATTACCGGCGACAAGGATCTGCTTGTGCTCAGTGACAGATTTACGATCGTAAGCCCCGCACAGTTCTGGGAAAAATATGGATCATAGCGGCAAAGCCCGCGACGACCCAAAAGCAATCAAACCCCAACAGAAAGGCAGGAGGGAAACCGCTTCCCTTCCTGCCTTTCTCGTTTTCGCCTCTTCTGAAAAGAAGCGCTTTGCCACTTTGGCGCTTTGCCGTCTTGCCGCTTTGCCGTCTTGCCGTCTTGCCGTCTTGCCGCTTTAGTACATTCCGCCGCCGCCGCCCATGGCACCGGCCAGGGCGCTCAGGTCCGGACCCTCCTTGGGGATGTCGGAGACGGTGGCCTCGGTGATAAGGATGAGCGCCGCAACCGAAGCCGCGTTTTGCAGGGCGCTGCGGGTGACCTTCACCGGGTCGATGATACCCATCTTGATCATGTCGCCGTACTCACCGGTTACGGAGTTCAGGCCCTCGCCGGTCTTGAGCGTCTTGACCTTCTCCACAACGACTGAGCCTTCAAAGCCCGCGTTGTCGGCGATGACGCGCAGGGGCGCAACCAGCGAGGAGCGGATGATGTTGATGCCCACAAGCTCGTCGGCGTCCTTCGTCGCAATCTTATCCAGGGCTGCAAGCGCGTTGACAAAGGCCACGCCACCACCGGCAACGATGCCTTCCTCAACCGCCGCGCGGGTTGCCTGCAGGGCGTCCTCGATGCGCGCCTTGCGCTCCTTGAGCTCGACTTCGGTGGCCGCGCCAACCTTGATGACGGCCACGCCGCCGGCCAACTTGGCAAGCCGCTCCTGCAGCTTCTCGCGGTCAAAGTCGGAGTCGGTGTGCTCTATCTCGCCCTTTATCTGCTCAACGCGCGCCTTGATCTCGGTCTTCTTGCCGGCGCCGTCAACAATCGTGGTCGTGTCCTTGTTCACCCGTACGGTCTTGGCGCGGCCGAGCTGGTCGAGGGTGGTCTGGTCAAGCTTCATGCCAAAGTCGTCGGTAACAACCTGCCCACCCGTAACGATGGCGATGTCCTCAAGCATGCGCTTACGGCGATCGCCAAAGCCCGGCGCCTTGACGGCCACACAGCTCAGGGTACCGCGCAGACGGTTTAGCAGAACGGTCGCCAGCGCCTCGCCCTCAAAGTCCTCGCTGATGATCAGCAGCGGACGGCCGGCCTGCATGACGGCCTCCAGAATTGGCAGAATGTCCTGGATGGAGGAGATTTTCTGGGTGGTGATGAGGATGTAGGGGTCCTTGAGGTCTGCCTCCATGCGGCTCATATCCGTCGCCATGTACGGCGAGATGTAGCCCTTGTCAAACTGCATGCCCTCAACGGTCTCGATGTCGATGCCAAAAGTCTGACTTTCCTCAACGGTGATAACGCCGTCCTTGCCAACGATTTGCATGGCCTCGGCGATGTTGTTGCCGATGTTCTCGTCGCCAGCGGAAATGGAGCCGACATTGGCAATCTGCTGCTGGTCGCGAACCGGCTTGGCCGACTTCTTGATGCTGTCGACAACGGCCTCGACGGCCTTCTCGATACCGCGACGGATGGCCAGCGGGTTGGCTCCGGCGGTCACATTGCGCAGACCCTCGTTGACGATGACCTGGGCCAGCAGGGTCGCGGTGGTCGTGCCGTCGCCCGCAACGTCGTTGGTCTTTACCGCAACCTCGCGTACGAGCTGGGCACCCATGTTCTCAACCTTGTCCTCAAGCTCAATCTCCTTGGCGACGGTCACGCCGTCGTTGGTGATGAGCGGAGCGCCATAGCTGCGCTCGAGTGCCACGTAGCGCCCCTTGGGGCCGAGCGTGACCTTTACCGCGTCTGCCAGCTTGGCAACGCCAGCGGCAAGTGTTCCACGCGCCGCCTCGTTAAACTTGATGTCTTTAGCCATGTGTGGGGTTCCTTTCTCTCTGTATTAGACGAATATCGCGTAAATATCGTCTGCCCTGAGGATCATGTACTCCTCGCCGTCGACCTTGACCTCAGTGCCGCCGTACTTGCTGTAGATGACACTGTCGCCCTCCTTGACTCCCGGCTTTACCAGGTTGCCGTTGTTGTCCAACTTACCCTCGCCAACAGCGATGACGGTGCCCCGTTGCGGCCTTTCCTGGGCGCTTGATGCGAGTACGATGCCCGACGCTGTGGTCGTCTCGGCCTCGTCCTGCCTGACGATGACGCGGTCGCCCAATGGTTTGAGACTCATGTGCCATGACCTCCTCTGAACGCGGTTCCTGCCGATACTGCCTGTGCCTCCATAGCGTGCACAGTGCCGTGTGGATATGGTTAGCACTCTCATGCTTTGAGTGCTAACGC
Source organism: Coriobacteriales bacterium (assembly GCA_031277035.1). GTDB lineage: Bacteria > Actinomycetota > Coriobacteriia > Coriobacteriales > UBA8131 > JAIRXA01. Next base: position 13,852 of record JAISLY010000015.1, on the reverse strand, counting down.
CTGCGAATCATACCCCATCGGGATGCGATTTCAAGCGGGAGTATGCGCGCCCGCCCTCCTTGTAACGGAACTGTAATCTTATAAGGGGTGACTGAGATTTTATGAGGCCAACATTGACACCGGCGGATACGCCGTCAGTTGGAATGATGATATCGACATCTCCGCTGACGACCTGTACTACAACGGAACTTCCGTGCCGTGAAGACCGCGAGCAGGAGCAGCAGGAGCAGCAGGAGCAGCAGGAGAAGGAGAGCGGCGAGCGCAAGGGAGAGCGTGTCGCGTCCATTCACCGTTTACAATACATCAGGGTAGACAGGGGGGATCTCTCCGGTGGCGAGGATGGTGAGAAGGTCGGCCTCGCTGAATACCGGCACGCCGAGTTCGAGGGCCTTTGTCAGTTTGGAGCCGGCGTTTGGGCCTGCGATGACAGAGGAGGTCTTCTTTGAGACCGAGGACGCCGTTTTGGCGCCAAGACGTTTGAGGAGTTCCTCGGCCTCGTCGCGGCTGTAGGCCTCGAGGGTGCCCGTCAGCACGAAGGTCAGCCCGGCAAGGGGCAGAGACTGCTCATCGGTCGGCTCCTGGGCAAGGGTCAGTCCGGCTGAGCGCAGCGCCTCGATGAGACGAAGGTTGTCGGGTGTGGCAAAAAACTGCGTGAGCGTGCGCGCAATCACAGAACCGATGCCCGGGGTGGCGCACAGTTCCTCCTCGGCAGCGGCACACAGCGCGTCGATGGAGCCAAAACGGTGACAGAGCAGCTCGGCAATCGTCTTGCCCACATTGCGTATGCCAAGGCCAAAGAGCACACGGGCAAAGGGACGGGTCTTGCTCTCCTCAATCTGAGCCACGACCTTTGCCGCGACGGTCTCACCGAGCAAAACGGGCTCCTTCTCAAAGTCGCCAGTCTGTTCGCGCTTCTCGGGCGACATGGCCCGTGCGTACTTCTCCTCACCGGTTGGCAGGGCCGCAAGCTGTGCGACGGTGAGGCGGTAGAAATCGGCGACGTCGACAAGAAGGCCGCTCTCGACGAGCTTCTCAATGAGCTTCGGGCCAAGGCCATCGATGTCCATCGCGCCACGGCTCACCCAATGACCCAGGCGCTCAAGCTGCTGGGCAGGGCATTCGGCGGAGCTGCAACGAACGGCGACCCCGTCCTCGTCACGAAACACCGGCGAGCCGCACGAGGGGCAGGCATGCGGCATCTCCCACTCCCGTGCGTCTGCGGGGCGAAGCGAGGGAATCGCGCCAATCACCTCGGGGATGACATCGCCCGCCTTGCGGATGATGATGGTGTCGCCTACGCGCACGTCCTTACGGCGTACCTCGTCGAGGTTGTGCAGGGTCGCGCGGGAGACCGTTGAGCCTGCGACGAGCACCGGGTCGAACTCCGCCACCGGCGTCAGCACGCCGGTGCGCCCCACCTGCACCACAATGGCGCGCAGGATGGTCGTCTTCTCCTCGGGCGGGAACTTGAAGGCGATGGCCCAGCGCGGAGCCTTGGCGGTTGTACCAAGCCTGCGCTGCTGGAGAAAATCGTTGACCTTCACCACCACGCCGTCGATGTCATAGGGCAGGCTGGTGCGTTGCTCGCATGCCCGCTCACAGAAGGCGCGCACCTCGGCAGGCGTCGCGCAGAGCGCGACATGGGGATTGGTGTGAAGGCCCGCCTCGCGCAGCCAGGCAAGCAGCTCCCACTGGCTTTGTGCCGGCAGGGCGGCATCGTCTGCCGTTGCATAGATAAAGGTCGCGAGGTCGCGCTCGGAGGTAACGCGCGCGTCTTTCTGCCGCAGGGAGCCGGCGGCGGCGTTACGTGGGTTTGCAAAGGGGCGGGCGTCTTTTGCCTCGGCTCGGGCCTGAGCCTGTATCTGCGCGTTGAGACGCTCAAAGCTCGCCTTGGGCATGAATATCTCGCCGCGCAGCTCAATCTCGCCGGCGATGGGCGTGCGCAGCCTCAGGGGGATGTCGCGCACCGTGCGGACATTGGCGGTCACATCCTCACCCGTTATGCCGTCCCCCCGGGTAGCGGCGCGGATAAGCTCGCCGTCGCGGTAGGTCAGGGCCAGGGAGGAGCCGTCAATCTTCAGCTCACAGACAAAGGCAGGGCCGCCCTCCACAGGCTCGGTCGCGAGGATGGTGCGCGTCAGCCAGGCGTCCAGCTCATCGAGATCCATCGCGTTGTCGAGCGAATACATCCGTGTCGCATGGGTGACAGGCGCAAAGGCCTCGCCGGGGACAAAGCCTCCGACACGCTGGGTCGGCGAGCTTGCCGTCACCAGTTCGGGAAATCGCCGCTCCAGTTCGATGAGCTCGCGCATCAGCGAATCAAAGGCGGCGTCGCTGAGCTCGGGCGCGTCGAGCGCATAGTAGAGCCAGGTGTTGTGGTCAATCTGGGCCCGAAGCTGCGCGGCGCGCTCGCGGGCGGCGGAGGTGGTGGCGGGAGCGGAGGTGGTGGCGGGAGCGGGCGAGGAGGCTCCCCCCTCGCGGACACCTTCCTCAAACAAATTGGCCCCGGAAGCGTTCATGCGATGTCCGAGGTTTCGTGGTTAAAGCGCTCGGGATTGAGCTGTTCGGGGCGTATCTGTGGATGGTGATAATGCTGGTGCAGGCGGGTCGCCGTACTCAGGGCGCCTGCGGGGCACCAGTGCACACAGGCAAGACAGGCCTCGCATTTATCCGAGCGTACCGGGGCCTGGGAGGCATCGATTCCGACCGATATGTTCTGCGCGGGACAGACTGCGGCGCAGACGCCGCAACGCGTGCAGCGCTCGTCTACCCTGAAGCGTATCGAGTTGCGCCGCTGCTCGGTAAAGGTCCTCACCAGCCTGCCGAGCAGCTTGACGGATCGGCGGAAGTAGTTCTCCTGGCGATTGTTGATTGCCTCGGCAATCTCGGCAATCTGGGCCTCCATCAAATGCTGTCGTCGCTCCACCGAGCGAAAGTCCGGGTTCAGGAGGCCGACGTTGCCCGTCATCCGCACAGCTGCGGCGTAGTTGAGCAGGGCGCCCTTGGCACTGAGCACCTCGTCGATGTCCCAAAACTCGTTCATGCCAAAGAGGGTATGCGTCGAGATTGCAAAGTAGTAGCAGTCCTCGCGCACGGGCATCTGCTCGATGAAGCCACGCGCCATCTCGGGCAGCGTCGCACGGTGCACCGGAAAAACGAAGCCGACCTTCTCAACTTCACGCGAAGCGGCATAGGGGTCGGGCAGCACGAGCGATCCGGGAATGGATACGGGGTCAGGAGCATCGAGGCATTGGGCAAGCGCGAGTGCCACCGCCAGACTGTTGCCAGTCGAACTGAAGTAGTAAAGTGCGCAGGGCGTCTTCATCGTCGGCAAACATAGCATGCCCGGCAGCTGCCTTGGAGGCATGGGGAGGGCTTTTCCCGTATCTGAGCGTCATACCCGGGCTAACGGCGAGAGTGGCGCCGTACGCGGGGCCGAGAGGATGGGGGTTGAGAGGTGCGAGCGGCGAATCGACGGCATGCCCAGGCGGGGCGCGGCGGGGCATGCCCAGGCGGGGCGCGGCGGGGCATATGCAGGCGGCGCGCGGCGTCCGGATGCAGTACAATGGAAGCCGTTTATATGTTTTGAGAACAGTGTTGAGCATCTCAGTCTGGGAGGCCTGATGTCTGAGCGATACTGCAACGATTCCATCATCGGCGTCGAGGACGCCCAGGAGCTTCTCCTTGCGCACGTTTCGCTGCTGGATGCGGAGAAGGTCGCGCTTGGTGCGAGCTTTGGGCGCATCCTTGCGCAGGAGGTACGAAGCGACATCGACATCAGCCCCTTTGACAACTCGGCGATGGACGGCTTTGCCGTGTGCCACGCCGACTTCGTTGCTGCCCGGCCCGCGCCCAGCCGCGAGCATCCCCTGGAGCTTCCCATCATCGGACGCCTGGGCGCAGGCTCGGTCTTTGACGGCGAACTCACAGGTGGCCAGGCCCTGCGCATCATGACCGGTGCGCCGCTGCCGCGCGGTGCCGATACCGTGGTAAAGATTGAGGAGACCGAGGTCATCGGCGAAAGCGATGAATGCCCCGAGGGAACAAACGTTCGTTTTTTTACGATACCCGTCCTCGGCGAGCATGTGCGCCCCCGTGGCGAGGAGGCGCGCAAAGGCGAGGTGCTCCTGCACGCAGGCGACCGCATCTCCCCGGCGGCGGCCGGCCTGCTCGCCTCAACCGGTAACGCGGAGGTGCTTGTCTACCGGCGCGCGCGTGTTGGCATCATCTCCTCCGGATCGGAGCTCGTCGCAATAAGCGAGATTCCCGGGCCCGGCCAGATACGCAACTCGAACAGCTACTCGCTTGCGGCCCAGGTTGCCGAGGCTGGCGGAGAGCCGGTCATTCTGCCTGCGATTACCGATACGCGCGAGGCCTTTATCGGCGCGCTGCAGGCTGCCGTCGCCCAGTTTGACTTCATCATCACAAGCGGCGGTGCGGCCGAGGGAGACTTCGATTTTGTCACCCCCGCCATACGCGAGCTGGGCGAGTTGTTCTACAACAAGGTAAACATGAAGCCTGGCAAGGCTCAGACCTTCGGCATTATCGGCTCCGTCCCCATCTTTGGCCTGCCCGGCAACCCGGCGGCGGCGGCCGTTGGCTTTGAGGTGCTCGTCCGCCCCGCGCTGCGCAGGATGCAGGGCATGCGTGCGCTCAAGCGCCCGGTGACGCGCGCCGTGCTGACGACCGACATCAAAAAGGTGCCCGAGACGCGTCGCTTCTACCTGCGGGCCCGGGTTGAGCGCGTCACGGACGGCGCCGGTGAGGGCGCGGCGGGCGTGGGCGCAGCGGCGGGCACGGCGGCGGGCGCAAACGCGGGCGCGGCGGCGGGCGGCGGCGCGGCAAGCGCTTCGGCGGCGGGCGTGGGCACGGCGGCGGGCTATCGGGTGACCCCCGCACCCAATCAGAGTTCCGCCCTGCTCGGTGCCCTGAACAACGCGAACTGCCTGCTTGTCGTACCCGAGGGGCTCAAGCCCCTGGCCGCCGGCGATACGGTCGCCTGCCTGCGTCTGGATATGGAAGAAGGGGTCGTCTGATGCCTGGAGGAAGGCGCGACGACAGGCGCGACCGGAGCAACGGGCAGCGCGACCGGAGCAGCGACCGGCGCGGCGGGCAGCGCTGATGGCGCGGGACAGCCACGGGCGCACGATAGATTACCTGCGCATCTCCGTCACCGACCGCTGCAATCTGCGCTGTATGTACTGCATGCCTGAGGAGGGGGTGCCCTTCAAACCGCATGGCGCGATGCTGACCCTGGAGGAGATTGCGCAGTTCGTGCGCCTTGCCGCCAAAGAAGGCTTCTCGCGGGTTCGCCTGACCGGTGGGGAACCGCTCGTGCGTCTGGGTATCGGCGAGCTGGTGCATCAGATTGCGCACACGCCCGGCATCGAACGTATCGCCATGACCACAAACGGCATTCTGCTCCCCAAGATGGCAGATGAGCTGCGCACGGCGGGGCTTTCCCGCGTGAACATCTCGCTTGACACCCTCGATTCCGAGCAGTTTACCCGGATAACCCGCTGGGGCGAGATCAACGATGTCTTCGCGGGCATCGACGCGGCCCTTGCCGTCGGCTTTGCCCCCGTGAAGATCAACGCCGTCGTCGTACGCAGTCTCAATCAGGATTTTCTGGCCTTTGCCCGCCTCTCCGTGGATCGTCCCCTGCATGTCCGCTTCATCGAATACATGCCCGTCGGCACAAGCGAGGGAACAGACGGCAGCGGCTGGGCCGCCACGGACACTATCCCCAACGAGGAGTTGATCGCCCTTCTCGATACCCAGGCGCGGGCTGCGGGGCTGGGAGCGCTCATCCCTCTGGGCGACACCGCGCGTCCGGAAGGCTGGGGGCCGGCGCGGTACTACCATTTTGAGGGAGCGGCGGGCACGATTGGCTTCATCTCGGCCTTCTCGCGCCACTTCTGCGCAGAGTGCAACCGTCTGCGGCTCACGGCGGAGGGCGCCTTGCGCCCCTGTCTGTTCTCGGATGTGGAGTTTAACGTACAGGACGCCCTGCGGGCAGGCGACGATGAGACGGTGCGGCGCGTGCTGCGCGAGGCCCTGGGTGCCAAGCCTGAGCGGCATCACAATCGCGTGGGTACCGAACGTCTGATGTCGCAGATTGGAGGATAAGGGATGCGTGAGACGGTGGGTGAGACTGCGAGCGCAGCGGCCGGCGCGGATGGGTGCGCAAAAGCGGGAGTGGATAAGGCTCCAGAAGAGACGGCGTGTGCGCTGACGCATCTTGACGAGAAGGGCGCGGCGCACATGGTGGACGTGGGTACCAAGCAGAGCACCGCGCGGGTCGCGGTCGCGGAGGGCTTTATCGCTATGGCACCCACCACGCTTGCGATGATTGTCGAGGGCACCGCGCCAAAGGGAGACGTGCTGGCCGTGGCGCGTGTAGCGGGCATCATGGCGAGCAAGCAGACCTCGGCGCTCATCCCGCTGTGCCATCCGCTCAACATCACCAGGGCCGCCGTGGAGCTCACGCCTGTATCTGCGGGTGAGCGGGCAGATGGCCGCGTGGGGATTCGGGTGGAGGCGACACTCGGCGTCAGGGGGCAGACGGGTATCGAGATGGAGGCGCTCACCGCCGCCTCAATCGCCTGCCTCACAATCTACGACATGTGCAAGGCGGTCGACCGCGGCATGGAGATTGGCGAGGTGCGCCTCCTGCACAAAAGCGGCGGCGCAAGCGGCCTGTGGGAACGGAGTTGACAAAGGGGACGGGCGGTGACAATCGTCCCCGCCCGTCCCCTTTCTGTCACTAAGCCATCTTCACCGGTGCGTCGGCTGCGCTTCTTTTGAAGGCAAGCAGATGCAGGGCGACGGCAACGGCGACTATAAGCGCCTGCACCACGGTAAACACGTCAACGAAAATCATGCGGCCGGCAAAGTCCTCCGTGACGATGAACACCACTACCCCCGACGCGATAGCCGCGAGCTCAAGAACAAGCCATACCGGGTTGGCCTTTTGCCCTGAGCCTTGAGGTGCAGGGCGCGCACCGCTGCGAGCTGAAGTCAGGTGCTTGGCCAGCGAGTAGACTGCCATAACCAGCGCCGCCAACACAAACAGCAGATTGAGAAGGGCCCACGACCTTGTGCCGTCAGGCTCGGGAGCAAGCGGCACGGGAGCCTCCTGCACCGTCTCGAGCTCATCGTCGGCCGTATCGGGAGGCGCGGGCGATGCGGCAGGCGTCGGCTCTGAGTCGAGGGTGGAGGGCACGGATGTGTTGGTGCTGGGCGCAGAGTAGCCAGGAGTGGAGGACGCAGGCGGGGCGGGCGCAGGCGGGGTTGGCGCGGGCGGGGCGGGCGGGGCGGGCGCAGGCGGGGTTGGGGCGGGCGGCGTAGGGATGACGGGCACAAGAGCCTGCCCGGTAAAGATGACGGTGCCGCTGACCCTGTGACCTGTTTCAAGCGTTGTGGTAAAGCCGATGGGAACATCAAGCGATGTCACGGTAAACGTTCCGCTTGCCGCGTCAAAACTCGCACCGCCATCGAATGCGATGACATGAGCGCCCAGACGGTAGGTTCCGTCACTCACGTAGCTTCCGGGCGTACCTGGGTCGGGATGGATGGGGATGAAGACCGTCTGATTAGCGGCATCAAAGCCGTGGGTTCCTGCCGGCAGGCCGACAATGTCAAGAAGGTGGTTGTCGGAGCAGGAGAGCAGGTTGGTAAGCCCGATGTTCTTGCTCACATCGAGGGAGGTGAGCTGATTGCTGAAGCAGGAGAGGGTATACAGTGCGATATTCCTGCTCACGTCGAGGGACGTGAGTTTATTGCTGGAGCAGTAGAGGTCAAGTAGCTCGGGGTTGTTGCTCACGTCGAGGGAGGTGAGCCGGTTGTTGGAGCAGTAGAGCGTACGCAGTGCGGTGTTCTTGCTCAGGTCGAGGGAGGTGAGCTGGTTGCCTTGACAGTAGAGGTTCTCCAGCAAGGGACTGGTGCTCACGTCGAGGGAGGTGAGCTGGTTGCTGAAGCACTCGAGGTACACAAGCTCGGGGTTGTTGCTCACGTCGAGGGAGGACAGCCGGTTGCTCTCGCAGGTAAACGCCCACAGCTCGGGGTTCTTGCTCACATCGAGGGCGGTGAGCTGGTTATCGGAACAATGGAACTGAGCAAGCAGGACGTTGTTGCTCACGTCGAGGGAGGTGAGCTGGTTACCGATGCAGGAGAAGCTTGTAAGCAGGGTATTCTTGCTCACGTCGAGGGAGGTGAGCTGGTTGTTGTCGCAGTTAAAGCCTGTAAGTTTGGGGTTATGGCTCACGTCGAGGGAGGTGAGTTTGTTGCTGGAGCAGATGAGGCTTGCGAGTCCGGTGTTCTTGCTCACGTCGAGGGAGGTGAGCTGGTTGTTGTAGCAATGGAGCTGAACCAGCGCGGTATTCTTGCTCACGTCGAGGGAGATGAGCTGGTTGCCGTTGCAGGAGAAATATTTCAGCTTCGTGTTCTTGCTTACGTCGAGGGAGATGAGTCGGTTGCCTTGACAGTAGAGGGATACCAGCGCGGTGTTGCTGCGCACGTCGAGGGAGGTGAGCTGGTTGTCAAAGCAGGAGAGGGTTTGCAGGTTGGGGAAATGCTCGATGCCGGTAAGGGCGACGATGCCCTTATTCACCACCTCAATCGTTTTCACTGCCCCAAGCTCAACCTTGGTGAGCCAGTTCGCTCTCGTTTTGTCGGTATCAAAGGTTTTCGCCACATAGGCGCGGAAGATTGGGTCGGGAAAGTGCGCCTCATCGATGGGGATGCCGTCGATGGCCTGCCCGGTGAAGGTGATCTCGCCGCTGATTGTCGGGCCTGTTCCCAGCGTTGTGGTAAAGCTGATGGGGGCATCAAGCGATTGATCTGCTGCGACGGTAAATTTCTTGGCCTGTTGGTCGTACTGCACACCGGTCACACCGAGGTCGAAGGCGATGGAATGCGCCGCGTCAAAGCTGTAGGTCTTATCGCTCACGTAGCTGGAGGAGCTTGCCGTGACGGGGACAGTCACAGACTGCGGGGAGGCTGCGAACGTGGAGAGTACTGCCGGCAGGCCGATGATGTCCAGAAGCCTGTTGTCGTAACAGTAGAGGTTCGTCAGCGCGGTGTTGTGGCTCACATCGAGGGAGGTGAGCTGGTTGTCGTAACAGTAGAGGATCGTCAGTGCGGTGTTTGTGCCTACATCGAGGGAGGTGAGCTTGTTGTAGGAGCAGTTGAGAGTCGTAAGCGCGGTGTTTGTGCTCACGTCGAGGGATGTGAGCTGGTTGGTGTCGCAGTAGAGGGTCGTCAGCGCGGTGTTGTTGCCCACATTAAGAGAGCTAAGATTGGTCTTGGAGCAGCGGAGGTTCGTCAGCGCGATGTTTGTGCTCACGTCGAGGGAGGTGAGTTGGTTGTAGGAGCACTCGAGGTTCGTCAGCTTGTCGTTGTTGCTCACGTCGAGGCGGGTGAGCTGGTTGTTGTCGCAGTCGAGGCTCGTCAGCGCGGTGTTGCTGCGCACGTCGAGGGAGGTGAGCTGGTTGTTGTAGCAGTCGAGGCGCGTCAGCGCGGTGCTCTTGCTCACGTCGAGGGAGGTGAGCTGGTTGTTGTAGCAGTCGAGGCTTGCGAGCTTAGCGTTGTTGCTCAGGTCGAGGGATGCGAGCTGGTTGTTGTAGCACCAGAGGTGCGTAAGCGCAGTGTTCTCGCTCACGTCGAGGGAGGTGAGCTGGTTGTTGTTGCAGTAAAGGTTCACCAAATTGGGGAAATGCTCGATACCGGTAAGCTTGGAGATGCTCATCTTCTCCACATCGATACTTCCCACATTAGCCGCCTCAACATTTGAGAGTGTGCCGTTTGTGTCGGTATCAAGCTTTGCTGCCACATAGGCGCGGAAGATTGGGTCGGGAAAGTGCGCCTCATCGATGGGGATACCGTCGGCCAGCAGCGTGAAGGAGCCGTCCTCCTCAGCGGGGACGGCCAGGGTGTCCATGAATGTTCCCAAGGCACCCAGGGCGCCCAGGGGGCCTGCGGGCGACACCGGGAGGAGTGGGTCTGCCTCTTCCTGCGCATCCCCTTCTCTGCCGTCGGAGGCAGCGGGGGTTGCCGCAGGGTTGTCCGAGCCCGCCGCAGGACTGTTCAGTCCGGCAGGCACCGGCAAATCGGTTGCTGTCGCAGAGTCGCCCGACCCTGCCGGTGCCTCCACTGCCGGTGCCTCCGCTGCCGGTGCCTCCGCTGCTGGCGGCTCCACAGCCGGCGGCTCCGTTTGCGCAGCATCATCCGACTTTGCGCCGGTGGCGACTGGCTCCACATCCTGAGGCGTGTCCGCTGCAGGCTCTACGGCGGCAACGGCGTTGCCACCAGCCCTCTCATCGCTCTCGTTGGCATATGCCGAAGGGTCGAGCGGCAGCAGCATCGAGGTGATTGCAAGCACCAGCAACGACGCAAGCAGCCTGTTCTTCCAAATCTTCATCTTCTTCATCTTTTGCATGTCCTTCCCTTGCTTTCCCAAACTTCTCAAAGTCGTCATCCCTTCCCCCTGGGAGGCACCGATGTATTCATTGCACGCAACCTGGCGCTCAGACACTTGATCGGCAGCTCTCTTGTTTCTCAAAACGCCCCCGACTCACGATTCTTGATTCGTGCTCCAGCAGGGCTGCGTCAAGAGCGCCAGAATGCCAGCACCAAAGCCGCATGTTGTCGATGTATGGAATATGTGCGCAACTGTATAGAATGCCCGCATACCCTGCGGACATTGCTTTGCATAAGATAAACCCTACCCTCCTTGCGTTTGCCGAGAAAGCTCTCTCGACCCATATGATACCTTGCAGGTGACATATGGTAACACGTCACGAACAGAAGTCGAGTATTCTTTCGATTATTGTTGAAAAATGCAGAAACAAACCGCCAAGCGGCGCAAAAAAGCACGTTCTTGTGCCGTCCTGGCGCTGCCCCGGCGCCGCCCTGGCGCCGTCCTGGCGCCCTGATGCCGTCCTGGCGCTGCCCCGGCGCCGCCGTCGCCGACCTGTGTGCTGCCCTGGCGCTGCCCCGGCGCCGCCCCGGCGTAATCGAGCAATTACTCTATTTATCTTGACACAGGCTCTGGGGCCCTCCATACTGTTAAATGTAAGAAGCTTCTTACTTCTATTGGGGAACCCTGCTGCTCAGCCGTATCGGAGCACCATGCCTACCGTGACCAGAAGATCTGCCCATCTTGCAAAGAAGGCCTACCCTGGCGGTGTCCGCCCAATGACGAGGGGATTCATTATGGTCGGCCTCGTGCTGGGCATGTGCAACTCCATGATCATGCAGACCCTGCTGAGCACAACCCTGCCGAGTATCAGCGCCGAGCTCGGCACGCCAAGTCTCTACTCCTGGGTTTACAGCGGCTATGTGCTTGCCTCCAGCGTGACCATCCCCCTGTTTGGCAGCCTGTGCGATCGCTTTGGATATAAAATCAACTACGTGCTTGGCGGAACTCTGTTCCTTGCCGCCACCGCATGGTGTGCGCTCAGTCCAAGCATGCCGTCACTGGTGGCGGCCCGTATCGCGATGGGCATCGGGGCGGGCATCGTGGTACCCGCGACCTATGGCGTCATCGGTTCTCTGTACGACAGGCAGGAGCTCCGCCGCGTTTTTGCCCTGTTCGCCGTCGTCCAGATTGTCAGCAACGGGGCGGGCGGCATTCTGGGCGGCTTTTTTGCGGCGCTCGTCGGTTGGCGGGCGAGTATTGGCGTGCTGCTTGTGCCAGAGCTCGTCGGCGCCCTCCTCATCTGGCGTCTGCTGCCCGCCTCCCTGCGCGGCACAGAGCAATCGCGGATACATCCACTGAACGCTGCCGTGCTGACCGCTGCCATTCTGCTGATCATGCTCAGCATCAATCAGTTTGGGCAGTTTGGGGGCACAGGCAATGTGGAGGGCGCGAATGCTGTGGAGAGCGCAAGCGGTGTGGAGGGCGCGAATGCTGTGGAGGGCACAGGCAATGTGGAGGGCGCAAGCGGTATGGAGGGCGCAGGCGGTGTGGAGGGCGCAGACGGTGTGGCAAGCGTGGCTCATCTGCTCAGCGCAGGCAGCCTGACGGCTTCTGTTGTCTGGCGTATACTTTTGGCCGTCGGTCTGTTGGTCGCAGGCCTGCTTTTTCTCGCGGCCTTTGTGGTTCGTGAGAGACGCGAGCGTCTTGGCCTGTTGCCCAGCGAGTTTAAGACAAGTCCGCTGTTGAGAAACCTTTCTCTGCAGGTCTTTTTACTGGGAACCCTGCTCAGCGTCTGCCTCGTCTACATCCCCGGCTGCCTGCAGACAGACGAGGTGCTGTCCCCGGGCAATGCCGGGCTTGCCGTTCTCGTCTACGTGGTATCGATGGGTCTTGGCAGCATTGCCGCCGGTGTCGCGCGGACACTCTCCCTGACCAGGCTAATCGGTCTCGGATGGACGGCATGCCTCGCGGGGGCTTGCGTCTTTCTTGTGCCCCTTCCTCTGCTCGCCCGCCTGGCTCCCTCGCTCGTGCTTCTGGGGATGGGGTGCGGCCTGTTGAGCACCGCCCTGCTTGGTCATATTGCGGCCCAGGCCGAGAGGAACCGGGCGGGGGTGAACAGTTTTGGCCACATGATTCGCAACATCGGTGGCAGCATTGCCGTCGTCGCCTTTGCCTTTACGCTCAGCACAGGCATCGTCTCGCTGTATCTGGGGCTTGCAGGGCTGGCGGGATTCGGAAGCCTGCTGTGGCAGCGACAGGTGAGGATAGGGCGATTTGGCGACAGAGCGTAGACGGGGGACGGTTCCTCTGTCCCCCCGCTCCCAGTTCTTCTTCGACTCACAGCGCTGCTTCCATCCGTAGGACAGAGGAACTGTCCCCCGCTCCCATGTCCCCCCGCTCCCAGTTCTTCTTCGACTCACAGCGCTGCTTCCATCCGTAGGACAGAGGAACCGTCCCCCGTCTACGCTTGCTCAACAGAAACGTCCCGTTCGCCCGGGTAAACGGCCGTATCTGCTCTCCGTTCAAACGAAAAAAGGTTGTACTATGGTTATGCGATAGTACGGGGCTCGTGCAGAACAGTATTCATCGCGACTCTTGCTGTGTCTTGTGACAGATACATCATAGAGGGGGGCGGCTGACTATGGCCACGACGCATGAAACGACCGTAACATCCTTTGCCACGAGCAAGAAGCGCTCGGGGCGACTCTACCTACTCCTGTGCATCGTGCTGATTTGTGCCACCATCGCATTTGGTGCAGTCGTTTACACCTCCATTGGACAACAGGTAAAACAGCAGATGGGCGACAAATGCCTGGGCATCGCATCGTCTATTGCGGCGGTGCTGGAACAGGATCCGGAATCCTTCCGCTACTTTATCGACACGCTCGACACCAGCACCGAGTACTACCAGAGGATGCAGGCACTGGTGGAGGAGGTACGGTGGGGCAAAAACCGTGACAACATTGCCTTCCTGTATGTGGAGAACCGCGTTTCTGAGACCGACATGGTGCATCTGTTCGCCAACACGATTCCCAACACGGACCACTACGCAACAGCGGGGCTTGTGAACCCGCTCACCCCAACGCGAACTCTGGCCTATGAGACGCAGCAACCTGTCGTCGGCGACTGGGTCACCACGGAGTGGGGCACCCTGCTCTCCGCCTACGTTCCTGTCTTTGACTCGCGCAACGGCGAATTCATGGCAATCGTGGGCTGTGATGTCTCAGACGTACAGTACCGGGAAGTGATGAGCCCGCTGCTCACGCTGCTGCTCGGCGGCCTGGCGCTGATTATCGCGCTCATGGTGTTCCTCTTCTTCAGGCTCAATCGCGAGAACAGGCTGCTTGAGGAGCTCAACGAGATGACGAGAAGCGCTGCGGATGCCAAGAGCAACTTCCTCGCAAGCATGAGCCATGAGATGCGCACGCCGCT
>JAISLY010000053.1 GCA_031277035.1 Coriobacteriales bacterium | reverse complement strand
GTTTCTGCTGTCAACATTTCCATGAAATGTTGACAGCAGAAACGTCCCCCTGTCAACCCGCCCCTGTCAACCCGGTCGCCTCAACCCGTCCCCTTTGTCAACTGCGCTACCCGAAGACCAGGGGAATAACCTGCCTGAAGACAAAGAAGCCGGCGAGCATGAACGCTCCCAGCATGACAAGCAGCACACCGGTGCGTTTGGTCATGACGCTGCGCTTTGCTCGTTTGCCGACGAGGGTAAAATAGCCGGCCAAAACGACGAAAGCTGCGGAGATGCCGGTCAGCGCCGGTATCAGGGGATGAAATATCGCGAGAGGATTGCCCGCATACCCAAAGAAGCGCCCCAGAAACTCGACCACCAGGCCGAGCATGATCAGTGTCGTCCACAGGGCGATGTAGGCCACGCTTCCGGTGCCTGTATGTTCGCGAGCCGCGTTTGCGGAGCTGCGCTCCGTGTCATATTCCGTCGTTTGAGTCATAGGTTCTCCTCAGGTTCCTTCTGCGGGCGTTTGCCTGCCCTGCTTCTGCCCCAATCCGCCAATTCTGCGCCTATCCTGCCTGCCCCGTCAAGTCTGTGTGTCCGTGTGCGCCTGTGCCCGCCTGCCCACCTTCCCATTATACTGCGAGCCGCGCCTCAATCAGCGCCTCCCCTCGACCAGAGCCGCGCCTCAATCACCAAGCGGCCCCTTTCACCTGCGTCGTCCTTCCCGTCTCCTGCCCCGGGCGTCCGGTTCAGTGGTAAAGTGTACGGACTATGACACGCGACGAAGCGCTGCGGATACTTGGTCTGGAAGAGGATGCCACCGAGGCGGACATCAAGGCTGCCTACAAGGAAATGGCACAGATACTCCACCCTGACCGCTTTCAGGACAACCGAAGACTTGCCGACCGTGCGACCGAACAGTTCAAGCAGGTCAACGAGGCGCGTGACTATTTGCTGTCTGGCAGGGGCTTTCGCAGAAGCTCCGGCAGAGGCCCCTCGGGCACCCCGGGCACGTCCGCGCGCCACCGCGCTGCTTCAGGCCGGGGCCCGTCTGGCTACTCCGACCGCGCCACTGCCCTGCGCGCGCGCCTCGCGGGCATCGCGGCGGCGCGCGTCCAGCTGGTCGCTCAGCTGGACGCGGATCGGGACTCGCGCAAGGTGGGCTTCATGTTGCTCGTGGGCGGCCTTCTCGCCGGCCTTCTCGGCCGCTTTCTCAGACCGCTTCTGGCGCTGGCTCCCGTTGCGTTTGTCTGGGGTATCATTCAGGTATTCACTTCCCAGGCGCGCATAGGTGTCATCCGCAAGCATCTGGAGACACTCGATGCGGAACGACTGCGTACTGAGCAGGAATTGGAAAAGCTCTAGAAATGGTCAACAGATGAAACAACAGCAACTTCGCAATATCGCCATTATCGCGCACGTCGACCACGGTAAGACCACGCTGGTCGACCGCCTGCTCCATGCCACCGGGGTCTTTCGCCTCAATCAGCAGGTGGCCGATCGTGTGCTTGACTCCAATGATCAGGAGCGCGAGCGGGGCATCACAATCCTCTCCAAGAACATTGCCATCGTCTATCGCGACACGAAGATAAACGTCATAGACACGCCCGGCCACGCGGATTTTGGCGGTGAGGTTGAGCGGGTGCTGAAGATGGCCGACGGGGCGCTGCTCATCGTCGATGCCTTTGAGGGCCCGATGCCACAAACGCGTTTTGTGCTCAAACACGCGCTCAGGCTTGGGCTGAAGCCCATCGTCGTCGTGAACAAGGTGGATCGTCCGGGATCGCGCCCCCTCGAGGTGCTTGACCAGGTCTTTGAGCTCATGCTCGACCTCAGCGCAAGCGACGAGCAGCTTGACTTTCCCGTGGTGTATACCTCGGCCACCGAAGGCTACGCGCGCTATGAGCCCGACGATGACGCCTGCGACATGACGGCGCTGCTCGATACCATTCTGGAGCACGTACCCGCTCCCGATGTGGACCCCACAGGCCCGCTCGCCCTGCAGATATGCACCATCGACCACTCGCAGTATGTCGGGCGTATTGGCATTGGTCGCCTGTTTTCCGGCTCCCTGCATCGTGGCGATCCGATACTCGTCATCAAAAACAGCGGCACGCGCTATAACGCGCAGATCAAGCAGGTCTTCACCTTTGAGGCGCTCGGGCGTGTTGAGACTGAGGAGGCCGGGGCGGGCGACATCGTCGCGGTTGTCGGCATCGAGGACGCGGATATTGGCGACATGCTGACGAGCCGCGACCAGCCCCTCCTGCTCGACCCGATTCAGATTGAGGAGCCCACGATGGCGGTCGTCATCGCTGCCTCCACCAGCCCCCTCGTCGGTCGAGAGGGCAGCATCGTGGGGGCGCGGCAGCTTGGCGAGCGGCTTGCGCGCGAGGCGGAGTCCAATATCTCGATGCGCATCACGCCGCTTGGTGGCACCGAAGGCACAGAGGTCGCCGGGCGCGGAGTCCTGCATCTGTCCGTGCTCATGGAGACCATGCGCCGCGAGGGCTTTGAGTTTCAGGTGGGGCGTCCTCGCGTACTCTTTCGCAGCGACCCGACGACCGGAAAAAAGACCGAGCCGATTGAGGAGGCCACCGTCGATGTGCCAAGCGAATACGCCGGCAAGGTCATTGAGGTCTTTGGCCAGGCCGGCGGCGAGATGATGGACATGAGCCAGCGCGAAAGCCACACCTACCTCGTATTTCGCATCCCCTCACGCGGCACGATGGGCCTGCGCACCCGCATCCTCAATGTCACGCGTGGCGAGGCCATCCTCTTCCACCGCTTCTCGGAGTACGGGCCATATCGCGGTGAGCTTTCCGGTCGCACAAACGGTAGCATGATTGCAATGAGTACGGAGAAGTCCGTGGCCTATGCGCTTGACACCCTGCAGACCCGCGGCACCCTGTTCATCGGGGCAGGCGAGGAGTGTTACGAGGGCATGATTGTGGGGGAGAGCGCCAAGGAGGGCGATCTGGTGGTCAATGTCGCGAAGGCCAAGCAACTGACCAACATGCGTTCGTCATCTGCGGACAAGGGCATCCAGCTTACCCCTCCCGTTGTCTTTACGCTGGAAGAGGCGCTGGAGTACATCGAGGACGACGAGCTGGTGGAGATAACCCCGCAGTCGGTACGTCTGCGCAAGCGGATTCTCAGCACGACCGAGCGCAAGAAGGCTGCCAAGCGAGCTTGACGGAGGTGTGCGGCCGACTGCACTTCACAGAGTGCGGTGTAGATAGCGCCCGCGCCCAGGCGCACCGTAAAACTCGCCGTCTCGCATGATAATCTCGCCCCTGCTGATGGTGGCGACTGGCCAGCCGACCAGCTCCATTCCCTCGTAGGGCGTGTAGTCCACGTTTTCATGGAGCAGGCTGTGGGTCACGGTCAGCGTGCGCTCGGGGTCAAAGAGCACAAGGTCGGCATCCGAACCGGGAGCGATGGTTCCCTTACGCGGGTACAGGCCAAATATCCGGGCAGGCAGGGTCGAACAGACCTCGACCATCCGCTCCAGCGGCAGCGCACGCCGCACGACACCCTCCGAATGGAGCAGGGCGAGCCGCAGTTCAACGCCAGGCGCTCCGTTCGGGCATTTTGTGAAGTCGGTGCGCCCCCGTTGCTTTTCGTCGGCAAAATTCCATGGACAGTGATCGGTGCCCACGGTGCTCACGCGTCCATCGGCCAGCGCCTGCCACAGGGCATCCCGGTCCTGTGCCCTGCGCAGTGGCGGCGACATGAGGTACTTCAGGCCCTCATCGTCCGCCGCGTCATAGAGGGCCTCATCGAGGGTCAGGTACTGCGGGCAGGTCTCAAGAAACCAGGAGGGAGAGGAGGCGAGAGGGCCTGCCGCACCAGCCGCCGCCGCGACCTTCAAACTGGCTGCCGTTGAGGTGTGGACGATATACAGCGGGGCGTCGCCGGCGGCATGGGCCAGGGCGAGCACGCGACCGACGGCCTCGGCCTCGCAGTAGTCGGGGCGACTGAGCGGATGATAGTGCGCCGTGCGTTTGCCCTCGGCGACAAACCGTTCTTGAAGCCCGCTGAGAATCGCGTGGTTCTCGCAGTGCACGCAGGGCAGTATCCCCAACTCCCTGGTACGCACAAGCAGGCGGAGGATATCCTCGTCAGAAAGACGTCCATCGTAGGTCATGTAGAATTTCAGGCTCGTGACACCAAGGCCGGGTAACGCGCTCAGCTCGGCAAGCGTATCTTCGGTAACGTGGTCGATAACCCCGTGAAATCCGTAGTCGATGACCGCCCGCCCGTCGGCCAGGCCATGATAGGTCTCAACGCGTTCGATCAGCGAGCCGGCCGCCTCGGGTGGGCCGAAGCCCATATGGTCGATAATCGTCGTCGTGCCGCCGCAGGCCGCGGCAATCGTACCGGTGTAAAAGTCGTCGGTGGCTCGCAGGCCGCCTACCAGGATATCCATGTGCGTGTGGGGATCAACGCCGCCCGGCAGTACGAGCAGCCCCGATGCGTCGATAATCTCTCCCGCCCCGCCTTCCAGGCTGCGGGAGTCCGTATGCGCATGCAGTCCGGGGGCGACCTCAACAATGCGCCCGTCTCGCACCAGCACATCTGCGCGTCGCTGCCCCTGAGCCGTTACCACTGTCCCGTTTTTAATCAGCATGCACACGCCTTTCCACTTGCACTGCAACCGTCCACCTATCCGGGGAACTCGGATGCCGGTCTATCTTCCAACGGGCGCCGGACTCAGGCATGGCGAGACACTTACCAGTCGTTGCCTGACCGAGGGTCTCACATCAGGGAGGCACCGATTTATTCATTGTATGCCATCTTGCGGCCAATTTACTCCTGCTTTGCGTTGAACTTATCCAACATTACGTCAGGTAGTGTTGGATAACGCCGCCTTGATCAGAAGCAAATTGACTCTCAATCTGGCATACAAGCAATCAATCGGCACCTCCCCAGCTGATATGCAAACAGTAATCAGCTGCTTGGGAGAATCGTCAGGTATCTTAGCGCTCCTGACCTCAAGAATTGCCTCGGGCACGCTCTCAAGGTGGCGCAGACCGCGTCGTCCCTACAGCACAATGCCGCCGGCCACGAGGACGAGGGCGCCGATAAGGCCGGCGGCCAGATGCGCGCCGCTGAGCGTTGAGACACGCAGGTGCGTACGACCTCTGCCACGGTAACAGCGCGTCTCCATAGCACCCGCCAGCGCGTCCGCACGACGAAAGAGGCTCACGAACAGAGGCACGAGCACGGGCACCCAGGCGCGCGCGCGTCGCAGAGGGCCGCCCGCATCAAAAACGGCGCCGCGGGCGCTCTGGGCGACCATAATTTTCTCCGCTTCCTCCGCGGTCAGGGGGATGAAGCGCAGCGCGATGGTAAACATCATGGCGATGTCTTCGGTGGGCACGCGCAGGGCGGCCAGGGGACGCATCAACTGGGTAAGCGCGTCAGAAAGCGCGACGATGGAAGTCGAGAAGGTCAAAAGCGAGGTAACGGAGACGAGCAGGACGATGCGCAGCGCAAAATACAGGCCGCGCAGGGCACCGAGCGGTCTGATGCCAAACGAGCCGATGAGGGGGATGAAGTCCGTGGCCGTCTCAGCCCCAATGCTCCCCGCAAGATCGGCAGAAAACGTCAGGGTGTTCGCAAGAAAGGTGAAGGCCAGGATGATGACAATCGGTTTAAGGCCCCGGGCTCCCAGACGCAGCGGGATATGCGCCACTCGGTAGCCGACGATGAGGAGCGCGGTGGCAAACAGCAGGCCAAGCCAGCCGTCGACCAGAAAGAGCGCGGCAACATATGCCGCCACGAGCAAGAGCTTCATGCGGGCGTCGAGCGTGTGCACGGGGCTTGTGCCCGGCACATACTGGCCAAAGGGGACTACGAGGGCCATAGCACACCCTCCCGCAACATAAGGTGCCGATGCGCACGCGGCGCAAATTCGTCCCGGTCATGGGAGACGACGACAATGCCCGTCCCCTCGGCAAGCAGGCGGGCAAGAAGAGCGTGGACAAAGGCGCGGCCGCGTGCGTCCAGGCCAGCGGTGGGCTCGTCAAGCAGGAGGAAGTGCGGCCGCATCGCAAGCACGCAGGCCAGGGCGACGCGACGCATCTCGCCGCCGGAGAGGGAGAACGGCGAGCGCTCGGCAAAGCGTTTGGGCTCAAGCCCCACAGCCTCAAGGGCGTAGTGGACAAGGGCGGGGCCTTCGTCGTCGTCTCGTCCCCGCGCACGCGGTCGGCTGCCCTGCGCAAAGATTCCCGTGCCCCGCTCTCGCTCCCGCTCCCGCTCTCGCCCCCGCGCACGCGGTCGGCTGCCCTGCGCGGTCGGCACGCCACTCTTTTGCAGCAGGCCGAGGTTTTGCGGCCCAAAGAGGATGTCCTGGGCGACCGTCGCGGCGAACAGCTGCGACTCCGGATTCTGAAAGACGAGGCCCACGGTACCAGGAGTGATGGGAAGCGTCTTGGGCAGCGGGCGGTCGGGCATGCGCGCGCTCCCGCTTCCGCCAGAGCAAAAACAGGCTTCCCCAGAGCTTGGCGCGAGCAGTCCGGCGGCGATGCGCAGCAGGGTCGACTTACCGCTGCCCGACCGCCCGCTCAAAAACGTGTAACTGCCGGGCTCAACAATCAGCGATACGTCGCGCAGCGCCTCGTGGGCATATGCCGTTTGTGCGGCATAGGTATAGGAGATTCGGGAGAGGTGCAGCTCAAACGCGCTCTGCTCTGGTTCGCGCCCCGGCTCCGCTCCCGGCTCCCGCGTCTGCGCCGATCGCCGCCCCGGCTCCGACTCCGACTCCCGTGTCTGCGCCGATTGCCGCCCCGGCTCCGCCCCCGGTCCCCGCCCCGGCCCCCGCCCCGGCCCACGCCCCCGCTCCCTGCTCTCGGGGCGCGCCGGGGTATCGCCGGGCGCGTCTTTTGCGCAGACGAGCCCCCAGCGCTCCAGCGCAGCTTCATCGCCAAACAGCGCGGCGGGCGGGCCATCGTAGACCAGGTGCCCCTCGTCAAGTACGGCAACGCGGTCAGCCGTCTGCGCGTAGGTCAGATCGTGCGTGATGTGCAGGATGCCATGCCCGCCTCGATGTAAGGAGTCGATGAGGGCCTCCACCTCGGCGCGTCCCTCGGGATCGAGCATCGAGGTCGGCTCGTCAAAGACGAGATAGGTCGGCTCCATCGCCAGAATGCCGGCGATGACCAGCCGCTGCTTTTCTCCGCCGGAAAGCGTGTTGGGGTCGCGCTCCTCAAAGCCGGCAAGCCCCACGGCCTCAAGCACGAGGGCACAGCGCTGGGCAATCTGCTGCCGAGGAAGCCCGAGGTTCTCCACACCAAAGGCAACATCGTCAAGCACCGTAGCGGAGACGATCTGGTTGTCCGGATCCTGCGCGACGACGCCGACGCGCGTGCGCACCTCGCGTATCGCAGAGCGCAGGGAGGTATGCAGGCCATCTACGCTCACCGAGCCCGCTTCGGGCAACAGCAGGCCGTTGGCCAGACGCGCCAGCGTGCTTTTCCCGGAACCGTTGGCGCCCAGCAGCACCACCCGCTCGCCGGGAGCAAGCGACAGGTTGATGTCGCACAGCGTCGCGCCCGCCCCCTCGCAGCCGCCCACATCAGGCGCGCCCGCCCCCTCGCAGGCGTCCACATCAGACACGCCCGCCCCCTCGCAGTCCTCCACATCAGGCGCCCCATCCGCTCTGCGCGGTGCCCATCTCCCCGCTTCTTTTGGAGCGGGCGTTGCCGCATGAGTGCCGTTTGCGTCCGTGTAGGAAAAACTGGTATGGTCAAAAACGAGCATTCCGCTCCTCTATCAGGTAGAATAGGGGCATCGACAACCCTGCAATTATATAGGGAGGCGCCCCAACATGATCTCAGCTTTGATAATCGGATCGCTGATACTCATCATCTGTATCGCAGGCAGTCAGATTATCAACCGCCTTGGGGTCCCCGCGCTGATTGCTTTTCTTCTTCTCGGCCTGCTCATGGGCAGCGTGGGCCCCTGGGGCATGCTCTCCTTTGGTAATTACGAGTCGGTCGAGTCCATCTGCTCGGTGGCGCTGGTCTTCATCATCTTCTACGGCGGTTTTGGCACCAACTGGAGAACCGCCCGCCCGGTCATCTTTGAGAGCGTGCTGTATTCCACAGCTGGCGTGCTGGTGACTGCCGGTGTGGTCATGCTGTTTGTCAAGCTCGCCCTTGGACTGGGCTGGGCCGAGAGTTTTCTCATCGGTTCTGTGGTCAGCTGTATCGACGCGGCCTCCATCTTCTCCATTCTGCGCACCAAGAAACTCAGCCTGAAATACAACACGGCCTCGGTGCTGGAGATTGAGGGCGGTTGTAACGATTTGCCCGCCTACATGCTCACCGTCATTGCCATCATCATTCTCAAAGGGCAAAGCGCGGGCGGCATTTTCATGGTGGTCTTTCTGCAACTGGTCGTCGGCGTCCTTGTGGGCGTGTTGATTGCCCTGGGCACGGTCTTCATTCTCAAGCGGGTCGGAAAACGACTGTTGGAGGGCATGAACCTCGTCCTCGTCATCGCTGTTGCCGTTCTTTCCTATGCGCTCTCGGAGCAGTTTGGGGGCAACGGCTATCTTTCCGCCTACCTCTGCGGCATCATTCTCGGTAACGCACAGATACCAAAGCGCTCCCACATCATCAATCTCTTTGATACGATTGACTGGCTGGCTCAAATTGTCATCTTCTTCCTGTTGGGCCTGATGGCCATCCCCAGCCATCTTCCCGCGATGATTCTGCCCGGCACGATTCTCATGGTGTTTCTGCTGTTTATTGCCCGGCCCCTTGCGACCTTCCTGTGCTTTAAGCCCTTCCACGCGCCGCTTCGAAAAATCCTCTTCATCTCCTGGGCGGGCATTCGCGGTGCCGCTTCCATCGTCTTCGTCTTTTTGGCCCTGGCTTCCGGAGTGCCCCTCGAAAGCGACCTCTTCTCCCTGATATTCGTCGTCGCCCTGCTCTCCATACTGGTGCAGGGTACCTTCTTCCCCGCCGTCGCAAAGCGGCTTGACATTATTGATGTCGAAGGCGACTACCTGCTTTCCTTCAACGACTTTCAGGCGCATTCCGACGCTGCGTTTATGAAGATGCGCGTAAATCCCGAGCACGAATGGGTGGGTCGTGCCCTGCGCGACCTCGAGATTGGACAGGAGAGCCTCATCGTGCTCATCAAGCGTGGCGGACAGACCATTGCGCCAAACGGCAGTACGGTCATTCTCGACGGAGACATCCTGGTGATGACCGGCGAGAGTTACAGCGACGATGACGACGCGAACATCGAGCAGCTTGTGGTGACAGAAGACGACCCGTGGGCGGGCCTGCTGATAAACGAGCTGAACCTGCCCGAAAATACGCTGATAGTCAGTGTGGAGAAATCCGATGGCTCCCTGGTCACGCCACGCGGCTTTACGAAGATTCATCCGGGCGATACCGTCACCACCATCACCTGGGACTGAGAGAGAACACGGGGCGCGTCGCCAGGGCCGAGGGCGGCAGGGCGCCGCTTTGGGACGCCGAGCAGACAAGAACAAAGAACCACCGTATCCGGTGGCTCTCTGCCATTGGTGAACCCCTCGCTTCCATGCGAGATATGCTTTGACACTGAATACTTTACCAGCTAAAAGAGCCGACCGAAAGCCCCGTTTATCCAGACGAACGGTATCACCAAGTTGCCAAAAGTTGACAAAGGGGACGGTTCCAAATTGTCAACTTTTTGCCTGCGGTTTCGTGGCCAGTGTCCCTTTCGAAAAAAGTTGACAATTTGGAACCGTCCCCTTTGTCAACTCCGCAGGCTCTCTCAATACGCTTTCTCAAGATCGCTGGTGGCGCAGGCGTCATCCGAGAGCGCGGCGAAGCGTCGCGCATGGTAGCGATCCAGCGCGACCAGCCCAATCATTGCCGCATTGTCGGTGCAGGCGATGTCCGGCGGGAAGATGACGCGAATGCCCTGCGGCTCAAGCGCGTCCCGATACGCTTTGCGCAGCTCCGGATTGGCCGCCACACCTCCGCCGAGCGCAAAGGTCGCAGCTCCGGTCTGCTCCAGGGCGTCCAGGGCCTTTGCCACCTGTACGTCGATTACCGCCTGCTGAAAAGATGCTGCCACATCGGCCACGGCAATCTCCCGCCCGGCTGCGCGCTCACCTCGAATCCAGGTGATAACGGCCGTCTTGAGACCCGAAAGCGAAAAGTCCAGGCCGTGACTGTGGAGCAGGGCGCGCGGAAAGTCGATGGCCGCCGCGTCACCCTGCTGTGCGAGGCGGCTGATAATCGGGCCTCCGGGGTAGCCGAGCCCCAGGGCCTTTGCGACCTTATCAAATGCCTCGCCCACCGCATCGTCAAGCGTCTGGCCGAGCACCCGATAGGCGCCCCAGTCGCGCACCTGCACAAGCATTGTGTGGCCCCCCGACAGCAGGGCGGCAACAAAGGGCGGTTTGAGCTCAGGGTCGAATCGGTTTGCGTAGATATGGCCCTCAAGATGGTTGACAAATATGAGCGGAAGGCCCGTTGCCCAGCTCAGACCCTTTGCAAAGGCTACTCCAACGACCAGTGCGCCAATCAGGCCCGGTGCGTAGGTGACGGCGATGGCGTCGAGAGCCCGGTAGGTGTCAAGCCCGGCCTGCTCCAGCGCGGCATCGACAACCCCGACAATGGCCTCGGTGTGCTTGCGCGAGGCAATCTCGGGCACGACTCCGCCAAAACGCGCGTGGAAGTCGACCTGACTGGCAACGACGTTGGCAAGCAGGGTGCCGGGATTGCGGATAAGCGCGGCGGCAGTCTCGTCGCAGGAGGTCTCGATTGCCAGGATGGTCGGCGCGGCGGGCGACGTTGCTGATGGTGCGGCGGATGGCGCGGGTGTGGCGGGCGGCGCGGGTGTGGCGGGTGTGGCGGCCGGCGTGGCGGGCGACGTTGCTGATGGCGCGGGTGTGGCGGCCGGCGCGGGCGACGCGGAGGGAGGTTCGGGCGGCGACGTGGAGTCTGTGGTCGATGTCGTTGCGGATGAGTAGATGAGGGCGTCTTCGTCAAAATAATATGCCGGACGACGACCCTGCAGGGCAAGGCCGCAGGAGCGATAGAGGGCCTGAGCTGCCTGGTTGGAGGCACGCACCTCAAGTGTCAGGGTATGCGCTCCCAGGCTTTCTCCATCCGCTCGCAGGCGCTTGAGCAGGTCTGTGGCGATATGCCGACGACGATGCGAGGGCGCGACCGCGATATTGAGCAGCTCAAAGTCGCTTCCCGCAAGCCGCCCGCCGGCAAAGCCCACCAGCAGGTCGCCCACATAGGCCACCCACCAACTGCGGCCGGGCGCGGTGAGCTCCTCCGTAAAGATGCCACGGGTCCAGCGCTCGCCCGAGAGCACGCCCGAAGCACCCGCAGCGCCCGAAGCACCCGGCGTGCCCGCAACACCCGCAACACCCGCAACACCCGAAGCACCCGCCGTGCCCGCCACTCCGCCGCCCAAAAACGCGGCATCTTCCAAGGCGCAGACCTGATCCAGATCATCAAGCGCCATCGGTCGGTAGACCACCTGCTCGGTTCTGCGCGGATCGGCCACACCGCTGCGCGGCACCTCAACAACAGCTCCCTGCGCGACAGGCCCGCCAGACGCCAGACGCCTGCGCTCGTTTTCCTCCGCGTCGGAAAGCCGCGTGTAGATTGGCAACAGGGCGCCAGCCTGGCCGCTGCCCGCCGCGCCCGCGGCCCGCGCCGCCCCAAAGGCACGCAGGAGCCCGGCCCCGGTCGGCAGCGCATCGCGCAGGACGCTCGTCGGTGCGCCAAGGGCGTGCCAGTGCGCTTCGAGCAGGTCGGCCTTTATGACGGTATGGGGATCAAGCCGCACCACACCGCCTTCGGTGAGGTCAAAGCGTGCGGGGTAGACCTCGCCACGCATCGCGTTTGCCGCCACCCCCAAGACACCACGCCTGCCCGCAAGCCAGGCGCCCCAGGCCACGGCATCCAGAGTCGAGACGCCAAAGAGGGCAAGGCCAAGGCCGCGCGCCAGGCCCTTTGCGGTGGCGATGGCAATACGCACGCCGGTAAAGGAGCCCGGCCCCAGGCCACAGACCACGCAGGCGATGTCCTCCCTGCGCAGATTATGTGTCGAGAACAACGCGTCGATGGAGGGCAGCAGCTCCACG
Source organism: Coriobacteriales bacterium (assembly GCA_031277035.1). GTDB lineage: Bacteria > Actinomycetota > Coriobacteriia > Coriobacteriales > UBA8131 > JAIRXA01. The sequence goes on along the minus strand of JAISLY010000053.1, from coordinate 5,238 downwards.
TTTGCCCGCCGGCACGCCGCGTGGTCGTCAAAGGCGATAAGGCTGCCGTCGAGCTGCCCGACGGCCAGGGCCAGATAATCGGTCGCGGTGTCGAAGGCAAGCACGAGGTCACGCGTCATGGGACTGCTCCTCAGGAGGCGGATGCTCTCCCAAACGGCCGCGCTCCTCAGGAGCTTGCCGCCGCGCAGGCCGCTGCTCCTCAGGAGCTTGCCGCGACGCGGCGTGGGCCCACGCCGCCAGAAGCTTCTCACTTTTGGGGCCGTGGGCGCTCAGCTCGATGAGGCGCTCGTCGGGCAGGCCGGGCACAAGCGCACAGTCCACCAGCAGGTAATCGCGTGGCAGGGCGCAGGCGAACTTGTCGCCCCACTCAACAACACTGACCGCGTCGTCTTCCAGCAGGCCAAAATAGTCGATGTCATCAAGATCCGCGGCGCGTTCCAGCCGGTAGAGGTCAAAGTGTCGCAGCGTCCCGGTGGGCGTGGCGTGCTCCACCATAAGGTTGAAAGTTGGACTTGTGATGTGCTCAGCAACACCGAGGGCCCGCGCGAGCCCCTTGACAAACTGCGTCTTGCCCGCGCCGAGGTCGCCGGCCAGAAGCACGATGCTGCCCGAATGCAGATGGGAGGCGAGTGTGGCCCCGAGGGCCTCGGTCTCCTCCACACTCTTACTGTGCAGGCGCACCGCCGAGCTCTCCTTCCGCTCGTTTTGAGGGCCCCGTGAGGGGCGCGTTTGCGGGGCCCTCGCCGGCCTGCTCCCCACGCTCTCCACGTCCCGCACGTTCCGCGCTGCCGGCCTGCTCCCCACGCTCTCCACGCTCCGCGCTGCCGGCCTGCTCCCCACGCTTCCGCTGTTCGCTTCGGCGGGTTGTCAGCAGACGCCCGAGCAGGCGAAAGTCCGCCTCCATGACCGGCTCCTTGCTCCGGTCGTATATCGCGGCGGCCGGATGGAATATCGGGAGAACCGAGAAGGGGCCGGTCAGATGCACCTGGCCGCGCAGGTTGGTGATGCCGCGGTCGGTTTTGAGGATGAACTGCGTGGCAAAGCGCCCGAGGGTCACAAGGATGGGCGGCGCGATGGCGCGCACCTGCTCACGAAGGTAGGGCGTGCAGGCCTCGATTTCTTCGGGCCGTGGGTCGCGGTTGCCCGGCGGGCGGCATTTGAGTACGTTGGCGATGTATATCTCTTCGCGTCTGAGGCCGGCCAGCAGCAGAAGCGAGTTGAGATACTGCCCGGCCGCGCCGATGAAGGGCTCGGCTCCCAGGTCTTCCTTCTCGCCGGGGGCCTCGCCGATAAACATCACCTCAGCCTGCGGATTGCCCACGCCAAAGACGATGTTCGTGCGCGTCTCGGCAAGGGGACACCGACGGCAGCCCTCGATGGAATGCTGCAGGTCGCCAAGCGAGCGGGGCGCGTTTGCCCGGGGCGCGTTTGCCTGAGGCGCATTCGTCTGAGGCGTACCCGCCCGGGGCGCGTTTGCCCGAGGCGTGCTCATTCCGTATACACCCGCTCAAGGCGAAGCCCAAAGCGGCAGGCGAGCTCATAGTTAATCGTCCCAAGCGAGCGGGCAAGGTCGTCTAAGGCGATGCGCTCCTGGCCACTGTTGCCCACGATAACCACTTCATCTCCCAGCTGCACGTCCACGCGCGGCGTTTTGAGTGACTGGCGCTGGTTAATCTCAAACATGGTCATATCCATGCAGATGGTGCCCACCTGGGGCAGCCGCCGCCCCTTGCACAGCACCTCCATATGGTTGGAGAGCACACGCGAAAGCCCATCTCCATAGCCGAGCGGGATGGTTGCTATCTGCACATTGCCCGGTGAGCGATACGTAAACGAGTAGCTTACGCCCTCGCCCATCGGCACGGCCTTCAGGCAGTTCACGCGCGCGTGCACGCTCATTGCCGGATGGAGCTCGATAAGGCCCTGCGCGGCTCTGCTCGGGTACAGCCCGTACATGCCGATGCCCACGCGCACCATGTCAAAGTGTGCCTGGCGGTATCGCAGCGCGGCGGACGTGTTGGCCGCGTGCACGATGCCGGGGTTCATGCCCATGTAGCGGATGGTTTCCAGCGCGACCGAAAAGCGCTCCAGCTGCCGGCCAAACTCGTAGGTATCCACTTCATCGGCGGTCGCAAAATGCGTAAAGGTGCCCTGCAGCTCAAGTCCGCGGTGGAAGCTGATCTGCCGCAGAAAGTCAGCCGCGTCGCTGTGGTGGATGCCCACGCGATTCATTCCCGTATCGATCTTCAGGTGAAAAGGAGCGGGTCGGCCGTTTGCGTCGGCCATCTCGCCCAAGGCAAGCGCAAAAGCGCGATTGTAGACTGCCGGGATCAGTTGATGGTGGAGCAGCAGCTCGATTGCCTGAATCGGTGGCTCCGTCAATACGAGAATGGGCGCACCAATGCCCGCAAGGCGCAGCCGCACACCCTCGTCCACACTCGCCACACCAAGGCAGGTCGCGCCGGTCGTCAGAGCAATCCGGGCCACCTCCTCAGCGCCGTGACCATAGGCATCGGCCTTGACGATTGCCATGATACGGACATCCGGCCCGAGATGGCGTCGAAAGCGTTTGAGGTTATGCCTGATGGCCTCGCGGTTAATCTCGACCCAGGCCCAGCGTCGGTCGGACGCAACGAGGTCAGTGGTGGCAGCGGCGTGCCGGTGGGAGGGTTCCATGCGACTTCTTCCGTTCAAAACAGTGCGGCAAGGTTCGTCTGCCAGTGTATCATCTTTGCCGCTGCCTCCGAGTTGATAAAAAGAGCCAGGGGGAGGGGGGAAGCCGGAGGGCAGGGAGGGCGGGTTCTCCGGCTCCGCCTGGTTGGGCGCAAGCAGGCGCGCCTACTCCACGCTTTTCAGCGAAGCTGTCATATCAATGCCTTTAAACGTCCTGCCCATGAGGTAATTGACAAACAGGGCAAAAGCCAGTATCAACGCGCAGCTCAAAACGATACTGGAAGGAGCAAGCAGGGGGGAGATTTCCATATCCGGGTTTGTTGTCTGTGCCTGCATCAGACAGACGAGGCCAAATCCGGCCAGTGTTCCACAAGGCAAGCCGAGCAGCGCAATCCAGATCGTTTCGCGCAGCACCAGCCGCTTCATCTCTCTTTGATGAAAGCCCAAAACCTTGAGTGTGGCAAGTTCGCGAATCCGTTCATGGTAGTTCATGGTGCCAAGCACCATCATGACAGCGAAGGCCAAAAGTCCCGCGAAGATAATCAGGACCATTTGAAGGCTCCCCAGCATTTCAAGAACGATTGTCATGTTCGCTTCCATTTCGGATTTGCTTTCAATCAGAGAAACGCGCGGGTCGCTTTGCAAAGCGCTGATGTCCAGCCCCGGACCATTCACAAAAAGCACACTGATCATAAAGGGAAGACGCGACACCTCAGCAAACGCGGTGCGGCTGATATAGATTTCGTTCCCCACAGGAAAATCTACAATATTTGCCACCTCAAAGGTGATGACGGCCCCGTCCATGCGCTCTGCCCTCAGCTCACTGCCAATCTCCACATCAAGCGCCTTTGCCATGCGCGGAGTAATCAACGCGCCGCTTTTCGGCAGCGTGAGCTCCCTGCCGGCACTGTCCACATTTATCAACAAAAGTCAACAAAAAAGGGACACAGAGGGACGGCTCTTTTGTCAACTCGCGTTGTCGAAGAATGACTCGATCCGCTGTATGATGCCTTCGTCTATGCTGTTGTAGAGGGGCTTGTCAAAACCGATCTCATCTGCCCACGCACGCTTGGCAGCCTGGATGCGGCTTGTGTCACCGCTGGCAAGCTCCGCCTGCACGTCCGGCCGCTGGGAATACTCCTCCCAGCTTTCCTGCGTTGCTTCTCGGTACTCCTGTGCGGCGGGCGATGCGTACAGCCATTCATGGTCGCCGTCCGTCAGCAGGTATTCGGTCTTGCTGTTGGTTATCTCGCCGCGATAGGCGTATATCGACAGGACGTCGGCGGTTATCCTCTCGTCGTTGCTGCCCTGCATGACGAGGACGGGTATGCCCGAGGCGTTTATGCCGTCTACGGCGGTAACGTCCATTGCCGAACCGAACATCATCCGCTGTAATATCCAAAAATGCGGATAGAGTGCGTAGAATCCCGAGCCTCCCATTTGGATGCCCTGCGTGGTGAACATCTCGTTTCCGCTGTTGTAGCCTGCCATGCTGACGACCGCCTTGACGCGATGGGGGTGCACAAGGGCAGCACATACTCCGTAGCCTCCCCAGCTGTGGCCGATGAGGTAGATTGGCAGGTCGCTGTAGCGCGGCTGCCGCTCAATATGGCTCAGTAGGGCATCGACGTCCAGGGCCCCCTGGCACACGCCCCCCATGCTGTCCCCGCCGCTTTGGGCGACACCCGTCATATCGTAGGTGATGACGAGAAAGCCGTCATCGACAAAGCGCGTGACAAAATTCATGTAGTCATCACCCGTACCCCCGCTGCCGGAGGAAATCACCACCAGTCCGCGCGTGTTGCCCGCCCCGTACTCATAGCCCACCAGCTCAACGTCGCCCGAGGAAAAGCGGAACTCCGTCCTGGGGTAGTCCTTCTGGTTGATGTCCCCATAGTCCAGGTTGGGGATGAAAATGCTTGCCCGGTCGATATCATTTCGCGCGAATATCTGGGAGTAGATCGAGTTGGAGAGGATGAAGCCCCCCACAACGTAGAGCAGCACCAGGACGAGCGCTGCTATGATGGCGACCCGCTTTACCAGACGGCCGCGCCTGCTCGTGGTCCTCGTAGCCATAAGCCCTGCCTTCCTTCCAATAAGCCTGCGATGTTGAGCAAAGCACAGAGGGATGGTTCCCGTTTCGCGAGATAGACTCCAAGCTGCGCAAGCTCACAAAAATCAGCAAAAGGAACGAATGTGAAAACCGCCCCCTTTACCACCTTCACGGATGCCTCACAGATACCCCACAGGGATCATAGCATCGTCTTCGCTGAGAGGTTGTAGTGATTCGGCAAGGCAAATCACTCCGCCACTCCCACGGACTGCGCCCGGCAGCGACTCAATAACCCTGAATGCCGAGATGTCCGTGGGCCGCCCCACCCCCGCCTTCTTGATCTCAAGCGGATGCATCATACCGTTCTCAACGATGATGAGGTCGATCTCCCGTTTGTCCTTGTCCCGGTAGTAATAGAGCGGCGGGTCGAGCCGTCCTTTGTTGTGATAGCTTTTGAGCACCTCGCCTATCACGTACGTTTCAAAAAAGGCACCTGCCATCGCCCCGTCACG
>JAISLY010000056.1 GCA_031277035.1 Coriobacteriales bacterium | reverse complement strand
TCTTCGGATGGTGTATGGGCTGATGATATGTGCGGCCGCACCCTCTTGTCGACGGACAGGAGGGGCGGCCGCTTTTTGCCACTTGACAGGGGTGCGGGGTATATGAAAAGGGACGGTTCCAAATTGTCAACTTTTTTCGAATGACGTTTCGACTTCGGAACCCTGGGCAAAAAGTTGACAATTTGGAACCGTCCCTTTTGTCAACTCTATATCCTCGCCTTGCAAGCGTTCTGCTGCCATCCGCAAAAGACTTGACTTACCGCAGCGACGAATACCCGTGACCACTTTGACGAGGTCAGTATCGCGAAAGCGGAAAAGCTCCCTGAGATAACTCTGGCGCTCTATGAGGTCTGGCATATCAACTCCTAAAAATAAGCAATACTGCCTAATTTTAGGAGTGCTCGTCAATGCTGCGGCGGTGCTCAGTGTCGCAGAAGCAGGGAGCGCCCGGTCCATTGCTCGGGTATCGGCAGGTCCATCGCGTCGAGCCCACACAAGGGGAAACACAAAAAGTGGGGTGTGGGGGTTCCTTTCCTGGTATAGCAGCCGTGCCAGCATCGACCCTCTCATCAAGACTGGCCTCGCGCACCTGTGGTTTGTAACCATCCATTCCTTTGATGATGGCAACGGGCGCATCGCCCGTGTGTTGACAGACATGCAGCTTGCCAGAAGCGACGGCTCGGTTCGGCGCTTCTATTCCATGAGCGAACAGGTATTCGCAGCAGGCCTCAAGCTCAAATTCACGAAAATCGGATCCCAGGGCAAGCCGCTTGTTGCTGACTTCAAGGGTCAGTGGCGCTACTGCCTATAGGTTGACGAATGCGGCTGCCGCCAAAATTTTTGGATGCAAGATGCCAGATTCCAAGAAGTCCTTGTCGCCGCTGACGAGTATGTCTGCCTGAGCTGCCACCGCAGCGCGTAAGATGACCCGGTCGCTCTCGTCCCGGATACGCGTCTCGTCGGCTACAGGATTTTCTGGAATCGCGATGACGGTGAGATGCGGCAGCGCGTTTTTGAGGAAGCTCTCAAGATGCTGTGCGCGCGAGGGGAACTTCGCATTGAATGTGCGGCGGAGTTCCTCAATTGTCTGCTCGCACACAAGCAGTTGATTCGGAGGAGTTACGGCCTTGCGATATGCCAGCATGGGCGTGCTGTCCGCCTTCAGGACAGCAGAGAAGATGACGTTCGTGTCAAGCAGGACCCTCACGGGCGCCTGTTCTCCTCATATATCTCCCTGCGAGCTTTCTTGGTCAAGGCCACAATGTCTTCCTCGTCGATGAGCCCGGCCTTTTCGAACTCGCCTTGCATCGCGTTTTGGAACTCGCGCATGGCTCTGATGGCAGGGTTTTCCTGTGCGTAGTCGCACTCGTTCATCAGCACGACCTTGTTGCCTTCGCAGACCAGCGTGACCCTGTCCCCTGGGGCAAGGCCCAAGACCTTGCGGATGTCGGACGGGAGCGTAATCTGCCCTTTGGTCATGACTTTGGCATTGTCGACAATCATTTCCGTAAGCTCCTTTGATAATGTAGGGCATTTCCGATTTTCCCTACGCCCAGTATACACCAACGGATGATTGCGGACTCAAAACCGTAAGCAAAAAACGAGAAAATGAGCAATACTGCCTAATTTTAGGAGTAGCGCGTCAATGCTGCGGCGGTGCTCAGTGTCGCAGGAGCAGGGAGCGCCCGGTCCATTGCTCGGGTATCGGCAGGTCCATCGCGTCAAGCAGCGTCGGGGCTACATCGGCGAGGCGGCCGTCTCCATCGCGTCGCAGGTCGATACGTCGGTCCTGGTTAAAGACATCCACATACACCAGAGGCACCGGCGAGGTCGTATGCGCCGTCCAGGGCCTTCCGTTTGCGTCGAGCATCTGCTCGGCATTGCCGTGGTCGGCAGTAACCAGCGCAACGCCCCCCTTTGCGCTGATGGCGTCGCAGACCCGCTTCAACCCGCGGTCAACCGCGCAGATTGCTGCCTCGGTGGCCGCCTGCACGCCGGTATGGCCCACCATATCGCCGTTGGCGTAATTTACGATATACACATCGGCCGCGCTTCGACGTATGGCGCCCACCAGCTGCTCGGTTACCTGGGGAGCGCTCATCTCCGGCTCCAAATCGTAGGTCGCGACTCTGGGGCTCGCGATGAGCAGACGCTCCTCCCCCTCCTTTGGCTCCTCGATGCCGCCGTTGAGGAAAAAGGTCACGTGCGCGTACTTCTCCGTCTCGGCGATGTGGAATTGGCGCAGATGCAGGCTCGCAAGATAGTCAGCTAGTGTGTTGACCGGGAACTGCTTGGGAAAGGCCACCTTTGCGCCGAAGTCCCGCTCAAAGACAGGATCGTATTCCGTCATGCAGACGAAGTCTACCTTTGGTCGGATTCTGCGCTCAAACAGGGAGAAGCCTGGGTCGATGAAGGCCCGGGTCAGCTCGCGAGCCCGATCGGGTCTGAGATTGAAGAAGATGACGGCATCTCCATCGCTGATGCCATCCTCGCCAATGGCCACCGGTTCAAAGAACTCATCGGTGATGCCCGCGTCGTAGGAGGCCTGGACGATTGCGGCCGGATCCGCGTCGGCCGCATAGCACGGGAGAGCGCTGAGAGCAGAGGCCCCGCCCGCGCCGGGCGAAGCGCCCGCGCCGGGCGTCTCGAGGACTTCGGCCGCCTCGGCCGCGCCGAGGGTCTCGTGCGCCTCAAGCGCCTCAGCCGCCCCGCCCGCGCCGGGCACGCCCGGCTCCACAAGGGCGCGCCAGGCCTGGCAGACCCGCTCCCAGCGATTGTCGCGGTCCATCGCAAAGTAACGCCCCGCAAGGGTGGAGATGCGCAGGTCAAGACCGGGATGCGCCCCCGCCAGGCGCCGACAGAAGTCGCGGGCGCGCTCAACAAACGCCTTCGCGCTGGCGGGCGCGACATCCCGGCCATCGAGGAAGGCATGGAGCCGGATGCGCCGCACCCCGCGCTCGGCAGCCATCGTCACCAGGGCCTCAAGATGGGATTGCATGCTGTGGACTCCCCCATCTGAGAGCAGGCCCATCAGATGAAGACTGCCCGATTGCCGTGCGATGAGCGCGTCCATCGTCTCGGCCAGCACCGCGTTGGTGTGCAGGGAGCCCTCGGCGATGGCCTCGTCGATACGGGTCAACTCCTGCGCGACGATTCGCCCGGCGCCGATGTTCAGATGCCCGACCTCGGAGTTGCCCATCTGCCCGTCGGGCAGACCGACATCGCGCCCAGAGGCCGCGATGCTGCGGCAGGGATAGAGGGCGTCGGCAAACAGGGCATGCAGAAAGGGGGCGTCGGCGCGGGCCACGGCGTTATCCGCCGTCGCCTCGCGGATGCCGACCCCGTCAAGTATCGCCAGAAGGGCCGGGGTGCGCATCAGAGGAAGGCCTTTACCAGCTCGATGAAGGCTGGGGCATCCAGCGCCGCGCCGCCGGCCAGACAGCCGTCGAGGTCGGGCATCTGAACAAAGAAGCCGACGTTTTCCGGCTTCACCGAGCCGCCATAGACCAGGCGCACGGCCTGGGCCGTCGCGTGCCCATATCGCTCACTGATGCGTCCGCGTATCTGTGCGCAGATTTCCTGAGCCTGCTCGGGAGTCGCGGTCCGCCCGGTGCCGATTGCCCAGATTGGCTCATAGGCGACGACGCTTCGGGCGGCGCCGGATGCGCCCACTCCCTCAAAGGCCGCCTCAAGCTGCCCGGCGATAAACTCCTGGGTCGGCCTCTCGCCCGCCTCGCGCGTCGCGGCGCCCTCTCCCACACAAATGACCGGCGAGATGCCCGCAGACAGCAGGGCCTGCACCTTGCGGTTGACGTCCCGGTCCGTCTCGCCAAAAAGCCCGCGCCGTTCGGAATGACCGACGATGCAATACGCGCAGCCCACCTCGACCAACATCGCTGGCGAGATTGCTCCCGTGTAGGCCCCGCTCTCCTCCCAATAGACATCCTGGGCGCCAAGCCTGAGGGCAGAGCGGTCAAACTCCAGGACGTTTGCAACGCTTTTCAGGTCGATGAAGGGCGGACAGAGCACCGTCTCCACACGGTCGTAGTCCCGGTAGTAATGATTGGAGATGTCCTGCGCGAGCACGACGGCCTGCGTCGTGGTCTTGTTCATCTTCCAGTTGCCAAGGACAATCGGTCTGCGCCTGGGCACCACAAAGTCAGCTGTCGCAGATGAGGCCGTCGAGGTGTGCCTGCGCCTCGTCTCACTCATCGTAATACCCCAAAGCGGCCGCACCGGGCAGCTGGCGGCCCTCCAACAGTTCAAGCGCGGCCCCGCCGCCTGTGGAGATGAAGGTCACCAGGTCGTTGTAGCCAAACTTGTTGATGGCAGCAATGCTGTCCCCGCCGCCGATGATGGTCACGGCTTTCTGGTTCATCGCCACAGCCGTCGCAACCTGACGGGTTCCGTTGGCAAAGGCGTCAATCTCAAAGACGCCCATCGGCCCGTTCCAGAGCACCGTACGGGCCTCAGCAATCGCCTCGGAGTAAAGCGTCACGGTGCCCGGCCCGATGTCAAGACCCATCTTGCCCTCGGGAATCGCAACCACGTCGCAGATGGCCGTCTCAACATCATCCGCAACGGCATCGGCAACAACCAGGTCTATCGGCAGCAGGAAGCGCACGTTACGCTCGCCTGCCTTCTTGAGCAGGTCCTGGGCGCGGCCCACCCAATCCCGCTCCACGCGCGATGTGCCGACGGCATAGCCTTCGGCAAGCAGAAAGGTAAAGCACATCGCTCCGCCGATGATGAGCACGTCTACCGTATCGATGAGCTTGTCGATCACCTTGATCTTGTCGGAGACCTTTGAACCGCCGAGGATGGCGACAAAGGGACGCTCGGGCCGGGCAAGCATCCGGGAGAAGGTCTCCAGTTCGCGATACATGAGAAAGCCCGCGTAGCTGGGCAGGTGGTCAACGACGCCAACAACCGAGGCATGGGCGCGATGCGCCGCGGCAAAGGCATCGTTGACGTAGACGTCTGCAAGCTCGGCGATGCCGCGCGCAAAGGCGGGGTCGTTGGCCTTCTCCCCCGCATCAAAACGCAGATTCTCGAGCATGAGCACCTCGCCGTCGCCTAAAGCCTCCACATCCGCCGTGGTCTGCTTGCCCAAAATGTCGTGGGTCAGGCGCACGTCCTGCCTGAGCAGCTTGCCAAGGGCATAGGCGATAGGCGCCAGGGTGTAGGCGCGTTCGTAGCCCTCGCCTTTCGGGCGCCCCTGATGGGCCGCAACGATGACGCGGGCGCGGTTGTCGATGAGATAGCGGATGGTGGGCAGCACGGCGCGGATACGCGTGTCGTCGGTCACCCTGCCATCGGTCACCGGCACGTTGAAGTCAACGCGGAGCAAAACGCGTTTGCCCGCGACGTCGGCCTCGTTGACGAGGCGCATCATGACAGCATCCTCTTCGCGAGGTCCCTGACCCGCTCGGCATACCCTCGCTCGTTGTCGTACCAGGCGATACATTTGGCGAGATAGCCGCGGCCGGCTTCGCTCTTGGCGCCCGCGCCGCCCGCGCCACCGGCGCCACTTCCTGCGCCACCCGCGCCACCCGAGCCACCCGCGCCGCTGTTCCGGTCGCCGAGCACCATTGTCAGCTGCGCGTCAAAGATGGAGGAGTGCGTGTTGCCGATAACGTCGGCTGAGACGATTGGGTCCGTGCAGTATTCGAGGATGCCCTGCATCGGGCCTTCGGCCGCCGCCTTCATCGCCGCGTTGATTTCCTCAATCGTCGCAGGCGTCTCAAGTTCGACGGTCAGATCGACCAGTGAGCCGTCCGGCGTGGGCACCCGCGTGGCAAAGCCGTCAAGCCTTCCCGCGAGCGCAGGCAGCACGAGCGCCACAGCCTTTGCGGCCCCGGTCGTCGTAGGCACGATGGAAAGTGCCGCCGAGCGCGCCCGGCGCAGGTCCTTGTGGCTGCCATCGAGAAGGCGCTGGTCGCCGGTGTAGGCATGAATCGTGTTCATGAAGCCACTCCTGATGCCAAAGGTGTCGAGCAGCACCTTTGCAAAGGGGGCCAGGCAGTTGGTCGTGCAGGAGGCATTGGAGACGATGTGGTGTTGCGCGGGGTCGTAAAGCGCATCGTTGACGCCCATGACGATGGTGATGTCCTCGTTTTTCGCCGGAGCGGTAATGAGCACCTTGCGCGCTCCGCCGTCGATATGCGCACGGGCCTTCGTCGCGTCGGTATACTTGCCGGAGGCCTCGATGACCAGATCGGCGCCCACCTTGTTCCAATCGAGCCTGGCGATGTCGCGCTCGTAGAGGCCGGGGATGAAGCGGTCGTTTATCGTCAGGCCACCTTCGGTCTTCTCCACACTGCGAAACAGGCGGCCATGCACGGAGTCGTACTTGAGAAGATGGGCGATGGCATCGAGCTTCGTCAGGTCATTCAGGCCGACGACCTCGATGTCGGGATCGTCAATCATCGCCGCAAGGACAAGACGCCCAATCCTGCCCATTCCACTTATCCCTACCCTGATAGCCATGAAAGTCCTCCTTCTCTCGTCAGCCTTTTGCTTGATTCTCGTTGGTCCGGGGACGTTTGCTCGCCCTGGGAGCGGACAGCTGCTCGCGCGCGATGGCCTCTATCCTGCGTACCCTGTGATAGACGGCAGATTTGGAAAGCGGTGGGTTGGCGCATTCTCCCAGTTCGCGAAGGGAGACATCCGGGTGAGACAGGCGAAGCAGCGCCAACTCGCGCAGCGCGGGCGGGAGCGACTCGATACCACGGCTCTCCACAAGCAGGCGAATGGCGCGCACCTGCTCCATCGCCGCATCGATGGATTTTGCCTGATTGGCCATCTCCGCATTCAGACGACGGTTCACATCATTTCGAACACTTTTTGTGACCCGTACGTTTTCCATCTTCAGCATGCCCTTATGCGCCCCAACAAGTGCCAGGAAATCCAGGATGGGCTCGGCTCCCTTGCTGTAGACAATCCAATCAGAGCGTCGCTGTGCCGAACGCGCGGGGATGGAGGCCTTCGCAAGAAGCGCGACCAGGCCATTTGCCAGAGACTCGTGCCCGCAGGTCAGCTCAAGGTGAAAGTCGCCCTGCGGGTTGGAGATAAAACCGCCGCCGAGGAAGGCGCCGCGCAGATAAGCGGCCGCGCAACAGGACTTCTGCACAAGACGCGGGTCGATGCCAAGCTCAAGCCCGGTCGCAGAAAGGATGCCCAGGTCGCGGATGGCGTCCTCAAGGCCAATCTGAGCGGGAACGGTGATGAGATAGTTGTAGGTCTTATGCAGGACGCTGCGACGCGTGGTGATTTCGGTCTTCAGCTGGTAGATGTCGTGCAGCAGCTTTACGACCGCCCGGGCAACCGGGGCTGTCTCGGTCGTAATCTCGAGCCGGTAGTTGCCCGAGAGGCGCCCCTGCGTGCGCACCAGAGCAGAGAGCTCGGCCTTTCTGCACGAAAGGTGCTCGGGCATCACGCGCGAGAGTTCGTCTTTGACTTCCGCAGTGAAGGACACGTGCCAAGGATCCCTTCGAGCACCTCGGACAGGACTCTCACATCATGCCATGTGGGCCTGAGAGGGTCAACCAGATTACGGCGGATAAGTGCAGGGCCGTAAGCCTCGATGCGGCGAGCGAGCGTCTCATCGAAGGCGACGGGGCGGATAGGACCGGGCGGAGCGGAGGCTTGATCGCGGTGCGGTGTGCGCGCCGTCTCTCCTGTGATGGCCTCAAAGCTCGCCGTCACGCTGCTTGCGGGCCTGCTTCGCCGGGGCTCATGCACGACGACAAAGTCAATCAGGCCGCCCATGCCGTGGTCAACAAGCGCATCGAGCAGCTCCGCGCTTGAAAGCCCCCAGGTCTCCCCCTGCATGTCGGCAAGCGAACAGAGAAAGACCGTGCGCCCTGTGCCCGCGCGCCCTGTGCCCGCACCCGCGCCGCCCGCGCCTGCGACCGCGCCACCTGCGCCTGCGCCGTTGCGACTCTCGCGGATTGCCTCGATGACGCCGGGGACGAGCAGGTTGGGGATAATCGAGGTGAACAGCGAGCCCGGGCCAAGCACGATGAGGTCGGCGGTGCGCAGGGCGTCAAGCGCCGGACGATAGGCTGCGGGCTGCTCGGGGAGGAGCGAGACGCGGGCCAGGGCCGTGTCCGAGGCACAGATTGTCGCCTGACCACGCAGGTGACGGCCATCGCGGGTCACGCCGACGAGCTGGACGTTTTCCAGAGTCGAGGGATAGACCCGCCCGCGGGCGCCAAGCAACTCGCCGCAGAGCTTGACCGCCTCGGGAAAGGAGCCCGTCACGTCGGTGAGCGCGGTGAGCATCAGGTTGCCGAGCGTGTGGTCGTTGACGTAGGAGAAGCGCTGCTTGAAGGCGCGGGGCCAGGCGCCTTGCGGGTCTGAGGCCATCGCCGCGAGGCATTTGCGGATGTCACCGGGGGCAGCAACATTAGCATGCTCGCGTAATAGCCCTGTTGAGCCACCGTCATCGGCCATCGCGACAACGGCCGAGACCTGAATCCCAAGCGACAGCAGGGCGCGAATGCTGACCGGAGCGCCGGTTCCCCCGCCGATGACGACGGCGTGGGGGGCAGCGTGGGCATCGGCAGCGGCGGCGTGGGTATCGGCACCGACAGCGTGGGCAGAGAGGGCGGCTTTGGACGCGGCGGCGTGAGTGGCTTCGGGCGCGGCGATGGAATCGGCGGCTCCAGCGGCAGCCGCAGAGAGGGCGGGGGGCACTACAGCACCTCAGCCAGGGCCAGATCGCGATGGGCACGTATCGTCCGGTAGCCCATCTGGCGCAGATAGCGCTCGGTCTCGTCCGCCAGGACAACGCTGCGATGTTGCCCCCCCGTACAGCCGATGCCAATGGAAATCGCCTGCTTGCCCTCGCGCACATAGCCGGGCATGATGACCTTGAGCAAATCCTGCCAACTCGCAAGGAAGCGCCGCGTCTCGCTCTGGTTCAGTATAAAGGCGCGCACCTCGTCGCTTTGCCCGGTGAGATGGCGCAGATTGGGTTCATAGAAGGGGTTGGGCAAAAAGCGCACGTCGATGACAAGGTCGGCCTCAATGGGCATGCCGTGCTTGAACCCAAAAGAGAAGACCGAAACCTGCATACTCTCCTGGTCGGTTTCCTGAGAGAAGAGCCGGCGGATGTGTGTGCGCAGCTCACGAGGGTCGACATCGGAGGTATCGATAACCGAGTCGGCCATCTCACGCGCTGTCGCCAAAAGCTCGCGTTCCCGCTCGATGCCGGCGAGCAGCGTCATCGACCCCTCGCTCAGTGGATGGCGCCGGCGCGTCTCCTTAAAGCGCGCAATCAGAACGTCGTTGCGCGAATCGAGGAAGAGCACCTTGTAGGAGACGCCGGCCTCGGCAATCAGGCGCAGTTCCTCACTGAGCTTTGAGAAGAACTCCTTGGCGCGCAGGTCGCAGACCACAGCCAGTTTTCGCTTGGCGCTCTTTGGCAAATCGGCGAGCGTAACGAGGTTGAGCAGCAGCGTAGGCGGCAGATTGTCAATGCAGAAATACCCGAGGTCCTCAAAGGTGTGCATGGCCTCGGTGCGACCGGCGCCCGCCATGCCGGTGATGATAACGAGGTCGGGCCCTGCAATCAGTTCCTCGGAAAGGGCTGTCTCGGGGGGTGTGGGCTTCGCGTCCATATCCGATCTCCTCTGCTCGCGCAGTGCTTGGGAGGGGCGGATTAATCGCCTGTGCCTCCCTCTGTGTCTCTCGGGTATGATACCCTAAACCCATCATGAATATACGTTATGAGAATCTGAGCTATGCCATACGCGAGCGTGACGGGGAAAAACCCGTGTTCAGCCTGGGTCACGGGCAGATTGATCACGCCAGCATAACCGCCCTGATTGGCTCTGATCGAGCGGCGCAGCGGGCCTTCCTGGAGATCGCCGCCGGCCTTTTGCAGCCGACAGACGGCCGCCTGACCTACGGCACACTCGGCAAGGACGGGCGCTGGCGCTACTCTCCCGAAATCCCGCACGAACGTCTGGCCCTGGTACGCTCGAAGCGAAACTCGTTTTTACCCTGGTTGAGACGCAGACAGGATTACCCCGCGCTTCTGCGCACCGCCCTGTTGCGCCGACCCGAGCTGCTGCTGCTCGATGAGCCGTCTGCCCCCATACGGGAGGACGAGGAGCTTGAGATAGATGAGTTACTTCTGGAGACGACGCGCAAAAACGGCACGACCGTTATCCTTATCAGTGGGGATACGGAGCGTCTTGCCCGCCTGAAGGCGCTTACGCTCGCCGTCACCTGAACGCCCTCATTGTTCAGCGCTTCAGTGCCCCAGCCTCATTGTTCAGCGCTTCAGTGCCCCAGCCCTCATTGGTCAGCGTGCAGAACGGCCCAGCCCTCATTGTTCAGCGTGCAGAACGGCCCAGACCTCATCGGCTACCTGGGCAGGAATCCCCTTCACGGCGGCAAGTTCAGAGACGGTGGCTGCCTGCAGGCGCTTGAAGGAACCAAAGTGCCTCAGAAGTGCCTTTTTACGCTTGGGCCCAAGGCCGACCACCTCGTCAAGAACGCTGCTCGTCATCGCCCTGTCGCGCAGGGAGCGGTGGAAGGTGATGGCAAAGCGGTGCGCCTCGTCGCGGATGCGCTTGACCAGGTACAGCGCCGCCGAGCCGCTCGGCAGCACAATCGGCCCCGTCTCCTCCCAGGGCACGAACAACTCCTCATCGGCCTTTGCAAGCCCGGCGACGGGAATGTCCAGGCCGAGGGCCTCGAACTGCTGCCTCGCGGCGGTAAGTTGCGGCTTGCCACCGTCAACGATAAGCAGGTCGGGGCGCGTGCCAAAACGCGCGTCGGCCATGCGCTCGGGAGCGTAGCGCCGGGCGAGCACCTCGCCCATCATCGCAAAGTCATTTGCCTCGCCCGTATCCAGTCGCACCTTGAACCGGCGATACTGCGCCTTGTCGGGCCGGCCCGCCGTGAAAACGACCATAGACGCCACGGAATGGCGCCCGTGAATCGTTGAGATGTCAAAGCACTCGATGCGCATCGGGGCCCGCTCGAGGGCAAGAGCGCTTTCCAGCTGCAGCAGGGCGGCGTTCGTGCGCTCGTCATCGTAGCGCGTGCGTGCCTTGTAGCGGTTGAGCGTGTAGCGCGCATTGCGTTCGGCGAGCTCGAGCAGTTCGCGTCTCTCTCCGCGCAGAGGCGCCCGCAGGCGCACCTTCGCCCTATGAGGCGAGGCTAAAAGCCCGGTGAGCCATTCCTCTATCGTCGCGGCGTCCTCGGGCAGGGTCGCGAGCAGGACCTCGCGCGGGATGTCCGTGGCCTGTTCGTAGTAGCGCATGAGAAAGGTGTCGACCAGGTCGTCATCGGGGACGTCGAGGCCCTTGTCGAGCACAAACTCGTTTGCGATATGCACGATGCCCTCACGCACGACGAGCACCTGTACGCCGGCGATGGTCTCCTCGCGGAAAAACCCCACGGCATCAGCGTCAAGCGTAGGCGCAAGCTGCACATGCTGACGGTCTTTAAGCGAGCGGATGGTTTCGATACGCGCCTTGCTGCGGGCTGCGCGCTCAAAATCAAGGTCGGCTGAAGCCCTGAACATCTCTTCCTCGATAGCCTTGATAAAGCCGCGACGCTGCCCGGTGAGAAAGCGGCTGATCTGCTCCACATTATGCGCATACTGCTCGGGCGTGCAGGCTCCGATACAGGGGCCGGGGCCAAGCCCGACGTGACAGTCAAAGCAGGGCTTGTCCCCCACCGCGTCCGAATCGTGTTCCAGCCGACGCTTCAGACGCTTCCACTCCACGCAGGAAGCCTGACAGATGGGTACGATGCGCCGTGCGACCTCAATCATCGTACGCGCCGCGCGAGCATCGGTATACGGGCCAAAATAGCGCGTCGTCACCACGGGCTTCTCGCGTGTGTATTTGATGGCGGGAAACACATCGCCCATGGTCAGCGCAATGAAGGGATAGCTTTTGTCATCCTTGAAGTCCACATTAAAGGGTGGGCTGTACTGCCTGATGAGATTTTTCTCCAGAATCAGCGACTCGTGCTCGCTGGCGGTGACCAGATAGTCAAAGGAGGCGACCTGCTCCATCAGACGCGGAATCATCGCCCGTTCGTCGGCGAGGTTGGCGTACTGGCGCATACGGTTGCGCAGCTGACGCGCCTTGCCCACATACAGCACCTGACCGGCAGCGTCCTTCCAGAGATAGACGCCCGGCGAAAGGGGCACCGAGGCCAGCTGTTCACGTATGCTCGGCAGATTCTCCACAGGGTCATTATAGTGAATGACCGAAGGCGCGGCGGGTGCGGGCTGACCGGAGGCGCGGCAGCCTGCGGTCTCCTTGAGAGTCGGTGGCCTCTTTGACAGCCTGCGGTCTATTTGAGGAAGATGGGCAGAATAATTGCTAAAATAGCTAGCACAATAAGGAGAACGGCCACGACCACGCAGCCACTCAGCGCGCGCCTGAACACCGCACCGACCTGCGTCATAAAACCACTCAGGCCGCTGACAGCCTGCAGCAGCTGTCGGTCGGTCTCGGTGCTGTTATCGGTGATAACCCGTGGCTGTTTGGCCTGCTCGCGCAGGTAACGCTCCGTCTCGGTCAGTTTGACAAAGTGCTCGTCAATCCAGGCGTTGCGACAGAAGGAGCAGCGCAGAAGGCCGGTCGACTCATCGATTACCGTAAAGTCGTCCGCGTGACAGGACGGACAGGTAACATCGTGGATTGGGCTCGCCTCTTTGGGGGCTGCGCTCATTTGTGGTACTTTCGCAACGTGTCAAAAATCCTGATTCCGCCAACAGAGATGTCGATGCCGGTTTCGCTCGTCACTTTGAGGGTCTGGGAGAGCAGGCCCTCGCCGCCCACATTAAGCGCACCCTCTATCAATTCGTCATTGCGACCTACCATCGCCGCACTGCGCAAACCTTTGCGATGCTGCCGGAACTGATCAAAGACCTGCACGTTCTCGATGGCTGCCCTGGTCTCACGCTCATGGCGATGGCGCTTGTCCTGGTTGCGGTAGCGGCGATATATCAGGGCATAGTAGAGAAAGCCCGAGGCCAACAATACGAGGCCCGCGTAGGCTCCCCCGTTGCTGTCGCTGTCAAAGAGTGCGAAGGCCGCCTGCAAGGGCCAAAGCGCCGTCAGATCGAACATCTCTCGCTCATCTCCTGTTCCTCTCCCCTTTCTCGTTCGCTTCCGCTTCCGTTTCGCTTCCGCTTCCGTTCCGCTTCCGTTCGCTTCCGCTTCCGTTTCCGCTTCCTCGTCCGTCCTCGTCCTACGCGAAAAGCAGGATCAGAGCAAGGCCGACGACGATGCCGACCACCTCGATAAGGCCGGAGACCAGCAGCAGCTTTGGCTTGTGAACGGGCACCGAGCCCATCGTCTCGCCCGTCACCCCGTTGACGGCGACATAATGCAAAAAGCGGCTGCCGTCGTTTTTGACCTGCAGGTACGAATACAGCCAGACGGGCAGGTAGGCCGTCTTCCACAGCTGCCCCGAAACCGCGAGGTCGAGCGTGTCCCAGCGGATGCCGCGGTCGTAGAAGGTCGCTGTTGCTTTTGCGCGGTTACGCGCAAGGTCGCGCGTCTGGGCCCCTATGAGCCCAAGCAGCGCCTCGCGGTTTGTATCGCGTTTCTCCGAGGTGTACCCGCGCAGGTAGTTCGCGTTAAACTGCACCGCGGTCTCCATCGGGAAGGGCAGGATGGTATTGATGACGTTGTTCGAATTCGCCACCGTGTTCTGCTGGAGGCGCTCGGAGCTGGCTTCGACCGTCAGGTCATCCACCAGCAGGTCAAAATCGCGCCCCAGATCATACAGATCGGCGTCGTAGCGGGTCTCCCTGTTCTCCTTGGAGCCAACCGTGTACCGCCGCACCAGGTGCTCTCCCTGACCGGTCATTCGTACATGCCCCTTGACGTCAACGACCATGTAGGGCAGATAGACGCCCATGATGTTTTCTGTCGTGAACTCCCGTTTAAAGGTCGGATTGGCGTAGAACTGCCGCTTGCTGACAAATTGTTCGATATGCTGCTGCGCCTGCTCCCGCGTCAGACGGAAGGGCACGACGACATCGGGCACCGCGCCATTGGGAATCTGCTCGTTGACAGAAAGCGTGTTGCGACACCAGTGGCAACGTGCCTGCAATGCCTCTCGGGTATCAACAATC
This sequence comes from Coriobacteriales bacterium, assembly GCA_031277035.1. GTDB lineage: Bacteria > Actinomycetota > Coriobacteriia > Coriobacteriales > UBA8131 > JAIRXA01. The sequence continues at coordinate 11,015 of JAISLY010000056.1, read as the reverse complement.
ACCTCGGCCCCACAGGCGCTGCATTTGAAGGTCATGACGACGTCGACGCTCGGGATGATGTCCTGGGCACCGCTGCCGATGACGATGCCGGAGAGCTGGTGCACATCGCCGGTCAGCGCATCGGCCGGGGCAGACCACTCACTGTGACAATAGTGGCAGTGCAACATCCCCGTCTGCGGGTTGAGCTCGATGTCTGAGGAGCCGCAGTGCGGGCATTTGTCGATACCGTCCTTTGCGTCGCCCGCCGTCTGCACGACCTGCGGCTGTTCGGGTTGAGGCGGCTGCGGGGGCGAAAACGGCGGCTGTTCGGGTTGAGGCGGTTGCTGCGACGGATGCTGCCCGACAGCAACCGGAGGCAGATCCTGTTGAGTGGGGAGGTCGGGCATGGCGATGCGCCTTCCTGTCAGCGGTCGAGAAGCGTTACAGGCCGAGAATCTTTGCCTTCGCGGCATCAAAGTCTTCCTGCGTGATGACGCTCGCGTCAAGCAGACCCTTGAGCTTGGTGAGCTTCTCGTAGGGATCCTCGGCGGACGGGGCGGCTCCCGAGGCCGCGGGAACTGCGGCGGCACCCTGAACCGGCGGAACGGCCTGTGCAGATGGAGCTGCCTGTGCGGCGGCGGGGAAGAGCGGGTTGTCGGGGCCTCCCTGCTGCTGGTATTGCTGCAGGGTAGCTCCGCCGGCATTCATCCCCATGCCCATGAAGGCCATGCCCAAGGCTCCGCCGTTGCCGCCGGTATTGGAGCCGGCAGCCTCAATGCCGCGCGCCAGACTCAGCTGGGTGACGACGTTGGCGCGGGAACCCGCCATGGCGTCTCCCTCCTGAACCTCGGCAAGCATCTTCCTGGTGCCCTCGTCGTATTCGATGGCGACGAGCGCGGCCGCTATGATCTCAAGCCCTCGATTGGCTTTCCAGAAGTAGGCCTTCTCCACAGCGTCGCCAAGCGACTGGGCAAAACCGACCGCGTCGCCCTGGAGCTGCGTGATGCGCTTGCCTTTGTTCGGGTCGTTCGTGTAGCTGGAAAACGCGGCGCTCAGGGAGGCGACAACCTCGTTGAAAAGCTGCGCCGCCGCCTTATTGTGAATATCCGCGAAATCGAAGGCGGGAGCGTTTGCGGAGAGGAATTCCACCGGGACAAACTGTTTGACAAACAGAATGGGGTCGACGATTCGCAGGCTGTAGGAGCCGCGTGTGATAGCGCCGGCCTGCGTTCTGAGATACGCGTCGTCCCAGTAGACGGTCGACTGGGTTCCAAATTTGTTGTCCGGTATCTCCTTGAGGTTGATGAAGAAGGCCAGCTGCTGCGCGCCTGGCTGACCGCCGAACTTAAAGCGCTCCACAGACTGCGTAACGGTCGGAGCAATGATGCCATTGCCTGCGAAAATGGATTGCGAATTGGGGTCGTCGCTTGCCCACTTGTAACCACCCGGCTGAGCAACGAAACCGGTAATCGCGCCGTTTTCCACCGTTATCAGAGAAAAGCCCTCGGGGACGACGAGCAGCGAGCCATTGGAGATGATGTTTGCGCTGTATTTGAGATTCGAGCCTCGCCCCGCATTGGTGCCGTTTGGCACGGCAGGAACAACGCCGGCAGTATGGCTCACGCCATTTGGAACGGTGTAGAAGTCCTTCCATTGGTCGGCGAAGGTGCCGCCTATTGCGCCCTGGAATGCCTGGATAAAGCCCATGATCGTTTCCTTTCCTCAGACGAACTGCAAAACCGCGCCGTTTGTATATATCCTGTCAAAAAGCCTGTAAAACATGCCCTCCCCCTGACCGCATCAGAATACCACAAGGAAGGCACGTCTCCCAAAGGATGCGCCTCCGTCAGGCAAGTACGCCCTGGGGGTGCGCCCTTGGGGGTGCGCCTCCGTCAGGCGAGGGCGTCGCGCAGCGCCTCGATACGGTCGGTGCGCTCCCAGGTAAACTCCGGCAGCTCGCGCCCAAAATGGCCGTAGGCGGCCGTCTTGCGATAGATCGGTCGGCGCAGGTCGAGTGCGTCGATGATGGCGCCCGGTCGCAGGTCAAAGACCCTGCGCACGGCGGCCTCAATCGCGCTGTCGGGCACGGTTCCCGTACCAAAGGTATCGATGAGCAGCGAAAGAGGCGCGGCGACACCGATGGCATAGGCAACCTGCACCTCAACGCGGGCAGCGAGGCCGGCCGCGACGATATTCTTGGCCACCCAACGCGCCGCATAGGCGGCCGAGCGATCGACCTTTGTGGGGTCCTTGCCGGAGAAGGCACCGCCGCCATGACGCCCGCGCCCGCCGTAGGTATCCACGATAATCTTGCGGCCCGTTACGCCGGTATCGCCAGCCGGTCCGCCGATGACAAACCGGCCGGTCGGGTTCACATATATCTCGGCGCCGTTCCAGTCGATGTTCCACTGGTTCAAAACCGGGCTGATGACCGTCTCGATAAGCGCCGGCTTGAGCGTGGTCTCAATATCGATGCCTTCCGCATGTTGGGTTGAGATGAGAACCTTCTCCACCGCAATCGGCCGATCGCCCTCATACCGCACGCTGACCTGGGATTTTCCGTCGGGGCGCAGGTATGGCAGCGTGCCGTCCTTGCGAACCGCAGCCAGACGCTCGGCCAGACGATGAGCCAGAAAAATGGGCATCGGCATGAGAGGTTCGGTCTCATCGCAGGCGTAGCCAAACATCATGCCCTGATCGCCAGCCCCAATGAGTTCGTAGGGATCGCCGTCGTCGAGCTCGTGCTGAACCTCAAAGGACTCGTCGACGCCCATCGCGATGTCGGCGCTCTGCTCATGGATGACGTTGATGACCGCGCAGGACTTCGCGGCGAAGCCCAGTGCGGGGTCGTTGTAGCCGATGTCGGCGATGACGGTGCGTGCGACCCGATCGATGTCGATATAGGCCTGCGTGCGTATCTCGCCGGCAAGGGTGACAAGCCCGGTCGTGACGAGGGTCTCACACGCTGAGCGAGCCTTTGTCAGATCGGCCTTCTCTCCGGAAGGCGCAACATAGCCCTCGGCGGCGAGGGCCGCTTCCTTCGTAAAGATGGCGTCGAGGATAGCGTCGGATATCTGGTCGCAGACCTTATCCGGATGGCCTTCGGTCACGCTCTCGGAGGTAAAGACATAGTTGTTTGCAGATGCGAGGTTTGGGGCAGGCATGGACATCCCTTCTTTCCTACGACGTATAATCCCACACATCGCATAGTAACGCATTTGCCGGATGGCGTGGCGCAGACATGACAAGTCAAGGCGGTTTACAGGTACAATGCCCCTATGAAGAAACGTACCGACCATACAACAGGCGCCGGCAGCGCAGGCACGGAGGCGACAGATACCATGGGCAACGGACAGCAGGCGGCGCAGGGGCAGGAGGCGCAGGGGCAGGCGGCGCGCTTGGCAGAAGCTGCGGGGGCGCAGGGGCAGGAAGCGCGCTTGGCAGGAGCTGCGGAGGCGCAGGGGCAGACGGCGCAGGGGCAGGCTGAGCACAGCGGGCCCGGCGAGCGCAGACGGGCAGCGGCAGGTGAGGGAGAGGGAACCTTTCGCCAGGCGGAAGCCATAGCCGACTTCATCTCAGGCGGCATCGAGCACGGCTGCGGTTCGTGTCTGGGCCTTGAGATAGAACACTTCGTTGTCACGGCAGAGGGGCACAGGCTCGTACCCTACGCCGACGACGCCGTCACCGGCGCTCCTGGCATCGCAACGATACTGGAGCGGCTGGCGCCGTACTACGATGCCCGCATCTTTGAGGAACAGGAGGACGGTTCGCGCGCGCTCATCGGCCTCTCGCGCCTGAAGGCAAATGTCACCCTGGAGCCCGGGGCGCAGCTTGAGATAAGCATTGGGCCGGCCGTGCGCCTCTCCACGCTTCAGCAGCTCTACCGCGCCTTTCGCGCTGAACTCGACCCGCTGCTTGCCGAATGCGGCTACGTCCTTCTCACGCTGGGCTATCACCCTTCGGCCTGCGCCTTTGAGATACCCCTCATCCCCAAGCAGCGCTATCGCTACATGGACCGGTACTTTCAGGACACGGGGCGTCATGGCATCTGCATGATGCGCGCGACGGCCTCAACCCAGGTGAGCATCGACTTTGCAAGCGAGGAGGACGCCGTGCGCAAGTTTCGCGTCGCGACGGCGCTTGGCCCCCTTCTGGCGTTCATCACGGACAACTCGCCGGTCTTTGAGGGCATGCCGGTCGGCCAGGACGCCGGGGAGGCGGGCGGAGAGGGAAACGTGACGCGCAGCGGGCTTCCCGTTCCCGCGCGCATGGCGCACACGACCGTCTGGGACGATGTCGATTCGCTGCGCTCGATGTGCGCACCCCATCTCTTTGAGCCCGAATTCGGCTTTACCGACTACGGCGCAAGCCTGTTGGCGGCTCCGGCCATCTTTACCCTTGCCTACGACGACGATATGCGCAAACGAGCCATCTACCAGGGAACACGGCCCTTCTCTGAGGTCTTCTCTGGCCATATTCTCGATTTGGAGAAGGTCGAGCACATTCTCTCCCTGTTTTTTTTCGATGTGCGCTTTAAGACCTATATCGAAATCCGCATGGCCGACTCCCTGCCGCCCGAATACGCCTTTGCCTACGCGGCACTCATCGCTGGCATCTTTTATGACGAGGCCAACCTTTCCTTTTTCCTCACGGCGTTTGAAGGTGTGGACGAAGACGCAATCGCTCGAGCCAAGGCCGCTTTGCGTCATGGCGCCTGGGAGGCGACCGTGTACGACCGCCCCGCCAGCGCGTGGCTGGACGAGATGATCGAACGAGCCCGGGGCGTTCTCAGCGCCGAGGACCAGGCCTGCCTGCAACCCCTTGCCGAGCTCGTTGCCAGACGGACGACCCTGCTCGATGAGTACAGAGCCTCCCTGCACGCGGGCTGAGACGCTCCAGCACGTCGCGCAGCCAGACTCTTTTACACGCGGGCTGAGGCGCTCCAGCACGTCGCGCAGCCAGACTCTTTTACACGCGGGCTGATGCCTCGCTTCACGCTTCCCCGCTCCAGAAGCTCGGGACGACGCCACTGCCCCGGATGCTGCCGATAATCGCACCGCGCCCCGCGCGAATGTATGTGCCAACAAACTTTCCGGAGTAGGTGAACAGCCCGACGAGGTAGTTCATATTTTCCAGGCTGCGCCCACCGTTTTGCGGGATGATATTGCGGGACTGGTGTTGCTCGCAATATTCCTGCAGAACATAGTCCGCATCGAGGAGGCGCTCACAGATGTCTCGCCACTCGCTTTCCTGGTGCTCCTGCCCGGCAAACACGCCAATCGTCCCAAATCCGCTTTTCGGCTTCAGTATCCACTGATCCTTTGAGGATACCAGCGTAGCCAGGTCAACCGCGCCAGAATTGAAGGACAGGGTCTTTGGCACATGCGCCCTGACGAACTCAATCTCTTCCTCATCGAGAAGCTCCCAGGTCTCCCTGCGCCAGAGCATCTCGAAAAACTGTTTGCTGTGGGCAAGCAGGGTGCGAAAGCCGCCGATAAGCGCCACGGCGCCGTATTTTGCCGCACTGATCAGGGCAAGCGAGCCTTCGCATGCAGAGCCATCGAGGTCGCCGAGCGAGACAATCCCGCGACGGTGCGCATCGTCGATGACCGCGGGGGAGACCGCGCGCCGATACACAAGATTGACCGGCAGGCCTGAGGCGAACAGAACTCCGTCCTCATAGCGCAGGTCCGCCATGTCCACCACCAGAGCGTCAACCCCGCGATTCTCAAAGCGCGTTTTGAACTCGAGGAACTCCTGCGTGGTGGCCTCTTCCTGGAAGTCGACGATGGCCACACGCGGCGCCTCACTGAGGCCCTTTCCGGCCGCCCACTCGGCGTAAAGCGCAAGCGCCGCATCGACCCAGGGCTCAAAGAGTTCCTGGCTTTGCAGGCGCCTTTTGCTGGTGACCTCGCCGAACAGCTCCGTTGCCCTGAAGGCGGCGGCGGCGCAGCGGTCCTCGTTCATGGCGCTTGTGCCATCGGTGTTGATCTCGCAGAACTTGAACGCAGCGGAATCAAAGTCGAAAAAGAGGTCGGCTCGCATCATCGGAATCAGGGAGGCATAGCCCACATCGAGCAGGGCAAGGCCGGTGCTCAGCTCGTCCAGACCCCAGAGGCTTCGGTAGCCTGGCGACTCGATAAAGCCGCGCGTGACCTTCTCGCATATCGAGACCGTCGTAGCCGTGATGGCCTCGAACAGGGTTCTGGCGGATGGGGTGAATACCGTTGGCACAAAACAGCAGAGCACCGGGTCGCCGTGGTATATCAGGCCGCTTGAACGTATCCCTTCGACGAATCGCGCCAGATCGGTGGCGAGCGTCCCGTCATCCAGGGACTCCTCAAACAGCGAAAGCGTGTAGGTCTCCCCGTCTGCCTCCTGTGCGTTCCCGGCCTCGCTTGGGCTGTTCTGTTGGGGGCTGTTCTGTCTGGGGCTGTTCTGTTGGGGGCTGTTCTGTTGGGGGCTGTTCTGTGATTTCATATGTTCTCTCGCGATTTCTGTGGGAGCTTGCCCGCGAATCGTGCTCATCTCCCTGTGTCTGAGCGCAGAGCGACCCCGATAAAAGCTGATGGTCGTCTGCCGCCTGATTACCCTTTGAGCGCACAGAACAGTATACTGCTGTCCTGTGTTTCATCAAGGCGCAAAGCGTAGGGCGCAAAGCGTAGGGCGCGAAGCGTAGGGCGCACCAAGATCGCGCGAACAACCTGTATGAGGAGTGTATGATGACCGGAGATTGTATCCAGGCACCCACGGACGGAGCTGCTGATGGAGCAGGGGGAGCCGCCCAGCGGGAGAGACCTGTTCGCGTACGCTTCGCCCCCTCGCCCACCGGCGCCCTGCACATCGGCGGAGCGCGCACTGCCATCTACAACTGGGCCTTTGCCCGCAGGTGGGGCGGAAGCTTCATCCTGCGCATTGAGGACACCGACCCCGAGCGCTCGACGGTAAAAAACACCGAGCAGATCATCCGCTCGCTGCGCTGGCTTGGCCTTTCCTGGGATGAGGGCCCCGAAGTTGGTGGCGAGAAGGGCCCCTACCTGCAAACCGAGCGCCTCGTCCACTACCGCGAAGCCCTTGAACGCCTGAAGGCCCACGACGCGGTCTACCCCTGCTTCTGTGCGCCCGAAGAACTCGCTGCCAAGCGAGAGCGTGCCCTGGCGGCACACACCTACAGTGGCTATGACCGCAGGTGTCGCGCCATTGACCCCGGGGAGGCGGCCGGACGCATTGCCGCTGGTGAGCCACATACCTGGCGCCTGAAGGTGCCGCTTGACCACGGCCCGGTCTCCTGGGACGACGAGGTGTTTGGCGCGATGAGCGTGCCCGCCGACCAGCTCGACGACTTTATCCTCTTTCGCTCGGACGCCTCACCGACCTACAACTTCGTCGTCGTCGTCGATGACGTGCTGATGCAGATCAGCCATGTGATTCGAGGCGATGACCATCTCTCCAACACACCGAAGCAGATTCTCGTCTATGAAGCGCTTGAGGCCCCGCTGCCGCGCTTCGCTCACCTCTCGATGATTCTGGGCGGCGACGGAAAGCGCCTCTCCAAACGTCATGGCGCGACGAGTGTGGAGGCCTATCGGGATGAGGGGTACCTCCCCCACGCGCTTCTCAACTATCTCGCGCTTCTCGGCTGGTCGCTTGACGGCGAGACGACGCTCATTGACGCTGCGACTCTGCAGGAGAACTTCTCGCTTGCGCGGGTTTCAAAAAATCCGGCAATCTTTGACCCCGCAAAACTGGATTGGATTAACAGCGCCGCTCTCAAAGAGCTGGGCGCGGCGGCCTTTGTCGACTGGCTGGTGCCCTGGTTGCAGGACTGGGGCTTTACGCGGGAGGGATCGCTTGCGTGGGCCTGGGAGGAGGGCGCGGATCTGCGTCTTGGTTCCGCCCAAAGAACCCTGCGTTTTGGTCAGGCGGCCTCAGCGGAGGAGGTTTTGGAGGATGTTATCGCAAATCGGGCCTGGTACGAGGGAATCTATCCACTCGTCGCCGAGCGGGTAAAGACCCTGGCCGAAGTCTGTCCGATGGTCGCCTACCTGTTCTGTGGCGAGAGCGTTGTGCGCGACGAACGCTCCGTGGAGAAGTGCCTGCGCTTCGAGGGTGTCGATGACGTGCTGGCCCGGGTGCTTGAGGCGCTGAGTGATGAGACGCTTACCTGGGAGGAAGCGGCTCTTGAGGGGGCCCTGCGGGCCGTCGTCGAGGATCTGGGGTATAAGCCGAAGGTCGTATTCCAGGCAGTGCGGGTCGCGGTCTGCGGCAACATGGTCTCGCCGCCGCTCTTTGGCTCGCTCGCGCTGCTTGGACGCGAGAAGACGCTGATTCGATTGGAGAATGCGCGCTGAGAGGGGGTGCGCGGTGCGGGTCAGGATGCGCGTTTCTGGCTTTGACGCCGCTCAATATCGGTCTGCGCGTGCCGCATCAACTGCTGTATCAAATCGAGGATCTCTCCGCTCGTCTCCGAATCGTCAACATTGGCAAGGGCGTCCGCCTCATTGCGAAAATGCGCGCCACGCCTGCGGGGCTGAGCTGGCATGAACGTCAGTATCCTTGCTGACTCGGTGGGGGTGCCATCGGTAGCGAGGGTGGTGGTGGCAGAGGTGGCAGAGCTGGCAGAGCTGGCGGGGATGACGGTAGCGAGGGTGCCATCGGAGGTGGTAGCAGGGGCGATGGACGCAGCGACAGCTGCCTGCTGTGAGGCACGCAGGGCGTACAGAACCTGCTGAATCATGTCGTCGGTAAAATCCATGCGGGAAGGCTCGACGGGCTGACTGCTGTCAACGGGGGGCGTCGAGGCATTTTCCGTCTCCACCTGTGCACGCGCAAGGGACTCAAGGCTCAAAGCCTGCACCGCGTGCTGCACCGCATCCTCGCGCAGCGCACGACGCGCCTCGGTGTCCATGAGTGAGGACGCCGGCGACAGAGGGGCGGCGCTGGGCGACAAAGACGGCGCTGGCACATGGGGAGACGGTGCGGCAGAGGTCGCAGTTTGCGGGTCAGCTGCAGACGAGACTTCGGGAACGAGTGCCTCCTCTATCGCGTACATGCCTCCAAAGCCGTAGGGCTCGGCGGTACGTGTGCTGTCGGGGTTAAACGAACAGCTGGTATTGCGGCAGATGGAACGACGTGCGCGAAACGCGACAAAAAGCGTGACCACCCAGGCAATCAGGGCCAGGGCGGCCAGGGCGGCCGCGATATAAAAGCCGCGCTCAAAGGGGAAGTCCTCCGAAAACATGCCGAAGGGAGCACCGAAAGCCGAGGTGGGCATCAGGAGAGCGGCAAAAAGAACGACAAGAAAAGCTGCCAGGCTGCGTTTAATCTTCATGTGGCATCCTTCACGTGCGAAAGCGGTGTTTTCTGTTGCTGTGCATACTACCACCTCCACCGGCACAGACGCAAGCGACCGATGCCGGGCTGCCCTCCTGAAAGCGGGAGGATTTAAGCCCTCCTGAAAGCTCAGACCTTTATGGAGATGCGGCGGGTGAGGGCGATGACGGTGGGCATGAGGATGATGATGAGGACGATTGTAATGGCAAGATTCAGGATGCCGAGATATACCCCACCAAATTCCACTGCCTGCAGCAGCGGTTGCAGGTGCAGGACAGAGGTGTCATCAACTGCCAACGGGGACATGCGAAGCCATTCGATCCAGAAAGACCCAAACGCGAGTACCGCAATACCGAGCAGGGTCGAGAGGATGGCAGTGACAATGCGGCGGTACTGATAGCCGATGACAATGAGCCAACCGACCAGGAAAAAGAACCAGCTATGGATGAAGGGCAGGAAGAAACGGACACTTTGTAGCAGATCAAACTGGCTGAGAGGCAGCGCCAGAAGAACGCAGATGAGGGCAAGTCCCCCGGCAATGGCAAGGCCGCACAGCAGCAGCGCGAGGGCGTGCTGTTGGCGGGTGAGCCCAAAACTCAACGCGCTTTCGAGGTAGCTCGGCATAACGAATCCCATGACCAAAAGGAATACGTTGCTGGCTGCAGCAATCGCCGAGGGATAGATCAACGGTTCAGCCGGGTAGGGAATGATGCTGAAGCTCACAAAGCCGACGTTAATCACTGTTACGACGAGCAGCATGATGCCCAAAAACCAGAGCGTGCTTTGGCCCATCACCCGCATATGCCAGATAAATGCGCCGCGTATGCCACCAGCCTTGCGCGTCACGTTTGCGGCGTTTGTGGCGTTTGTGGCGTTTGCGGCGTTTGTGGCGCCCGCCGATGCCGTCGCATCCGTTGTGCCCGTCGTGCCCGCCGCATCCGTCGCATCCGTCGCATCCGTTGTGCCCGCCGATGCGGGGCGGTTCTCAGTTGTCATATACCTCGCCCTCCTTGAGTGTCAGACCGATAAAGGTGTCCTGCAGGGTCTTGCCGTGTGCGCGCAACGCGTCCGCGTCATCGTGTGCCAGTATCTTGCCGGCATCGATGATGATAGCCTCGCTGAACAGCCGCTCCATCTCGGCAATATAGTGTGTCGAGAACAGGATGGTGCGCGGGTGCGCCGTGTAATCGGCCAACAGCTCGTCGATGAACACCCTGCGATAGACGGCGTCCATGCCAAGGTAGGCCTCATCAAAGACGGTCAGCGGCGCGCGCGATGCCAGCCCTATGGCGCAGCGCAGAGCCGCCGCCTGCCCCTGGCTCATCTTGCTCAGGGCCTTTTTGGGCGGCACGTCGAAGCGTTTGAGCAGGTGGAGGGCAAAGCCTGCGTCCCACTGAGGGCGAAGCAGTGCGCCCATCATCAGCAGCTCGTGCGTCTTGAGGCTGTTGATGGTGGCATCGGCATTGTTCTTTGGGTATACAAAGGCCACCTGCGGGGCGATGCGGGGGTTCTCCCATGGATCCTCACCAAACACGCGGATGCTGCCCGCGCTTGGCCGTCGCAGCCCCGCCACGAGCGACATCAGCGTGGTCTTGCCCGCGCCGTTGCGTCCAAACAGTCCGCAGAGCGCTCCCTGCGGGATTCTCAGGCTCACTCCTGCCAGCGCGTCGCTGCGTCCGTGGGGATAGCGCAGGTGCAGGCCG